>NZ_JAVXIY010000002.1:101335-358180 GCF_036648155.1 Lactococcus sp. | reverse complement strand
TCGAATTTTCTTCTTGCCATAATAAACCTTTCCACGATTTCTCTTAACTTTGTGTCTAGTTTATTATAACCTTTCCATTATAACACACAATTTTCTGTCCACTTTTATAGTATAGCTCCAATATAGGTCATGTCTCCCAGCCATACTTTATTAGGAGCTGTTGCTTTAAAGATCTGATTAATTAAATTGGGTCTTGAAAGCGAAGCTCCTTTTCTGTTGTAATGTTTATATTTATAACGGCTTCCCTTAGCATAAAGTCCCATCAAGTGCATCAGTTTTCCAACACGTTTCGTGTTGGTCAAAATACCAGTATTCAGAGAGGATTTCTCGTTCCACTTGTTGTTTTGAAGGACGACGATGCATGTATTCATAGAAACCTGAGCGAGAAACCTTAAGAACTTTTACTGCATGCTTAATTTTTATCTTCCCATGATGTTTCAAGAGAAATTCAAAACGTTTTACTTGCTTCGCTTCAAGAAGACCCGGAACTTTTTTAGAAGTTCAAGTTCCTCCTGAAGATAACGATTTTCTTTCTCTAACAATTTAATCTTATGTTGGGCATCAGCTAGGGCTGTCCCATTGCCTGGAAAAGCACTTTCTCCATATTCTTCAACTTCTTGAACCCAGCGATAAAGACTATTGGCATGAACCTCAAGCTCTTGGCTGACTTCTTTAACAGAGTAACCCTCTTCAAGAATGAGTTTTACTGCAGAATTTTTAAATTGTTTATCGAATTTTCTTCTTGCCATAATAAACCTTTCCACGATTTCTCTTAACTTTGTGTCTAGTTTATTATAACCTTTCCAATTTCTACTTGGATAAAAAGTCTAACTTTTGGGGTGCACATCAAGTAACGGTTTTTTTATTTTTTTCTATTACAAAAACTTCTTTCTAACCAAATGCTCAGTTGCTGAAAAACGCTATTTTTGGTAAAAAAAGTATTTTTTAGGTATAATAGTCAGTAATAGTCAAAGATTATTTAGAAAATGGATAAAAGAAAGGATGGATCGATGGCAGGTCAAAAAAACACATCAGATATTATTGAAGCTTATCTGAGACAACTCCTAGAAGAAGCACAGGTTATTGAAATAAAACGGGCTGATTTAGCTAATCAATTTGACGTAGTTCCAAGTCAGATTAATTATGTTATTAAAACTCGTTTTACAGCCTCTAAAGGTTTTGATGTAGAATCAAAACGTGGTGGCGGTGGTTACATCAAAATTGTAAAATATCAATATTCCGCTCGTCATGAATTTTTAACGGCCCTTTATCAAAAGGTTCCAGCAAATCTCTCAAGTAAGGCTGCTCATGACATCGTTCAACTTCTTTTTGATGAAAAAGTACTGACAGAACGTGAAGGGAATTTACTATTGCTCGTAATCACTGACGGAGCCATCAGTCCCTTTACTCGTGGTATAATGATGAAAAGTATAATAAACAGATTGGATCGTGACGATGAAATTTGAAAATGTAAAATATACACCAACGCTGGACCGAATTTTCGAGAAAGCAGCAGAATATGCCCACCAATATCAATACGGTACGATTGAAAGTGCTCATTTATTGGCAGCAATGGCTACTACTTCAGGCTCAATTGCTTACAGTATTCTTGCTGGAATGAATGTTGATTCTTCAGACTTACTGATTGATTTGGAAGATTTATCTAGCCATGTCAAAGTGAAACGTTCTGAATTACGTTTCTCTCCTCGCGCAGAAGAAGTGGTTACTGTAGCTAGCTTTTTGGCAGTTCATAATAATGCAGAAGCAGTAGGAACAGAGCACTTGCTTTATGCATTACTTCAAGTCGAAGATGGTTTTGGTCTTCAACTTTTGAAGTTACAAAAAATCAACATTGTTTCTTTGCGAAAAGAAATTGAAAAAAGAACAGGACTTAAAGTTCCAGAAAACAAAAAAGCTGTAACACCAATGTCCAAACGTAAGATGGCAAAAGGGGTAGCAGAGAATTCAAGTACACCAACTTTGGATTCAGTTTCTTCAGATTTAACTGAAGCTGCTCGTTCAGGAAAGCTTGACCCAATGATTGGTCGGGAAGCAGAAGTTGACCGTTTGATTCATATTCTTAGTCGTAGAACAAAAAATAACCCTGTTTTAGTTGGTGAACCTGGTGTTGGTAAATCAGCAATAATCGAGGGATTGGCTCAAAGAATTGTCAACGGCCAAGTACCTATCGGTTTGATGAATAGCCGGATTATGGCCCTAAATATGGCAACTGTTGTTGCTGGTACAAAATTTAGAGGTGAATTTGAAGACCGCTTGACAGCAATTGTTGAAGAAGTAAGTGCTGACCCAGATGTCATCATTTTCATTGATGAATTGCATACAATTATTGGTGCTGGCGGGGGCATGGACTCGGTCAATGATGCAGCAAATATTTTAAAACCAGCCCTTGCACGTGGTGATTTTCAAATGGTTGGGGCAACGACTTATCATGAATACCAAAAATACATTGAAAAAGATGAAGCATTAGAACGTCGTTTGGCAAGAATCAATGTTGATGAGCCAAGCCCAGATGAAGCGATTGCTATCTTACAAGGGTTACGTGAAAAATTTGAAGATTATCATCAAGTAAAATTTACTGACCAAGCGATTAAAAGCGCTGTGACACTTAGTGTTCGGTACATGACCAGCCGCAAATTGCCTGATAAAGCCATCGACTTGCTTGATGAAGCAGCGGCAGCAGTTAAAATTTCTGTTAAAAACCAAGAAACAAAACGTCTTGAATTAGAGAAAGACTTAGTTAAAGCTCAAGAAGAGCTAGCGGAAGCTGTCATTAAACTTGATGTTAAAGCCTCTCGCATCAAAGAAAAAGCTGTTGAAAAAATTTCTGACAAAATTTATAAATTCTCAATAAAAGAGGAAAAACGTCAAGAAGTTACTGACCAAGCTGTTATTGCTGTTGCCTCAACGCTGACAGGTGTTCCAATTACTCAAATGACTAAATCTGAAAGCGACCGTTTGATTAATCTTGAAAAAGAATTGCACAAACGGGTCGTTGGTCAAGAAGAAGCAATTTCTGCGGTTTCAAGAGCCATTCGTCGGGCACGTTCTGGTGTGGCTGATAGTCGCCGTCCAATGGGTTCATTTATGTTTCTTGGACCAACTGGTGTTGGGAAAACCGAGCTAGCTAAGGCCTTAGCTGATAGCGTTTTTGGTAGTGAAGACAACATGATTCGAGTGGATATGAGTGAATTTATGGAAAAACACTCTACTTCACGATTGATTGGAGCACCTCCAGGATATGTTGGTTATGATGAAGGTGGTCAATTGACTGAACGTGTTCGTAATAAACCTTATTCTGTGGTTCTTTTAGATGAAGTTGAGAAAGCTCATCCAGACGTTTTCAATATCATGCTCCAAATTTTAGACGATGGATTTGTGACAGATACTAAAGGCCGCAAAGTTGATTTTAGAAATACAATTATTATCATGACTTCAAACTTGGGTGCAACGGCTCTTCGTGATGATAAAACAGTTGGTTTTGGTGCAAAAAATATCACGGCTGACTACTCAGCTATGCAATCAAGAATTTTGGAAGAACTTAAACGTCATTATCGTCCAGAGTTTCTCAATCGTATTGATGAAAACATTGTTTTCCATTCATTGGAAAGTCAAGAAATTGAACAAATTGTTAAGATTATGAGCAAATCTTTGATTAAACGTTTGGCGGAACAAGATATTCATGTGAAACTTACGCCATCAGCAATAAAACTAATCGCTGAAGTAGGATTTGACCCAGAATATGGGGCACGTCCATTGCGTAAAGCACTCCAAAAAGAAGTTGAAGATCTTTTAAGTGAACAATTGCTCTCGGGTGAGATTAAAGCAGGAAATCATATTTCCATTGGTGCTTCTAATAAAAAAATTAAAATCGCTCAAATTGTTTGAGATGAAAGCTGTTTCATGTTATAATTAAATTAGAAATAAAGGAAAGGACAGTTCGAAAAGATTCAGAAGTCCTGAAAATTCCAAAAGTTTAAGGGCTTCATTGAAACAAAAAGAACTGTTGAAGAGGTACTCTTATGATCAAATTTAATATCCGTGGCGAAAACGTCGAAGTGACTGATGCAATCCGCGCTTATGTTGAAGATAAAATCGGAAAACTTGATAAATATTTCAACGATGGTCATGAAGTAACAGCCTATGTTAATCTTAAAGTTTACACTGAAAAACGAGCTAAAGTTGAAGTAACTCTTCCAGCCAAAAATGTAACTCTACGTGCAGAAGACACTTCACAAGATATGTACTCATCAATTGATTTTGTTGAAGAAAAACTCGAACGTCAAATTCGTAAATACAAGACACGTATGAACCGTAAACCACGCAATGCTGTCCCAACTGGACAAGTTTTTGGTGATGAATTTGCTCCATTAGATAAAACTGATGAAGTTGCTGAGGATCACGTAGATATTGTACGGACTAAACATGTTGCTTTAAAACCGATGGATGCTGAAGAAGCAGTACTTCAAATGGATATGTTGGGACATGATTTCTATGTCTTTACTGATGCTGACAGTAATGGAACACATGTCGTTTACCGTCGTACAGATGGTCGTTATGGCTTAATTGAAACAGAATAAAAATTAAGGATAGATTTTTTCTATCCTTTTTCATTATTATTCAAATGATAAAATTTCAAAATGTAAGCGCAAAACCTTTTGAAGTTTAGGTTTGCGAAGATTTTCACTTGAAAAATCTTTCAAAAAATAGTAAAATCAAAGATGTATTAAGAGTGCAGACGCACTTAAAAATAATAAGGAGACTAAAATGTCAATTATTACTGATATTTATGCTCGCGAAGTCCTTGACTCACGCGGTAACCCAACACTTGAAGTTGAAGTTTACACTGAAGACGGTGCATTCGGTCGCGGTATGGTACCTTCAGGTGCTTCTACTGGTGAACACGAAGCGGTTGAACTTCGTGATGGCGACAAATCTCGCTACAACGGACTTGGTACTCAAAAAGCTGTTGACAACGTAAACAACATCATCGCTGAAGCTATCATCGGTTATGAAGTTACTGACCAACAAGCTATTGACCGTGCAATGATCGCTCTTGACGGTACTGAAAACAAAGGTAAATTGGGAGCTAACGCTATTCTTGGTGTTTCTATCGCTGCTGCTCGTGCTGCTGCTGATGAACTTGGTGTTCCACTTTACAACTACCTTGGCGGATTCAACGCTAAAGTATTGCCAACTCCAATGATGAACATCATCAATGGTGGTTCTCACTCAGACGCTCCAATCGCTTTCCAAGAATTCATGATCGTACCAGTTGGTGCACCTACATTCAAAGAAGCGCTTCGTTGGGGTGCTGAAATCTTCCACGCTCTTAAGAAAATTCTTAAAGCTCGTGGACTTGAAACAGCTGTCGGTGACGAAGGTGGATTCGCTCCTAAATTCGACGGAACTGAAGACGGTGTAGAAACTATCCTTAAAGCAATCGAAGCAGCTGGTTACAAAGCTGGTGAAGATGGCGTTATGATCGGTTTCGACTGTGCATCATCAGAATTCTACGAAAACGGTGTTTACGACTACACTAAATTCGAAGGCGAAGGCGGTAAAAAACTTTCAGCTTCTGAACAAGTTGACTACCTTGAAGAACTCGTTTCTAAATACCCAATCATCACTATTGAAGATGGTATGGACGAAAATGACTGGGATGGATGGAAAATCCTTACAGAACGTCTTGGTAAAAAAGTTCAACTCGTTGGTGACGACTTCTTCGTTACAAACACTAAATACCTTGAACGTGGTATCCGTGAAAATGCTTCAAACGCTATCTTGATCAAAGTTAACCAAATCGGTACTTTGACAGAAACTTTCGAAGCTATTGAAATGGCTAAAGAAGCTGGTTTCACAGCAATCGTATCTCACCGTTCAGGTGAAACTGAAGATTCAACAATCTCAGATATCGCTGTTGCAACTAACGCTGGTCAAATCAAAACTGGTTCACTTTCACGTACTGACCGTATGGCTAAATACAACCAATTGCTTCGTATCGAAGACCAATTGGCTGAAGTGGCTCAATACAAAGGTCTTAAAGCATTCTACAACCTTAAAAAATAAGGTTTAGATGGTTTTGATTATCAATATCAGAATTTAATAAATGTCTTTTCTATGTTTAATTATTAACGTAGAAAAGGCATTTTTTTACTTTATAAAAGGGAATCAAAAGAATATGTGTGAGAGATAATTTGAAAGAAGTGTTCAATAAGAACGATTGAATTGAAGAAAAATAGATAATAAAATTTTTTGAATTTTACATGGATAAAGATAGACTAGCTGATAATAATAGGTCATACTTTAAAAATTTAGATGATAAGTAAAAAAGGCGCTAGTCACTATGACTATGGCCTTTTTTATTTATTTATTTAAAATTTTAGAAAATCTTTCGTATATTTGCTTGTAGTTATTAATGACTACAAAAATGAAAAATGTTATAAAAAATATGATCAGACCATATATTATATTATCTCTAAGAAGGGAAGAAGTAGAGACAGTACTGTATTTATTACTTAATCCAAGATTTCCTGACAAACTGTACGAGGTGAAGAGAGCCGCAACAATGGAAATTGGAAGACGCAGATTGGGAAAGAGTATATAATTCCCACGTTCTTCTAAGCTTAATTTATTATAGAAAAATCGAGAACTAAAATAAATTGTAAATGTAAGCATAATGGTGATAACAACAAGAATTAACCAATAAAGACCAGAGTCAAATCTAGAAAACAAAGAGGAATCATAAACTCCATAATTTTGCTTATGAAAAATTGCATCAAATAAATCTAATAAATTTGTCTTGATTAATTCCAATCCAAATATAAATCCGATCAAAGATATTATTGCAGTAAACACTTGGCCGAATATTATCCCAGAAAAAAGTCCAACAAAATAATAGAAGATTGCCACTATGAGAAGACATAAATGATAAAAAATTATTTTGTTCAATGGGTAGTTGATATAATGCAATGGGATACTAGAATAGAGTATTGTTATATTAATACCAATGGCAATAATAGACAAAACTATTAATGGAACTAACGATGTCAATATACTACTTTTTAAAATATCACTTCTACGATAACCGGAAGAAAATAAGAGCAAAACAAAATTAGTCTTATAATCTAGGAAACTAATCAAAAATCCAACTATTAAAAATATTAAACTTATTAATGATAGTCCTCTATAGATATTGGTTGTACTAACGATATAGCCAGAATTAATCAAATTAGCAAGACCGTGATTATGGAAAAGTTTTGTACGAATATATCCATAAAAACTTTTAAAACTTTCATACTCAATTGAAAATTTTCCTGTTCTTTTATCAAAATGAATGAGTTGAGCTCCGTTATTATATCCATAATCAGAGGCCTTTTGATAATCTTTAGATGATTGATATTTTGTGTTAATTTTTTCTTCTAATGTCTTTTGTTCTTGAACAAATAAATTATAATTTTCTTTTGCTTTATTTGAGTGAATAAAGTTTTGATCTTTGTGCCAATTATTAGTTGAGTTATATCCAACGAAAACTGAAACGACCATTAAAAGTAAGCCTAAGCTTAAAATAATTGGTCTGGCTCTTTTCCAAGTGAGTTGATTTAATTTTTTTATGTCGATTCCTTGCTTACTCTCTTTCATTAATTGTTATTTGAAAATTTACTGATAAAAATATCTTCCAATGTTAAAGGTAACTCTTCTACTAATAGTGGTTCATAGCTAAGTAAGTGCTGTTTAATTTCTTCGGTATAGTTTTCAAATATTACAGTACTTACTCGACCCTCACTGTTAATATATTTAGCTTCCTCTTTTATAAATTGTGGTAACTCGAAATCTTTAAATGCCATTTGAATTTTACGTATTGACATTTTTACTGTCGAAAGGTTTATTGTCGAAATAATCGAATGGTCTTTTAGAAATGCGACTTGATCTGCAAGCTTTTCTAATTCATTTAGGTTATGCGAAGCTAAAATGATGCTCCGTTCTTGTTCACTGATAGCATCGATCATTAAATCAATCACTTGTTTACGTACAATGACATCAAGACCATCAAGCGGCTCATCTAAGATAATGTAGGAACAATTCGAGCAAAGAGCAAGAATCACCAGAATTAGGCATTGCATTCCTTTAGAATGCTTTTGAAATTGAGTATCAGGCAATTGATGTTCATTAATCAACTCCCAATATCTCGCTTTATCAAAAAGTGGATAAATTAAAGAGAAGTAGTTTTCAATTGTTTGCAAGGTCATTCTATTCAAGGGTTGGTATTGAATATCAAGATAAAAAATATCATTTTTAAGATGGGTTATTTTATTAATGTTCTGATTATCGATATGAATAGTTCCGCTGTCCATTAGATAATGACTGGCTATTGTACGAAATAGTGTCGTTTTACCAGAACCGTTTCTTCCTACAATTCCAAAGATGCTTCCTTTGGGAATTGATAGATTAATATCTTTTAATATGACAGCACCATCAATAGATTTAC
Organism: Lactococcus sp.; assembly: GCF_036648155.1. NCBI lineage: Bacteria > Bacillati > Bacillota > Bacilli > Lactobacillales > Streptococcaceae > Lactococcus > Lactococcus sp. The sequence continues at coordinate 349,674 of NZ_JAVXIY010000002.1, read as the reverse complement.
TTAAATTTTGAATTTCCAATTTTAATACTCCTCTTCCTTTATCCATTCATAAATTATATCTTTAGGTATCTTAGCGTAGCGTGCTTCTACCAACCATGATTGGAGTTCTTTTTTTAATTTTTTTTGAGTTTGAATATCAATTTCTGTATCTGATTCCTCAAATCTCTTAACGAAAGATCCTCTTCCTTTAATTGTCACGATTACATTTTGATACTCTAATTCTTTATAGGCTTTGGCAACTGTATTAGGATTAACTCCTAGTTTTTTTGACATTTCTCTAACCGATAAAATTTTATCCTCAGGACTGAGAATCCCTTGAAGGATATCTTTTTTTATATTGAATACAATTTGTTCATAGATTGCATCTTTATTATTGGGATCTATATACATAAGTCTCCTTTGTTATATGTGTACTATTATACACCATACACTTAAAATGTCAAATGTTTTATAAAACATAAAATTTAAAATGAAAGGTGAATAATTTTTGTATTATACAAGAGGTTCTTTATGCAATGGTTTAGTATATAATCGTGAGATATAAAAATACTTTAATTTTTATCTATAAAATTTCTTGTAATACTCATCCTTAATCATAAGTATTAAGGATAATTGTATGAAAAACATTTGTTCGCGAGGGATTCTTTAGAGTCGTTAGTGACTCGCTAAAAAAACAAAAACACCAACTCGACGTTAGTTGATGCTTTTATATTTTTATTTTTTACTTTGCTAAATAATTATTAATCTAAGTGAGAATTTAAACTTATTGAATAAAGAAAAATTGAAGAATAGAACAATAGGTGAATCTAGCTTATGAAAACATTCAGATATAAATATTAAGAGATTAGTTTCATTCAAATCTTAGGCAGATAGGAGTTTCATCAACAGGATCTTTTCCCATGAAAGCTTGAACATCAAAAAGTTCTTTTAAAATTTCTGCTTTCATAATGTCATTTGGAGTTCCATGATAGTGGACAGATCCAGACTTCATCCCGATCATATAATCAGAAAATCTTGCTGCTAAGTTTAGATCATGCAATACCATCACAATGGTTATCCCCTTGTTTATATTTAAATCTTTTAATAGATTCAATATTTCTATCTGATGTCCTAAGTCTAAATAGGTTGTGGGTTCATCTAATAAGATTATGTCTGTCTGTTGGCATAAAGCCATTGCAATCCAGACTCTTTGCTTTTGTCCACCAGATAATGTTTGAACACGCTCACCTGCAAGTGATGTTAAGCCGGTTTCATCTAAAACTTTATCAATAATATTCTCGCCCTCATCTGTTCTTTTCTGAAATATTCCTTGATAGGGATAACGTCCAAGACTGACAACCTCTCTAACGGTTGAATCTTCTGGGGATAGGGAGTTTTGAGGTAGAAAAGCTAACTGTTTAGCAATTTCTTTTGTAGATAGTTCGAGGATATTTTTATGATTTAGTAGTATTTCACCATCATGTTTTAAAACTCTTCCAAGTCCTTTTAGCAGAGTTGACTTTCCACATCCATTTGGACCTACAATAACTGACACCCGATGTTTTAAAAAAGAAATATCTAAAGAACTTACAACTATCTTTTTTTGATAGCTTAAGGTCAAATGATGTGTTATTAACGCTTCATCTTTCAACTTTATTCCCTCCTAAAACTTCAGAGGGAGCATTGGAGAACCAACGAAGATAGCGGCTTATCACTGTAAAAACAACAGACATGTGATTTTCATGTTTGATGGTATTATATTCGCATGCGTCAATGATAGAGTATGAAGTAATTAAATCAAAGGCATGATGTGATAGGTTTACCATATCCCCCTCATCAGAACCAACACTTATAATTGCTCTTTTATGAAGTGTTTTAGAATTATCAAAGGTGATAAGTTTATTAAAGTATTCTTCTTGATCCCACCATAATGAAGGACTAACTGCTAAAAAATCAGTTAAAAAATCTAGCTCATCTCTCAACATAGATTCTAACACACATAATCCACCTAATGAATGGCCAAAAATTCCGATATGATTTTTATCAATGGGAAAATCATCTATGATTAATTGGTGCATCTTAGCAAACATAACTAAAAATTGATCAATCCCTCCACCTTTAGGCATACCAAATCTGAAATCATTAGGATTATCTTCATGTATTTTTGTTGGTGTAAAATCAATAAATCTTTTTTTCTTATTAAAAGGGGAAGAATTATGATATCCGATACCAACAATAATCATTGGTTCAACACCAGTTTTGCGTGAATTCCTTGTTTGTAATTTAACAGCTTCTGAAATTGTTAATGCAAAAGCGTCACCATCTAAAACATACAAAACTGGCAGCTTACTTCTATCCGATATGTCAGGAGGGGAGTAGATATCTAAATAATACTCTCCTATTTTTTTAATAATTTGTTGCATTGTTTTTCTTCCTCACTTTGTTAGAGTTAGTAATAAAAATTAAAAATAGATAAGGAATACCGACTAATCCTATTATTGAATTTAGAGGTAATTCATTTGGTGCAAAGATATTTCTTACAAAAGTATCACATAAAGTGACTAAACTTATTCCGTTAATAAATATAGCAGGAATAAGCCATTTGGAACCATGATTAAAAAATTTCAGAGAGAGGTATGGAATAATGAGACCCACAAATGCTACGTTGCCAGCAGCTATGACACTAGAACATACCAGAATAGCCGCGAGTAGTATAAATAAGAGTCGCCAATAACTCATTGAAAATCCTATATTCTTCAATTGTGAATCTGAGTAACGTAGTAAGTTCAAATGTTTTTGAAATATCAATATTAAAGGAAAGGTGATTAATACCCAGGGGAAAATTTGGTTGATTGATATCCAATTCGCTTGACTGATTGATCCTTGTAACCAAGTATTGACACGTGAATAGTCATCATTATTTATTTTTAATGAAAAGTAAGTTGTCAGGGCCGAAAAACCAATATTGATTCCAATTCCATTTAAAATAAATCTAGACATATTTAACCCTGAAGTATTTAAAGATAGTGAAAAATTTAAAAGAAGTGCAAACAAAGCACCTAAAATACCAAAGATAATTAAGAATATACTTTGTATTTGGTTAGCTTCAGTATAGTAACTTCCAACAATAAAGTAATAAAGTACACTTCCAAATGCGGATCCAGAGTTTATTCCTAACAATCCAGCATCAGCAATAGGATTTCTAGTTAATGTTTGTAGAATATATCCAGCGATAGCTAAAGATCCACCGACTAGTGCAGATAGTATTAATCGAGGGATTCTAAATTCCCATAAAATCAACCAAGCTTGTGAGTTTACATTGTGCTCAAATAATATATTTATTAATTGAGAATTTGTAAGATTATAAGTTCCTGAAACAAGTGAATAGTAGCAAGAAATGAATAAAATAAATACAGTGGCAAAGAATAAGAGAGATTTTTTCATTCTAATGAGTTGTTGCTCCTTTCCGAATTAGATAGAGAAATATTGGGACCCCTATTAAAGCAATAACAACTCCTATTGGTGTTTCGAAAGGATAGTTTAGATACCTTGAAAAATAATCACTTATAACTACAAATATTCCTCCAGCGACTGGAACAAAAAGTACTGAGGAAGCATATTTTTTACCAATTGTTAATTTGACTATATGTGGAATTATCAGTCCTACAAAGGCAATTCGACCTACAATACCCACGCTTATACCTGTTAATGCTACAACACTTATACTAAAGAATTTTCCCCACTGTAAACGATTCATCCCGACAGAAGTTGCCAGCGAATGACCGAAAGCATAAACGTCCATCTGTTTTCTGAATAAAATTGTTAGGATTATTAGAAATGATAATACTGGCAAAAAGTAAATAACATCAGAAATAGAAACACGGTAAAGGCGGCTATTATACCAAGAATTTACTGACTGCGCTATATTATAATAGCTGACTAAAGATGTAGTTATACTATTCAAGAGCATGCTAATTACAATGCCGATTAGAGGAAAAGTTAGATAAGATTTCCTAAAAAAAAGTATTTTGTAAGTCCAAGATATCATTTTGTAGGCCAAAAATGAACCAATAATGGAGAAAATAATTCGTTCCAACATTGTTAAATTTGGAAAAAATATCATTCCTATGACTATAGAGAGTGCTGACCCATCACTTACACCCATCAAAGTAGGATCTGCTAGATCATTTTGATATTGTAATTGCATGATAAAGCCCCCAAGGGCTAAACTTGCACCGGCAAGAAGAGCGACTAAGACACGAGCGAGGTGTGAAATGAGGATGATGTGACTTTGATTGGTATTACTGTAATTAAATATCACTTCTACGAAAACTGATAGTGGATTTTTTAATTCAAAAGTAAGAGAAAGAAAGCTAAAGATTAAAAATAACATTAAAGCAACCATACTCCAAAATACATACTTAAACTTCATTGAATACTATCTTTCTATTTAAATACTTTTTCGTTTAGCGCTCTCAGCATTACTTCTTTACTAAGGTATGTTCCACCTTGATACCCTCCGTCAACAACATTATAAAATACCTTATGATTGGCTACTGCGGGTATATTTTTCCAAATTGTGTCATTTTTTAAATCATTTAAAGCATTTGGGAATGCTTTGTTTTCTGAGGTCATAAATTGAATAAGGATGATGTCACTCTCAATTTTTGAAAGCTGCTCTTTTGAAATCGTTGTTTGGCCTTTGACAGTTGAAAGTTCTTTAGGCATTGAAAAGCTTAAATCTTTATAAAGCATAGGATTGTAATAGAAGTCTTCACCATAAAGGCAAAGTTCACCTTCTCTTATTCGAATAATCATAATTTTTTTGTCATTAATTTGGGGATTATCTTTTTTGAAAAATTTAACATCATTCTCATAACTTGAAATAAGATTTTTGGCTTTTTCAATATGACCTGATAATGTTCCCATCAACAGTAAATTTTTATCCCAATCATTAGATTTGTGAGAAACATTAATGGTTGGTGCGATTTTTCTTAAATTGTTAGTGACTGAGTCATCAAACTTTGTACTCCCCAAGATAATATCAGGTTTTAATGAAGCAACTGATTCAACATTTGGGCCAAATTTGTCTCCAATATTAATGATATTGTTTCCTAACTTATTTTTAAGATAACTTGGCATTTCGCCAGATACTGTTACTCCTCCGATAGGGTGGATATTAAGTGCAACCGCATCTTCCATTGATTCAAAACTAGCTGTAATAATTTTTGAAGTCGGAAATTTAACCTTATAGGTTTTATTTAGATACTCAATATTACTTTTATTGATAGGCTTTGATTGAGAAGGGTTTTCAGATTCACTTGTAGAATTTCTGGTCGGAGAACAGCCAGATAAAAAAAGTGTGGGTAATAAAATACTAATTACTAAAAAAAATTTTTTCAAAGAAACCTCCTAATGTTTCCAATTTTGCAACTATTTAGTAGACAATAAGCTTACTAAGGAAAGCTGAATAGTTGATGAGAAGTGTGATGGTTGTAGGTAAGTGCAAATAATAAAAAAATTTAAGATGTGAAAAATGTTTTAATTTTATCATACTTCCCACATGATATTATTATATCTATTTAAGTATAGCTATTTTTTCGGAAAATGTAAATAGTTTTTTACATTTTGGCATAGAGCTAATAGTAATTTTGTTTATTAACAAGTAAAATATTAAATAATTATAATTAGATACTTATTGAAAGTTATAAAACTTGCAAAAAAGATCAAAATATTCTATTATATGACTTATCAATTATTGATTGGTCAAATGTTGTTTATATCATTTGGTTGATCAAAAAAGTAATATTAGTTTTAAAAAGGAATAAAAATTATGATTATTGTTAATGCTAAATTTTACATCAAAGAAGATAAAAAATTTCAATTTTTAAATGAAATCCAAGAATTGATATCTTCTTCAAAAAAAGAAGCAGGATGTATTGAGTACTCTCTTTATGAATCTATAAATGTTCAGAATGAATTTGTGATGATTGAAAATTGGGAATCTATGGAAACTATTGAGAAGCATAATTCTAATCCTCTTTTAGTGAAATTTGCCCAAAATATCGGTGATTATAGTTTGAAAAAACCAGTTTTACATATCGTAGAGATGAAAGAAGACTGAGTTTTTATCTAATTTAATTTAGTTTGCGTTATTTTAAATTGGATAAAAAGCTAAACAGATACTTATAATAGATCTTTAGAGGTATTCGTAAACTCTACTTTATTTTTTGGAGGCTACAGGTAAATAATAATAATTGGGGAATTTTAAAAGATGAAAATTTATATGGGCGAATAACTATAAAGATTCCTAATACTATTCCATAATAGCGGCTATTCTAATTGTAAAACAAGGACATAAAATACTCTGCAATCACAAAAAGGACTTCATTATAGATAACCTCAATAAAAAAACACTCTATATTTTTAAGTACAGAGCGTTTTTTTATTTTTGACATTATTTATTATATGAAAAAATCACTCACTTCCTAGTAGTTTTTTCTGTAATATTAAACTTTTGATAAGAGTCCATCTTCAATCTGATAGACGCTGTCACTATTTTTAATCATTCTTTGGTCATGGGTTACCATAATTGTCGCTTTATTCTTTAGATGAGCCTCCTGTCTTAATAATTCAACCACTTGATAAGCGTGTTCAGTATCCAAACTTGCTGTCGGTTCATCAGCTAATATTAGATTGGGTTCATTAAATAATGCACGGGCAATGGCTGCTCTTTGTCGTTCACCACCAGAAAGGTCACTAGGATACTTATTTTTTAAATCCAAAATATCAAGTGAGTCGAGAAGTTCAAGCCCTTTTTTAGAAGCTAACTTTTCATGATTAATTTTATCAATTAAAAGAAATTGTTCCTCAAGCGTCAAATATGGAATTAAGTTTGAACTTTGTAAGATAAATCCTATTTCTTTGAATCTGAGTTTAGAACGTTTTTTCTCTGAAAGTGGTGTAAAATCTAACCCATTAATCGTTATATTTCCAGAAGTAGGACTCTGTAATCCTCCTGCTATTGTAAGGAAAGTGCTTTTCCCAGAACCAGAAGGACCAATAATTGAAACAAATTCTCCTTGGTTCACTTCTAAGTTGATTCCTTTTAGAGCTTGAATCTTATTATGGCCACTCCCAAAGGATTTTGTAATATTATCCATTTTAAGTATTGCTTTCATTTTAACCTCCAATTGCTTTTGTTGGGTCAATCTTGCGAATTGTAATGATTGAAAAAAGTGACCCAATAATTGATACGATGATGAGAATGAGAGAGTAAAGTAACCAGTTTGTTATGCTAACTTCAAAAGGCATCGCTTCGGGTAGGATAAAGCTGGTACCATAGCTCGCAACAAAGGCAACTAAAACACCCAATAAGCTAAGAATGAAAGTTTGACCAAGTAAGGAGTTCATGATTGTAGTATTTGAAATTCCTTGTGCTTTCATGATTCCAAAAATTGGTACTTTTTGTAAGGTAATCACATACATAAATACTCCGATGATTAGTAGAACGATGAGGAATAAGAAATAAATCATAGCGCTTAGCGTCATATTTTGCGCAGAGTATCCAGGAATGTCGTTTATTAATTCAGGAATAGAAATTACTTTATATTGATTTGAAATTGCTGAATTGATATCAATTTTTCCTGATTTGACAACTAGAGCATTCACAGAAAAAGGTGTCTTACTATTCTTGCCATATTTTATTTGATTGAGGGCAGAAAAAGAGGTGTAAACGGTTGGGCTTGCAGAATACGAAGATGTTTTAGAAATACCGACAATTTTTAGCTTAATATTGTTATTACCAATGGAAACTTCTTGACCAATCTTATATCCTTGATTAGCCAATTTTTTCGAGATAATAATATCTAAACTATTGTCAGCAAATTTTTTCCCATCAAGGACTTTTGGCATGATATTTGAATCGCTTGGTAAAGCCATCACTGTGATATTGCTTCGTTCACTATTTGTCTTACGCATTGAAGTGGAAAACAATGATAATTCTGAGCCATTTTCCACCTTAATTTTTTCTAAATCACTAGAAGAAATTTGCGAAGCAGAAATAATATTGTTTGAACTGGTTGATAGAATTATTTTCTCGGCATTCCAATCAATAACCGACTGTTTAAATTGATTGGCAAGTCCAACGGAAAGGCCAGACAGTATAAAAACTACATAAGCGATTAAAAAAATAATGGCTCCGATTAAAGTGTAGCGAGCCTTATTATAACGAATTTCTCTAAGTGCTAAAAACATAAAATTCCTTTCTATTTTTTGCTTTCAGTAACATAATTAAGCAAGCCCTCTGTGAGCAATTTGATTTCTTTATCGTAAGTTTCAATAAACTTTTGTTCATTCCAATTTTCACTAAACATGCGATAAACTAGATTGTGAATGACTGATTTTAATACTTGGGAAATAGGATTATCAAGTTCACGAGCGGGAACAGTTACCTCGCCTTTAGGCTTCCAATCTCTTTCTAATTCATAAGTCCAATCTAAAAATCGATATTTATAAAGATTATATTGGGGCGAATTTACTAAATTTTCAAGAAGAAGATACTTGTATTTATTAAGAGAAACTTCTAGAGGATATTCTTTTAGTAAATTAAAAAATAAATCATGAATCTCGACAGTTTCCTGTGACAAGATATAATAATATGAATCCTTCAAATCTTCAAAGTATTGATAAAAACTTCCTCTTGGGATATCAAGTGCTTTTACGATGTGCATGATTTTAGCTTCATGGAAAGAGTGCGTTTGAAATTCTAGTAAACAGGCATCATAGACACGTTTTCGTTTTTCGTCAGAAAGACTAAAATAGGTTGATTTTGGCATTTTTTCTCCAATCATTCAATTTATGACACTGTGTCATTTATTTAATTCTAACAAATAAAATTCTTAACTTCAATAATTTGAATTTATATTGAAAAAACTACTGACAGACCTGTCAGTAGTTTTACTTTTAAGTTTTTTGATAAATTAATTTACTGACAGATTAGTCAGCAAAATATTTAGGATAATTTATTTGGCTAAGTCTCTTTCAAGAGCTAATCTTTGAACTTTCATTGTTGCAGTACGTGGAATTTCATCGTAAGCCATGAGAATAGGTTCATTTAAAAATGGTAAGTCAACAATTGAAGCCCACCAAGCTGACCAATCCATTTCCGCATTGTCAGCCAAGGCTAAGATAGGTTGTGGTTTTCCAGATTTATCGCGAATAATCACAACTTCATCTAAAAAATCATGTTGATCTAAAAGGAGGTCTTCAATTGCTAAATTTGATTCAATTTTATCAATTAAATCGACTTGACGGTCATGGAGGAAAAGATTTCCTTCTTCATTCATTAGGCCCCAATCGCCAGTATCCCACCAGTCGCCATAGACTTCTTTGTTGAAACGATCCTCTTCTTTGTAGTAAGTCAAAGCACGTCCTTTAGAAAGGAAATGAATTCTTCCAGGAATACCTGCAGGGCATTCATTTCCATTTTCGTCAGCAATACGTGCTTTAGAAAGACCAGGCATACCAATTCCCATTTCACGAGCATCAGTATCTGCTAGGGTTGATAAACGGTGCTTTTTCCAAATCATTGGGCCGCATTCTGACTGACCATAGATTTGTAAAAAGACTGGATTGTCGTGTTTAGAGGCTGATAAGAAAGTATGCATTGTTTCTTTATTAATCGCATCAAAAGTTGAATGAAGATAGCGAATCGAAGAAAAAATTTCAGGTTCCTGCTTCGCAAGATTCGCCAAGCGAACAAAGTCATTAGGGTGAGTTTCAAAAGCATAAGGCTGATGTTTAGAAAATAGATTGACAAGATTAGTTCTTGATAAATCATTAAGTGGCATTAGGCCAAAACCAAAGGTCATAGCAGATGAAACGCCAATATTGAAACGAGAATGAACGGGCGAAATGTGGAAAGCCAAAATTTCTTCCTTATCGGGCATCCAATCCATGACCGTTCTTTGAAGCACCCAACGCCAACCCATAGAATTGGCAGAGTGGGCAATCAATTTCGGAACACCAGTTGTTCCAGAAGTATGAGTGAGATAAGCAATCTCGTCATTATCCAGTTGCTGACTGTCAATAAGATGACTTGGTTTTTGCGAAGCAAATTCGCTGACAGAAAGTTTTTTAGAATTCTTAAGATTTTTCATCTCTGTCACAGTTTTGTCAGTCACTTGGTCATAAATGAGCCAAGGGTCATCTAAACGGCCAGCCAAAATATCCATTGTTTCAGCAGGGAGATGATAAGAAATCATTGCTGGAACAGCACCTAGATAAGATACAGCAACAGCTAAGAGATAGGTGTCAAAAGCGCTTGATTTAAAAATAATGACTTTGTCAGATTTTTTGATTCCTAGTTCCGATAAAAGACTTGCCTTATCAACAATTGCTTGATGGGTCTTTTGGTAAGTTGTTTCCAGAGCTAATTCAGGGAAGGCACCAACAGTTTGGTCAAAAATAATTGGGCTATCAGGAAATTGTTCCGCTGATTTTTTAAAGTTTAGATACAGGTTTAGGGGTTCATGTTTGAATTTCAAAAAAAGTCTCCTCAAGTTAATAAGTTTATTATATCACAAAGTATTATTTAGACCAACTTCCTTCAAAAAACTTTTCGTTAAGGCTTTGAAATAAAATAATGAGAAAAAAATAGGAAAATCTGCTACAATTAGAAGGAGAAGAAGAGGATTTAAATCCTTTTTTATTGGGAAAAGAAGGGATAGATAGGCCGATATGATAAAAAATTATGAACTATCCAATGAAAAAAAATTGATCTCAACTTCTGAGATGAAGAATTTCACTTATGTCCTCAATCCAACACGTGAAGAAATTGGGAATATCTCAGAACACTATGATTTTCCTTTTGACTATCTATCTGGAATTTTAGATGACTATGAAAATGCCCGTTTTGAAACAGATGATAATGACAACAATCTGATTCTTTTGCAATATCCCGCCTTGTCCAACTATGGAGAAGTGGCCACTTTTCCATATTCTTTGGTTTGGACTAAGAATGAATCGGTTATTTTGGCCCTTAACCATGAAATTGATAATGGTCTCATTTTTGAACGAGAATATGATTATAAACGCTATAAACACCAACTAATTTTTCAAGTGATGTACCAAATGACTCATACTTTTCATGATTATTTGAGAGACTTTAGAACAAGGCGCCGCCGGCTTGAAGTTGGTATCAAAAATTCAACAAAAAATGACCAAATTGTTGACTTAATTGCCATTCAAGCAAGTTTGATTTATTTTGAAGATGCGCTGCACAATAATATGCAAGTTCTTCAAAATTTTATTGATTACTTACGAGAAGATGATGAAGATGGTTTTGCCGAAAAAATCTATGATATTTTTGTCGAAACAGACCAAGCTTATACAGAAACCAAGATTCAGCTCAAGTTACTAGAAAATCTCCGAGATTTGTTCTCAAACATTGTCTCTAATAATTTGAATATCGTCATGAAAATTATGACCTCAGCAACATTTGTTCTAGGTATTCCGGCGGTTATTGTCGGCTTTTATGGAATGAATGTTCCGATTCCTGGTCAAAATTTTAATTGGATGGTCTGGCTCATTTTGGTGCTTGGAATTTTATTATGTGTTTGGGTTACTTGGTGGCTACACAAAAAAGATATGTTATGAATGGAGAAAATTTCTCCATTTTTTTCATCTTTGTGAAAAAATTAATTAGTGATAATAAATCATGAAGTTAGCAATGTTTGTCAAAGTTATTTTGTGAATTAATTATGAAAACGTTTTAAAAAAGTATAACAGATATTAAAATAATTGAAACTGTATTAGTAAAGAATCTGTAATTTCTCTTGAATTCTGTTTGCTATTATCAAACTGTATGATATAATGAAGTTGTAATTTGAAACAGAAAGAACAAAGGAGATTTCAAAATGAAAACCGAAGTTACGGAAAATATCTTTGAACAAGCTTGGGATGGTTTTAAAGGAACCAACTGGCGTGATAAAGCAAGCGTTACTCGCTTTGTACAAGAAAACTACAAACCATATGATGGTGATGAAAGCTTTCTTGCTGGGCCAACAGAACGTACACTTAAAGTAAAGAAAATTATTGAAGATACAAAAAATCACTACGAAGAAGTAGGATTTCCCTTTGATACTGACCGCGTAACCTCTATCGATAAAATTCCTGCTGGATATATTGATGCTAATGATAAAGAACTTGAACTCATCTATGGGATGCAAAATAGCGAACTTTTCCGCTTAAACTTCATGCCAAGAGGTGGTCTTCGTGTTGCTGAAAAGATTTTGACAGAACACGGTCTTTCAGTTGACCCAGGTTTGCATGATGTTTTGTCACAAACAATGACTTCTGTAAATGATGGAATCTTCCGTGCTTATACTTCAGCAATTCGTAAAGCACGTCACGCTCACACTGTAACAGGTTTGCCTGATGCATACTCTCGTGGACGTATCATCGGGGTATATGCACGTCTTGCTCTTTATGGAGCTGACTACCTTATGAAGGAAAAAGCAAAAGAATGGGATGCAATCACTGAAATTAATGATGATAACATTCGTCTTAAAGAAGAAATTAACATGCAATACCAAGCTTTGCAAGAAGTTGTAAACTTTGGTGCTTTGTATGGTCTTGACGTTTCTCGTCCAGCGATGAACGTAAAAGAAGCAATCCAATGGGTTAATATTGCATACATGGCAGTTTGTCGTGTTATCAATGGTGCTGCAACTTCACTTGGACGTGTGCCAATCGTTCTTGACATCTTTGCAGAACGTGACCTTGCTCGTGGAACATTTACTGAACAAGAAATCCAAGAATTTGTTGATGATTTCGTTTTGAAACTTCGTACAATGAAATTTGCTCGTGCTGCTGCTTATGATGAACTTTATTCTGGTGACCCAACGTTTATCACAACATCTATGGCTGGTATGGGTAATGACGGACGTCACCGTGTCACTAAAATGGACTACCGTTTCTTGAACACACTTGATACAATCGGAAATGCTCCAGAACCAAACTTGACAGTTCTTTGGGATTCTAAACTCCCATATTCATTCAAACGTTATTCAATGTCTATGAGTCACAAACACTCATCTATCCAATATGAAGGTGTTGAAACAATGGCTAAAGATGGATATGGCGAAATGTCATGTATCTCTTGTTGTGTCTCACCACTTGACCCAGAAAATGAAGAAGGACGTCATAATCTCCAATACTTTGGTGCGCGTGTAAACGTCTTGAAAGCAATGTTGACTGGTTTGAACGGTGGTTACGATGACGTTCATAAAGATTATAAAGTATTCGATATTGAACCTGTTCGTGATGAAATTCTTGACTATGATACAGTTATGGAAAACTTCGACAAATCACTCAACTGGTTGACAGATACTTATGTTGATGCAATGAATATCATTCACTACATGACTGACAAATATAACTATGAAGCAGTTCAAATGGCCTTCTTGCCTACTAAAGTTCGTGCTAACATGGGATTTGGTATCTGTGGTTTCGCAAATACAGTTGATTCACTTTCAGCAATTAAATATGCTAAAGTTAAAACTTTGCGTGATGAAAATGGCTACATCTACGATTATGAAGTAGAAGGTGACTTCCCACGTTATGGTGAAGATGATGACCGTGCTGATGATATCGCTAAACTTGTCATGAAAATGTATCATGAAAAATTAGCTTCACACAAACTTTACAAAAATGCTGAAGCTACTGTTTCACTTTTGACAATCACATCTAACGTTGCTTACTCTAAACAAACTGGTAACTCTCCAGTTCATAAAGGAGTATTCCTCAATGAAGATGGTACAGTCAACAAATCTAAACTTGAATTCTTCTCACCAGGTGCTAACCCATCTAACAAAGCTAAAGGTGGATGGTTGCAAAATCTTCGTTCATTAGCCAAATTGGAATTCAAAGATGCAAATGACGGTATTTCATTAACTACTCAAGTTTCTCCTCGTGCACTTGGTAAAACTCGTGATGAACAAGTAGATAACTTGGTTCAAATTCTTGATGGATACTTCACACCAGGAGCTTTGATTAACGGTACTGAATTTGCAGGTCAACACGTTAACTTGAACGTTATGGACCTTAAAGATGTTTACGATAAAATCATGCGTGGTGAAGATGTTATCGTTCGTATCTCTGGATACTGTGTTAACACTAAATACCTCACACCTGAACAAAAACAAGAATTGACTGAACGTGTCTTCCATGAAGTACTTTCAAACGATGATGAAGAAGTAATGCACACTTCAAATATCTAATTCTTAGTGTTAAAAAATATAAAGTCTGTCAGTTCTACTGACAGACTTTTTTTCTATAAATTAAAAATAATAGTTAAAAACTATTATTTTTAGTTTAAGAAAAATAAAATTTGTGCTAAAATAGATGAATGATAAAGGTAATTGGATTAACAGGCGGAATTGCGAGTGGGAAATCAACGGTGGTTGATTTTTTGATTTCTGAAGGTTATCAAGTAATTGATGCTGACAAAGTTGTCCGTCAGTTGCAAGAACCTGATGGGAAACTTTTTAATGCAATAATGGAAACTTTCGGTTCAGATTTTACTGATGAAAATGGGAAATTAAACCGAGCAAAATTGAGTGCTTTAGTTTTTTCTGACCCAAATCAACGTCAAAAATTGTCGAATTTACAAGACGAGATTATTCGTAAAGAATTATATGCTAGACGGGACCAGCTGATAAAAGAGCTCAGTGAAAAGTCTGTCAGTAACAGCTTTGATACGGAAGCGCAACCAAAAAATTCGTCAGTAAATCAAATCATATTTATGGATATTCCATTATTATTAGAATATCATTATGAAGGTTTTGATGAAATTTGGTTAGTTGCGATACCTGAAAATTTACAAATTGAAAGATTAATGGCAAGAAATAGCTTTACAGAAGAAGAAGCTAAAAAACGAATTTCTTCACAAATGTCATTGTCAGAAAAGAAAAAATATGCAGATATAATTTTAGATAATTCTGGAACTATTGATACACTAAAGAAACAAATCCAGCAAGAATTGGCTAGGATAATCAAAGAGAAATAGGGGTGAATCACACGAAAACAGTTAATTGGAAAAGGAATTTATTTATAACATGGATTGGCTGCTTTTTTGTAGGCTCTTCATTTTCATTAGTGATGCCCTTTTTGCCTTTGTACATACAAGGATTGGGCGTAAGTGGTGGGAATGTTGAACTTTACTCAGGGTTAGCTTTTTCTTTGCCAGCATTAGCTTCTGGTCTAGTTGCCCCGATTTGGGGACGTTTAGCTGATGAACATGGTCGTAAAGTGATGATGGTCAGAGCTAGTATCGTTATGACTTTGACCATGGGAGGAATCGCATTTGTTCCCAATGTTTGGTGGTTACTTGGCCTTCGCCTACTGATGGGGTTTTTCTCAGGCTATATTCCTAACTCGACTGCCATGATTGCCTCACAAGCTCCAAAAGATAAATCAGGCTATGCACTTGGAACCTTAGCTACTGCAATGGTTTCTGGAACATTGATTGGACCATCACTTGGTGGATTATTAGCCGAGTGGTTTGGAATGGCAAATGTCTTTTTGATTGTAGGGGCTTTATTAGCACTAGCAACTTTACTGACCATCTTTTTTGTTCATGAAAACTTTGAGCCGATTGCAAAAGGTGAAATGTTGTCTAGCAGGGAAATTATCAATAAAGTAAGTAATAAACAAATTCTTTTTGGTTTATTGGTTACAACATTTATTATTCAAATCACCTCACAATCTATTGAACCATTTGTTACTTTATATATTAAAACGCTGACAACAAGCACTAATAATCTGATGTTTATTTCAGGTCTAATTGTCTCTGCAGTGGGCTTATCAGCAATGATGTCCTCAAGTTTTTTGGGTCGTTTAGGTGATAAATATGGGTCACATCGATTGATCTTGATTGGTTTGGTTTTCACATTTGTTATTTACTTGCCAATGGCTTTTGTGCAAAGTCCATTACAACTTGGAATTTTAAGATTCCTTCTTGGCTTTGGTACGGGGGCTTTGATGCCATCAGTAAATTCTCTACTTTCAAAAATTACGCCAAAAGAAGGAGTTAGTCGAATTTTTGCTTATGCACAAATGTGCTCAAATCTCGGAATGGTCACCGGTCCCTTGGTTGGTTCAGCCATTGCTGGGTACATTAGTTATCGAGCAGCTATTGTCGGGACAAGCCTATTTGTCATTGTCAATATCATCTGGTCATTTATTAACTTCCGAAAATATTTACGGAAACGGAGTATTATGGAATGAGAGTTAAAATTACATTAATTTGTAGTTCTTGTGGAAATAAAAACTATATTAGCAGCAAAAATAAGGCCACACATCCAGAAAAAGTGGAAACTATGAAATTTTGTCCGAAAGAACGAATTGTTACACTTCATCGAGAAGGCTAAAAAGCAAGATATTTCTTGCTTTTTTTGTTTAAAATAAGCTTTAAGTATATACAGTCATTAAGAATTGTGATAATATTATATAATAAACTAAACAATATTTCATTAGAGGTATTTTATGCAAAAAAAGACATCTCTCCTTTTTATTCCTTTTAATAGTAGCTAAAAAGATTACCAGTAAATATATTTATTATAATTTTGTGACACTATCCAACAGAGTCACTGACAGAGCTGTAAATTAATAAATTTCCTCATACAAAAAAATAGAGTAAATGATAGTAAAAATTTCTCTTGCTGGTCATTAACTTATGGTAGCTTTGAATATCTTTATAAATTATTCAACTCATGCTATAATAATATGAATGAGGAAAAAAAGATAATGAATTTGAATAAGAATAATTTTTTAAACTACTCTATATTAATTCCATACCTAATTCTTGCAGGAATTGGGATAGTAATGGTATTTTCAACTACGGTTCCTGACCAATTGCAAAAAGGCTTAAATCCTTATAAATTAGTAATTAACCAAACGGCATTTGTACTGTTGAGTATTATTATGATTGCAGTGATTTACCGTCTGAAACTTAGGGCGCTCAAAAATAGAAAAATGATAGGAATAATTATGATTATTTTAATTCTGTCATTAATTTTCTGTAGAATAATGCCCTCGAGTTTTGCACTGACAGCTCCCGTTAATGGAGCCAGAGGCTGGATTCATATTCCAGGAATTGGGACGGTACAGCCGGCAGAATTTGCCAAGGTTTTCATTATTTGGTATTTAGCGTCAGTTTTTTCAACAAAGCAAGAAGAAATCGAAAAAAATGATATTAATGAAATTTTTAAAGGAAAAGCTCTAACTCAAAAGCTTTTTGGGGGTTGGAGATTACCAGTTGTTGCAATATTGCTAGTCGACCTTATTATGCCTGACCTCGGGAACACTATGATTATTGGTGCGGTTGCATTGATAATGATCGGTGCAAGTGGGATTTCTTGGCGTTGGTATTCTGGCTATTCCAGATTAATTTTATCTCTGATGGTCATTTTCCTAGGTTTTCTTTTTATTGTAGGTGGGGATATTATTCCTAGTTTTTTACCAATTGCCTATATCAATAAACGATTTGAAGCCTTTGTTAATCCCTTTACTGATTTGGCCAATTCAGGTCACCAGTTAGCTAATTCCTATTACGCTGTTGTAAATGGTGGTTGGACAGGACGTGGTCTAGGAAATTCGATTCAAAAAAATGGATTTTTACCAGAAGCTCAAACCGACTTTATTTTTCCAATTGTAGTAGAAGAATTGGGAATTATTGGTGGAATAATTATATTAGCAATTCTATTTTTCTTGATAAGCCGAATGTTAATCGTTGGAATCAAAGCCAAAAGTGCCTTTAATTCACTGATTATGATTGGCGTTTCTGGATTATTGCTAATTCAAGTTTTTGTCAATGTTGGTGGCGCGATTGGGATTATTCCAGAAACAGGGGTAACTTTCCCCTTCTTATCACAGGGAGGCTCCTCCTTCTTGGTCCTCTCGCTTGGGATTGCTTTTGCCTTGAATATCTCAGCTGATGAGAAACGTCGAGAAGTTTCTGAGCTTTCTAATCACTATAGTAGCAGTGTCCCAAATTATGAAAACGATTGACAAATGTCAGTCGTTTAAAAGTGTATAAAAGATTTTTATAATATATGGAAGAGTGAAAGGAATTAATAATTACCTTTCCAAACAAGCCTCATTAAGGAGTCAAAATGAAAAAACTACTCGTCGCCAATCGTGGAGAAATCGCCGTTCGTGTCTTTCGTGCCTGTAATGAACTCGGACTTTCTACAGTAGCCGTCTATGCAAGAGAAGATGAATATTCCGTTCATCGCTTTAAAGCAGATGAATCTTACCTTATCGGTCAAGGTAAAAAACCAATTGATGCTTATTTGGATATTGATGATATTATTCGTGTTGCTCTTGAATCAGGAGCAGATGCCATTCATCCAGGTTATGGTCTCTTATCTGAAAATCTTGAATTTGCTACAAAAGTTCGGGCAGCAGGCTTAGTTTTTGTTGGTCCGGAGCTTCATCACTTGGATATATTTGGTGATAAAATAAAAGCAAAAGCTGCGGCTGATGAAGCTCAAGTTCCCGGAATTCCCGGAACAAATGGTGCAGTAGATATTGACGGAGCTCTTGAATTTGCTCAAACTTACGGATATCCAGTCATGATTAAGGCAGCATTGGGCGGCGGCGGTCGTGGAATGCGTGTTGCGCGTAATGACGCTGAAATGCACGACGGATATGCTCGTGCGAAATCAGAAGCTATCGGTGCCTTTGGTTCTGGAGAAATCTATGTTGAAAAATACATTGAAAATCCTAAGCATATTGAAGTTCAAATTCTTGGGGATAGTCATGGAAATATTGTCCATTTGCACGAACGTGATTGCTCTGTCCAACGCCGAAATCAAAAAGTCATTGAAATTGCCCCAGCCGTAGGACTCTCACCAGAGTTCCGTAATGAAATTTGTGAAGCAGCAGTTAAACTTTGTAAAAATGTTGGCTATGTTAATGCTGGGACGGTTGAATTTTTAGTCAAAGATGATAAGTTCTACTTTATCGAAGTCAACCCACGTGTTCAAGTTGAACACACAATTACCGAGCTTATTACAGGTGTAGATATTGTTCAAGCACAAATTTTGATTGCTCAAGGCAAAGATTTACATACAGAAATTGGTCTCCCGGCACAAGCTGAAATACCACTTTTGGGCTCAGCCATTCAATGTCGAATTACTACAGAAGACCCGCAAAATGGCTTCTTGCCAGATACAGGTAAAATCGATACCTACCGCTCGCCCGGTGGTTTTGGCATTCGTTTGGACGTCGGAAATGCCTATGCTGGTTATGAAGTGACTCCCTATTTTGACTCGCTTTTAGTAAAAGTTTGTACCTTTGCTAATGAATTTAGCGATAGTGTACGTAAAATGGATCGTGTGCTTCATGAATTCCGTATTCGTGGGGTGAAAACTAATATTCCATTTTTGATTAATGTTATTGCCAATGAAAACTTTACGAGCGGACAAGCAACAACAACCTTTATTGACAATACTCCAAGTCTTTTCAATTTCCCACGCTTACGTGACCGTGGAACAAAGACCTTGCACTACTTATCAATGATTACAGTCAATGGTTTCCCAGGGATTGAAAATACAGAAAAACGCCATTTTGAAGAACCTCGTCAACCTCTACTTAACATTGAAAAGAAAAAGACAGCTAAAAATATCTTAGATGAACAAGGGGCTGATGCGGTAGTTGAATATGTGAAAAATACAAAAGAAGTATTATTGACAGATACAACTTTACGTGATGCTCACCAGTCTCTTCTTGCCACTCGTTTGCGCTTGCAAGATATGAAAGGAATTGCTCAAGCCATTGATCAAGGACTTCCAGAACTTTTCTCAGCTGAAATGTGGGGTGGGGCAACCTTTGATGTCGCTTATCGTTTCTTGAATGAGTCGCCTTGGTATCGTCTGCGTAAATTACGTAAACTCATGCCAAATACCATGTTCCAAATGCTTTTCCGTGGTTCAAATGCAGTTGGATATCAAAACTATCCTGATAATGTTATTGAAGAATTTATCCGCGTAGCTGCACATGAAGGAATCGATGTCTTTCGTATCTTTGATAGCCTCAACTGGTTACCACAAATGGAAAAATCAATCCAAGCAGTGCGTGACAATGGAAAAATTGCCGAAGCAACCATTTGTTATACAGGAGATATCCTTGACCCAAGTCGACCAAAATATAATATCCAATATTACAAAGATTTGGCAAAAGAGTTAGAAGCTACTGGGGCTCATATACTTGCCGTTAAAGATATGGCGGGCTTGTTGAAACCTCAAGCGGCATATCGCTTGATTTCAGAATTAAAAGATACGGTTGACTTACCAATTCACTTGCATACACATGATACTTCAGGAAATGGTATTATTACCTATTCTGGTGCAACTCAAGCAGGAGTAGATATTATTGATGTGGCAACTGCCAGTCTTGCTGGTGGAACTTCTCAACCTTCAATGCAATCAATTTATTATGCCCTTGAACATGGTCCCCGTCATGCTTCAATTAATGTGAAAAATGCAGAGCAAATTGACCACTATTGGGAAGATGTGCGTAAATATTATGCACCTTTTGAGGCAGGAATTACGAGCCCACAAACTGAAGTTTACATGCATGAAATGCCTGGCGGACAATATACTAACTTGAAATCTCAAGCAGCAGCTGTTGGACTTGGACATCGTTTTGATGAAATCAAACAAATGTATCGTAAAGTAAACATGATGTTTGGCGATATCATTAAAGTAACTCCTTCATCAAAAGTAATTGGTGATATGGCCCTATTTATGATTCAAAACGAATTGACAGAAGAAGAGGTCTATGCGCGAGGAAATGAGCTCAACTTCCCTGAATCAGTAGTTTCATTCTTCCGTGGTGATTTAGGTCAGCCTGTTGGCGGCTTTCCAGAAGAATTACAAAAAATTATTGTAAAAGACAAATCGGTCATTACGGATCGTCCAGGATTACATGCCGAAAAAGTTGATTTTGCAACTGTAAAAGCTGACTTGGAACAAAAAATTGGTTATGAACCAGGTGATCATGAAGTTATCTCTTACATTATGTATCCACAAGTTTTCCTTGATTATCAAAAAATGCAAAGAGAATTTGGAGCTGTCACACTACTTGATACGCCAACTTTCTTACACGGAATGCGTCTCAACGAAAAAATTGAAGTCCAAATTGAAAAAGGTAAAACGCTCAGCATTCGTTTAGATGAAATAGGAGAACCTGACCTCGCTGGAAATCGTGTGCTCTTCTTTAACTTGAACGGTCAGCGTCGTGAAGTTGTTATTAATGACCAATCCGTGCAAACTCAAATTGTAGCTAAACGTAAGGCCGAAACAGGTAATCCAAACCAAATTGGAGCAACTATGCCCGGTTCTGTTCTTGAAATCCTAGTTAAAGCTGGAGATAAAGTTAAAAAAGGACAAGCTTTGATGGTTACTGAAGCCATGAAGATGGAAACGACCATTGAAGCACCATTTGATGGTGAAATTGTTGCCCTTCATGTTGTCAAAGGTGAAGCCATTCAAACACAAGACTTATTGATTGAAATTGACTAACTTTAAATTAACCCTACCATTATGGTAGGATTTTTTATTTTCTAAAAAAAAAAGTAATTTTAATTTTCAGAAAATATATAATTTTCGGAATAAAAAGTGTATAATAATGAAATAGATGGAGGTATTTATGAATTTAATGAATAAAGAAGAAAAAATGATTAAAAATTCACAAATTCCTAGTGAATTTTACAAAAAGTACAACGTTAAAAAAGGTTTAAGAGATATTAATGGAAAAGGTGTTTTAGCGGGATTAACTAATATATCTGCGATCCATTCTTTTGATAAGGAAGGGAATCAAATTCCTGGTGTCTTAGAATATCGAGCCTATAATATTAAAGATATCGTTAGTGACTTGAGAAGTAAAAATCGTTTTGGCTTTGAAGAGATGACCTACCTTTTATTATTTGGAGAGTTACCTTCGGCAAATGAACTTCAAGAATTTCAAATTCTGTTAGCTAGCAAAAGAACTTTACCCGAGTTTTTTGTTCGCGAAACAATACTGACCAATCCTTCAAGTGATGTAATGAATTCTATGAGTCGCTGCCTACTTGCACTTGCTAGTTATGATAAAAAAGCTTCGGATATTTCAATTAAGAATGTCTTAGAGCAGTCACTAGCACTCATTGCAGATTTTCCTCTTCTTGCGATTTATAGTTATCAAGCTTATATTCATTATTTTAAGAAAGAAAGTCTTTATATTCATTTCCCAGATCCTGAATTGACAACGGCCGAAAATATTTTGCGTATGCTACGACCAGATTGTCATTATTCAGATATGGAAGCAAAAGTATTAGACATTGCTCTAATTCTACACATGGAACATGGCGGAGGGAATAATTCGACATTTACGACTCATGTGGTTACTTCCAGTGGAACAGATACTTATGCTACGATAGCTGCTGCTCTTTCGAGTTTAAAAGGGCCAAAACATGGTGGAGCAAACATCAAAGCGGCAAAAATGCTAGAAAATATTAAAGAAAATATCTCTGATTACAATAATGATGAAGAAATAAAAAAATATCTTCATCAAATATTAAATAAAGAAGTTTTTGATAAGCAAGGATTGATTTATGGCATTGGCCATGCAATCTATAGTGTGAGTGATCCACGTTTTGAGGTTTTTAAATCCTATGTTGAAAGTCTAGCAAAAGAAAAAGGATTAGAAGAAGAATTTAAACTTTATGAAAAAGTTGCTTTCCTTGCTCCTAAAGTGATATCCGAAAATAGAAAAATTTATAAAACAATTTGTCCAAATGTTGACTTTTATTCAGGCTTTGTCTATAAAATACTGGAAATCCCACAAGAATTATTTACTCCTTTATTTGCCATCGCTAGAATTGTAGGTTGGTTGGCTCATAGAATGGAAGAATTAATTAATATGAATAAAATCATAAGGCCTGCTTATGAGAGTATTTTAGAGTCTAAAGCTTATACAAGATTGGAGGAAAGATGAAAACTTTAAAAATTAATGATAAAGAGTATCACTATTTTGATATTAGTGAGACTGAGAGAATTGAAGACTTTCCATATAGTTTAAGAGTTCTTTTAGAGAGTTTGATTAGGCAGAAAAATGATAAAAATATTGATCAAGCTTATATTCAAGCCATTAAAGATTATTTAAAAAGAGAAGTCGGTCAAGAAACCGTTTTTTTACCAAGTCGTGTGGTTCTTCAAGATTTTACAGGAGTTCCAGCCATTGTTGATTTGGCAGCAATGCGTGATGCGATGCTTAAATTAGGAAAAAATCCTGAGTTAATTAACCCAGAAATTCCAGTAGATTTAGTTATTGACCATTCTGTTCAAGTAGATTTTCAAGGAAATGAACAAGCCTTCTTATTAAATTCAAAAAAAGAGTTTGAACGTAATCGTGAACGCTACGAATTTTTAAAATGGGCAGAGCAATCTTTTGAAAATTTTAGAGTGGTTCCTCCAGCAACAGGTATCATTCATCAAGTTAATATTGAATATTTAAGCGAAGTAATTAGCGAAAAAGATGGACTTTTATATCCAGATAGTGTTTTTGGTACAGATAGTCATACAACAATGATTAATGCTTTAGGCGTTCTGGGTTGGGGAGTCGGAGGGATTGAAGCTGAGGCTGTAATGTTAGGGGAGCCTAGCTCATTAACTGTTCCAGAAGTAGTAGGAGTAAGACTAATAGGAAAACTTGGAGTATTTGCAACCGCGACAGATTTAGCTTTAACAGTCACGAAAATTTTACGAGATGAAAAAGTGGTAGGGAAATTCGTTGAATTTTTTGGGGAAGGATTAAAAAATTTAAGTTTAGCCGATCGAGCAACAATTGCAAATATGGCTCCTGAGTATGGTGCCACCTGTGGATATTTTCCTATTGATAATGAAACATTGAAGTATCTTCGGGCGACAAATCGTTCTGAGGAAATAGTTGCGCGAGTAGAAGCATATGCAAAGGCAAATAAACTATTTTATGATGATAGTTACCAACCACACTATAGCAAAGTCATTGATATTAATTTAGAAAAAGTAGAAACACGACTATCAGGACCTTCACGCCCGCAAGATATGCTGGAATTAGGAGATTTATCTCATAATTTTGAAAAGTTCGTTGAACAACAAAAAAAATTGAAAGAAGAAGATGGGAAAATTGCTATTGCAGCTATTACGAGCTGTACCAATACGAGTAATCCCCATGTAATGATGATGGCAGGATTACTCGCAAAAAATGCAGTAGAACAAGGTCTTGAAGTTCCTAGCTGGGTCAAAACATCATTAGCTCCAGGTTCAAAGGTCGTTAGCTCTTACCTAGACAAGGCAGGTCTTCTTCCTTATCTTGAAACTTTAGGATTTAATGTAATTGGATATGGTTGTACAACATGTATTGGTAATTCAGGACCACTTTTAAGAGAAATGGAAAAAGAAATTACTGATAAGGAACTAGTTGCAACCAGTGTTTTAAGTGGAAATAGAAATTTTGAAGGAAGAATTCATCCATTGGTAAAAGCAAATTATCTTGCAAGCCCCCCTTTAATAGTTGCTTATGCACTAGCTGGTTCCGTTAGAAAAAATCTAACTAAAAATCCATTAGGTACGAATCTTAAAGGTGAAAAAGTATATCTGAAAGACATTTTACCTCCTTCTGATGAAGTGGACGATTTAGTTCAAAAGTATGTGACTAAAGATTTGTATGCCAAAACTTATGCAAAAATTTTTGATGAAAATACAATTTGGAACGATATTCAAACGAAAAAAAGTCAAGTCTACAATTGGGAAACTGACTCTACTTATATTTCTAATCCCCCTTATTTTGATGATATGACATTAGTAGCTACTAATAAAAATATCCTTTCAAGTTTGCAGGTTTTAGCAAAATTTGGAGATTCTATCACAACTGATCATATTAGTCCTGCCGGTAATATTCCTTTGAAGTCACCTGCTGGTGATTATTTAAGAAATTCAGGAATAACTTATAAAGACTTTAATAGTTTTGGTTCAAGACGAGGGAACGACAAAGTGATGACTCGAGGAACTTTTGCAAATATTCGTATCAAAAATCAACTTGTTGCACCACTTGAAGGTGGATATTCTAAATTTGCTGATGAAATTTTACCCATATATGAGGTAGCACAAAAATATAAAGAAAAAGGAGCAGGATTGATTGTTCTTGCTGGAAAAGATTATGGAATGGGTTCAAGTCGGGACTGGGCAGCTAAGGGAACAAAATTACTTGGAGTTAAGGCCGTAATTGCTGAAAGTTTTGAACGTATTCACCGGAGTAATCTTGTCATGATGGGGATTCTTCCTTTACAGTTTTTAGATGATCAAAATGCGAAAAGTCTTGGATTGACTGGAGATGAAGTTTTTTCTATCGATTTACCAGGCCATCCTAAAATTCATGAGAAAATCACAGTTCAGGCTGATGAGAAGAAGTTTCAAGTTCTCTTACGCTTTGATTCACAGGTAGATTTGGATTACTACACTAATGATGGAATCATGCCTTATGTGATTCGTAAAAAATAAAAATTAGGTGAAAATTATTATGAAAATTGAAATGAAGAACGGGAAATTAATTGTACCAGATTATCCAACAATTGGTTACATAAGAGGAGATGGTGTTGGTGAGGACATTTTTCCACAAGCTAAGCGTGTTTTTGATGCTGCTGTTCTAAAAATCTTTGGCGAAAAAAAAAAATAGATTGGCAAAAATTATTGGCAGGCGGAGAAGCTTTCGCAAGTAGGGGTGAATATCTTCCTGATGAAACACTTGAGCAGATTAAAGAAAATATGATCGCAATTAAGGGACCGTTAATGACTCCAGTTGGTGAGAGTTTTCGTTCTATTAATGTCACTTTGAGACAAAAGCTAGATTTGTATGCTTGCGTAAGACCTGTAGAATACTTTACAGGGATAAAATCTCCCGTAAGAGCACCAGAGAAAGTCAATATGACAATTTTTAGGGAAAATACAGAGGATATTTATGCAGGAATTGAATTTTCTTCTTCGTCAAAAGAATCTAAAAAGTTAATAAATTTTTTGGAAAGAGAGCTGTCTGTCCATTCGATTCGCTTTGCAGAAACTTCTGCGATTGGAATCAAACCCGTTAGCCCTGATGGAAGCAAACGTCTGGTTAGCGCAGCCTTTGATTATGCTATAAAGATGAATAAGAAGCGCGTGACATTTGTTCATAAGGGAAATATCATGAAATTTACAGAAGGAGGATTTAGAAAATGGGGCTATGAGGTAGCTAAAAATTATCCAACTTTTACAAAACTAGAATACGATAAGATAAAAGAAGAAAAAGGCACTGAACAGGCTGAAAAAGAGAAAAATATTGCACTAAAATCAGGTAAAATTTATGTTGATGATGTGATTGCTGATAATTTTCTTCAACAGATTATCCTTAATCCTGATAATTTTGAGGTTGTTGCCACTCTTAATTTAAATGGGGATTATATTTCTGATGCCCTTGCTGCCCAAGTTGGAGGTATTGGAATCGCACCTGGAGCAAATATTAACTATGAAAGTGGCCATGCTATTTTTGAAGCAACTCATGGAACAGCTCCGGATATCGCTGGTTTGAATCTTGCCAATCCCTCTAGCCTTTTATTATCAGGAGTCATGATGTTTGAATATATTGGATGGCAAGATGTGGCAAATATTATTAGAAGAGCTTTAGTTTCTACTTTTAAACTAAAAAAATACACTTCTGATTTAGGTGGGAATCTTTCAACATCTTCTTTTGGAGATCTTCTTATAGCTTATATTGAGAATGATTAAATAAAAAAAGCCCTAGCTTTACTAGGACTTTATTGCGTATTATTTTAATGAATTATTTTCCATAATTTCATCAATGAAACCATATTCTAAAGTTTCTTTGGCATCCATCCAATGGTCACGTTCAG
This sequence comes from Lactococcus sp., assembly GCF_036648155.1. Taxonomy (NCBI): domain Bacteria; kingdom Bacillati; phylum Bacillota; class Bacilli; order Lactobacillales; family Streptococcaceae; genus Lactococcus; species Lactococcus sp. The sequence goes on along the minus strand of NZ_JAVXIY010000002.1, from coordinate 322,727 downwards.
CATCTTTGTGAATTTGTTCAAGTGAGCGATTAGAATTATCAGCAAGGATTTGTTCCAAACGTTTACGTGTTTTCAAAAGTTGTTCGGCGACGATTGCCATATCAGTTTGTTGAGTACCTTGACCTGCACCACCCATTGGTTGGTGAATGAGGTATTCAGCATTTGGTAACATGAATCGTTTACCCTTAGTACCGCTTGAGGCGATGATTGTTCCCATAGAAGCAGCCATTCCCATAACGATAGTTTGGACATCCGATTTGATAAAGTTCATTGTATCCACGATAGCGAGCCCAGCTGATACAGAACCACCAGGTGTGTTTACATAGAGATAAATGTCTTTAGTATTATCTTGTGCATCCAAGAAAAGAAGTTGGGCAATGATAGAATTTGCCATACCATCTTCAACAGGTCCTGTCAGCATGATAATACGGTCTTTTAAAAGTCGTGAATAAATATCATAAGCACGTTCACCACGGCTTGATTGTTCAATAACGGTAGGTACTAAATAACCCATAGAATGAATCTCCTTTATAAATAAGATATGGACTTAATTTAGGAATAAATTAAGTTCAATTGTTTATTTTTCTATATTATAACTCATTGGTCAAAAAAGGTCAAAGAAAATTGTTTTTTTTAGCAACTTTTACTAAAATTATTAAAAAAAGAGTTTAAACTTTCTTAACGCTTTCAAATTTGTTATAATTATGGCATGAATACAGAACTTATTATTGCGATGATTTTTGGCCTGATTATCGGCGCATGGTTGATGATTGCAGGCATCTACATTTATAAAATTTATGACGAAAATCGTTATAAGAAACGATTAACTATTGAAAAATTACTGCGTGAAATTGAGGTTCGAAACACACTTAATCAAAAAGTGATTGAGATTCTTAATCGTCCAATTACTGGGAATGATAAGGAATTGATTAATCCTCAGAGTGATGTAAAAGTCCCTTTTTATGATTATAATTTTTTGAAGAACTATACCTCAATGTATAATTTATACATTCCAACTTATTTTTTGAATACTTTTTTCAAAAAATTGTCACATCATTTAGCAGTATTTGACGATGAACAAGATTTGAAAAACGGCGGATATATTTTCAAAGAATCACGAACAATCTTTGAAAATTTTTCTGTTGAAATTACAGATGATATTGAAGCCAAAAAACGAGAGTTACAAAAGGCAAAAAATGTTTATCCTTCAATGTTGAAAAAGCAACATTATAATATTTAAGATGATAAAAAAAGCCACTATTTTAGGTGACTTTTTTTACTTTTGCTGTTTGAAAAAATTTGTGAAAAAACTTTGAAAAGGTCTTTTTTTAAGTCTATAAATATGGTATAATTGTACAATCATTGATGTTTAATACTATTAGATAAATAAATATACACGAAGGAGAGACGATGATCACAATCTATACAGCACCCTCTTGTACAAGCTGTAAGAAAGCTAAGACATGGCTTTCATATCACCATATCCCATTTAACGAAAGAAATCTCATCGCGGATCCTTTATCAACCACAGAGATTAGCCAAATTTTACAAAAATGTGATGATGGTGTTGAAGGATTGATTTCAAGCAGAAACCGTTTTGTGAAAACTTTAGGTGTTGATTTTGAAGACATTTCACTTTCACAAGCAATTAAAATTATTTCTGAAAATCCACAAATTATGCGTCGTCCAATAATCATGGACGAAAAACGTCTTCATGTAGGTTATAACGAAGAAGAAATTCGTGCATTTTTACCTCGTACCGTTCGTGTTTTAGAAAATGGTGGAGCTCGATTGCGTTCAGCAATTTAATAAAATATTCATTTTTGGAATTTTTATAGACGCGTTTGCGTCTTTTTTTTTTGTGAAAGATTGACCACAATCCATAATAAAAAGTAGATGTTCCGAAACGTAACTAATGTAATACATAGTGATGATATGTAATGAAATTATAAAAAAACACATATATATTTAATGTTTGTCAGAAAATATGATAATATAAAGTAAGCGAGTTCAAAGGAGAGGAACAATGGCAAGATATAGTATTGGATTGGATATTGGGATTGCTTCATGTGGTTGGAGCATTGTCGATATTGACACAAAAGAGATTGTGGATTTGGGCAGTCGGATTTTTCCGTCAGGAAATGCGGCTGGAAATCAAGACAGACGGGGATTTCGTGGGACACGGCGCTTAATTAGACGGCGTAAAAATCGTTTGTCAGATTTAATGAAGTTATTGGCGGAGAATAATTTTCCTGTCAAATTTGACGAGGATAAAAATCGGTATGTTTTGATTACTGAATTTAATAATGTTTATGAATTGCGTGTAAATGGATTGACTAAGCCGTTGTCAAAAGAAGAATTGGTGGCAGTGCTTTATCATGTTCTCAAACGGCGTGGGATTTCTCACAAACTGCATGATGTATCAGATACGGATAGCAAGGATACTGACTATGGTAAACGTGTAAAACAAAATATTCCAGAATTGCAAAAGGGTAAAACCGTCGGTCAAATTCAGCATGAACGACTGAGTGAATATGGACAAGTTCGTGGACAGGTCAAGGTTGATGATGAAACGACCTTACTCAATGTTTTTCCTGCGTCTGCTTATGCCGACGAGGCTCGCCAGATTTTGACAAAACAACAAGAATTTTATCCTGAAATTACTGATGAATTCATTGATAAAATATGTAAAAAGGATGATGAAAATCCTGAAAATAATGGATTAATTGTCCGCAAACGTGAATATTTCCATGGTCCAGGAAGTGAAAAATCGCCAACACCCTATGGACGTTTTCGTATAAAAAATGGGAAAGTAGAAAAAATTGGTGAAAATCTTTATGAAGCGCTTATTGGTACTGATAAAATCAATGGAAAAAAACGCGCGCCTGCTTCTAGCTATACCGCTCAGATGTATAATCTGCTTAATGATTTGAATAATTTGACCGTACTTGAACCTAATGATAAAACGGATGAAAATGGGAAGTTGACAAAACAGTCAAAAGAAGAAATCATAGCTTTAATTAAACCAAAAGATAAAGTTGGGGCTTCGGATATTATCAGATACATCTTTGGAACGACTTTAAAAAATGAAAATCTTGACGCTTATATTACTGGCTTTCGTGTTAAGCAAGTAAAAGAAAAATCAGAGAAAATTATTCACACACTCAAAGGTTATCGTAATATTAGGGATGCACTAAAAAAGCTTGATATAGAGATGAAAGACTTACCAGAGACATATTTTGAGGTCAACGGTTTCTTTGATAAACTTGCCTATTTTATCACGTTAAACAGTGAAACTGCCGAAGTTAGAAAACAACTTGAAAGAAATACAGAATTCAAGGATTATCAAGATTTTCTGAAATCTGGTAAAGTAGTGCTTGACGAAGAAACGGGAGAGGAAAAATTTGTCAGTGTACTTGATATTTTCGCTAAAGAAAGCAAAAAATTATTAGTCGATGGGAATGCAAAATGGCATAGTTTTTCCTATTCTACTTTGGATGAAATGAATAAGGAACTTCTGGAGTCCCCTCGTAATCAAATGCAAATTTTGCATGAGTCGGGCAAATCTGAACTTTCAACTTATGATTTTAAAAATAAGCGTAAAATACCTGTTAATGAAGTGATAAAAGACATTTATAATCCAGTTGTTGCTGCGAGTGTAAAAGAAAGCCTTAAAATTTTTAATAAAATTATTTCAAAATACAAAGTTAAAGATGAAAGCGGAAATATTATAGATACCATTACTCCTGATAAAATCAGTAATATTGTCATTGAACTTCCAAGAGATGAGGATATTGAAAGTTTTTATACAACCAAAAAAGGAGAAAGAATAACACTTACTGCTGAAAAAGCTAAGAAAAGACGTGTTGGCCAATATAATGACATTCAAGCAAAAATCAACAGCGAAAAGCAAATTGTAAAAGAAGAATTTGGCATTGAATATCATCACAATGTTACTTTAAAGGAACGGCTGTGGTACGAGCAAAAGGGAATTTGTCCTTACTGTGGTAAAAATATTCCTAAAAATGAGCAATCAAGACGTTTTGCTGGTTATGAAATAGACCATATCATTCCAATAAGTATTAGTGCTGATGATAGCAAATCAAATAAGGTGCTTGTCCATAGTATTTGTAATCAGGAGAAAAAAACACGCACGCCATTTGGTTGGGGAATGTTCTGGAGTTGGCAAAACTTTGAAAACTATATCAAAACAAATGAAAGATTTTCAAGGAGTAAAAAGAATAATTTACTAAGTAAAGTGGATTTGAACAGTATTGATACTCGGAAGCGTTTCGTTGCCCGTAATCTCAATGATACGCGTTATGCGTCAAAAGTTGTTTTGAATATTTTTGATGAATGGATTAGGCAAAATAACTTAGAAACAAAGCGCCCAAAAGTCGTTCGTGGTGGATGGACACATCAAATGAGAACAAAATGGAATGCGTTTGATGAAAATGCTGGAGAATATATTTTAAATAAAACTCGAGATACACATCATCATCATGCGATTGATGCGAGTATTATCGCAAGTTTTCCGCTTGTTCATGCTTTTTCAGATTATGTAACGGTGGTTGACAACGCTGACGAAGAAACTGGTGAAATAGGAGTTTCGACTGCTGAATGGAAAAATTTTGTTATTTCTAATGATGAATTTAAGGCAAAAATTGGCGAGTTAAAGAAATCAATGAAACGTTTTTCAGAACAACTTTATCTGGCAAATGATATTGGACATTTTGAAGTTGATAAAGGTGGTAAGAAGAAATTTATTGAGGACTCTGAAAAAATAAAGAATAATCCTATTAAAATTAGTCATCGTGTGGATAAAAAAACCAATCAAAAAATGGCGGATGCAACTATCTACTCTTCGAAAAAATTTAGTAAAGATGGCACGGTAAAATTTCTTGACGCCTCTTCTCAGGAAATTATTACTAAAAGTGAAGAAGGATTTTATACAATCAGCAAAATTGATATCTATGCTGAAGATAGTAAGAAGACAGCACCTAATACAGTCGGTTTTAAGGAATTTAAACAAATCGTTGAAGATGAGCAACAAAGTGGTATTTTACCACGATATTCTCGAATTTTGATGAAGCGAAATGATGAAAAAACATTTAAGAAACTTTTGGAAATTATGAATAATCCTGATTTTATAGCTTATGATAAAGATGGAAAGAAAACGAATACTTCTCCATTCCAAAAATTTAAAGAGGAATATGGCTATATTACCAAGTACACAAAAAAAGACAATGGTTTACTAGGAAAAGGACCAAAAGTTATTACTTTAAAATATCTATCTGGAAGTAAAGCTCTTGATAAATCAATCAAACTAGATGTTTCGAAAAAACAAAACAGTGAGGAAAAATTTGTTTATCTTGAAGGTTTAAATCATTGGCGAACAGATTTATATATCAATGAGAATGGTAAATATGAGTTTTTATATTTACGTTATTCAGATATAAAAGTCGATAAGAACGGTGAACGTATAGCAAAAAATATATATGAGGAGCGTAAAAAAGCAGGAAAAGTAAATGATAATTCACAATTTATCATGAGCTTGTATAAAAATGATATTGTGGAACTTGCGTTTAGTAAAGACACAACGAATAAACGTTTGAATTTTAGATTTTCTTCTGGTAGATTGGATGGGAGATTTGAATTAAAACCAGTTCACAAAGATAGTTTTGAAAAAGGAGAGATTGTTGGAGTTAATAAAGCAACACCACAATTTCTTGTATCGCCTAGCCAAATGGAAAATATTGTTAAAATCAACACCGACATCCTCGGCAATCCATATTACACCGAAAAAGAATCGGACCATCCAAAATTAAATTTATAAATAAAGAAAAGGCTTACGTAAAGCTTGCAGTATTTCAATATTTTTGCTACAATAAAAAGGTAGTCGACGGACTGCTATGCTTGACGGAGCATACTTCAATCTTTTTATTGATAGGAAAATGATTGAGAATCTGCAAAGATAAGGCTTTATGCCGAAATCATTACTCGCCTTTGGGCGAGTTTTTTTGTTTTATCAGGAGAAATAAAATGACTTGGAGAAATGTGATGATAAAAGATGGAGATTATCTTCGTCTGAAATTAGATAATTTAGAAATTGAGAAGGCAGGACAAAAATTTAGTATTCCGCTGACAGATATTGCGACAATCACGTTAGAAGGTAATATTTTAACCTTGACAACGAAATTAATGGCAAAATTGGCACAGCATAATATTGCAGTAATTATTTGTGATAATAAATATGTTCCTTGTGGAATTTTCATGGGATTTGGTCAATATCACAGAACTGCCAAAAGAAATATCGAGCAAGTAGCTTGGGAAGAAGAATTACGTCAGAAAGTTTGGAGTGAGATTATTCGTCAGAAATTGATGAATCAAAAATCGGTTCTTCTTGCACGGTGTATGGAGCAAGAACGTGTTGATAAAATACAAGAATTAATTGAAAATATCCAGCCGGGAGATGCAACGAATCGTGAAGGACATGCTGCAAAAGTGTATTTTAATAGTCTTTATGGGATGAAATTTACTCGTGAGCAGGATTCTCTGGAAAATGGTGCGATGAATTATGGTTATACGATTATTCGCGCTTATATGGCAAGATTGGTCACGAGTTTGGGGTTGATACCAACGCTCGGTGTTTTTCATCGTAATGAGTTTAATTCATTTAATTTGGTGGATGATTTGATGGAGCCTTTTCGTCCGTTGATGGATTGGTATATTTTGGAAAATATTTTGTCGCAAAATCCAAAATATCTGAGTTGGGAGCTTCGTTGTCAATTAATTGATTTCTTGAATCAGCCTTATATTCATAGCGGAAAGAAAACAACGCTTGACTTGGTGATGCTGGATTATGTTAATTCTTTTATTAAAACAATGCAAGAAAATGGTAATTTATTGGAGATAACGTTGGAGGGAATGCGAGGTGTATGAGAAATTGCGTTTGATGTGTTTTTTTGATTTGCCAATGGAAACAAAAAAGGAGCAGAAGTATTATCGTGTTTTTCGAAAAAAACTGATCGAGCTTGGTTTTGTGATGGTACAAGAATCAGTCTATGTTCGTACATTGCCCAATCGGAGTCAGCTTGCAAAATACGAGGAACAGCTTAAGCGGGTCACACCTTACAATGGTTTGGTTGAGCTGATGTACGTGTCTGAAAAGCAATTTAATGACAGACGGTTTTTGACGGGTGAAAAAGCACCGCAGGAAGTGGCGGTGGGCAATAAGAAAATGGTTATTATATGAAAATAGAAATTGAAGAGAATCAGTTTATTGAGTTTGACGAAAGGGCACGGTTATTCTTTTATGGTCCAAATCAGAAAGTGGCACACGAACTTGTTCGTAGTTTGAAACGATTTGCAAATAAGAAGAGTTTAAATGATTTAGAAGAAGTGGTTTATGGTGAGAACGGAATTGAGATATATCGAAATGAGCAGCGACTCAATGCCAAAAATATTGACTTTCATTTTTTACAAGATAATTTTTCATTATATAAAGAGGTAAGTTTTGATAAAAATAGTTTAATGACAGATTTTTTGTCAGTACTGACAGAAAATGTAGCCGTTACTCAAGAACTAGAAGCCATCAAAAATCATTTACTCAAGATTGAACTTTTATTTAATGATGAATTTCGACAAGTTTCAAATAATATTTTGTCAAATTTAACAGCGCTATCATTTGATGATTTGCTGAAAAATCATTTGTTTTTGTCCTACGCAGCGGAAAATCACGATTTCCCTTTGGAAATGATGGATGCCAATGAATTTGTGGATGAATATTTGGCACTGCTCAGTAAGAAATTGGAACATCAGCCTAAAGAAAGTTGGATTATTTTGGTCAATCCAGAGAGTTTTTTGACGTCTGAACGTCTTCAGTACTTGCTGACAGGGCTGTCAGTACTGACAGAAAAATCGGGACTTCTAAAAACGCTTATCATTAGCCAGAAGGCTTTGGGCTTGACTTATTGTCGCGAAGACATTCCGAGTACCATCATTTTGATGGATGAAAGTTGTCAGATGCCAGATTTTAATAGTTTTAGAAAAAGCATTGAAAATCATTATCCGACTTCTCTCAAACTAAAGGACGATGTACTCATTGAGAATTTCTATGAAATCGTTTCAAACATTGGCAGTAAGTCAAGAGTGGCTGGGAAATCTTATCAAAACATGTTATTATTGAAGGTATTAAATGAGATTTTAGGTTTTGAGACGCCAGAGTTTTCTAATAATTTTGATGAACTCTCCGAACTTGAACGCCTTTATCTCAATTCCTGAATACTGACGAATTTTCAGGAATGCCGAAAATTTACAGAAGCAAAAATCAAATTTTTTTAATTTGAGGTTTTTGCACTCTCAACATTTTCCTATCAGTAAAACTGAATATTTGATTTTGGTAAAAATCGAGGAGTTTTTGCACTCTCAACATTTTCCTATCAGTAAAACATGCAATCAAAACAGGGGCTACTGACTTAAGTTTTTGCACTCTCAACATTTTCCTATCAGTAAAACAGTGTGCTATTTAACATAATTTTTATTATAGTTTTTGCACTCTCAACATTTTCCTATCAGTAAAACTTTTCTGTCATAGAGTAGTGTACCTATGTTGTTTTTGTGTAAATGCTTTTTATAATCCAAATAATCAAAAACCCTTGCTTGTATATGACGAATTATTAGATGAATCTAATTTTAATTATTGATCTAAAATTTTTATATTAGGATTATATAAAAACTACTGTTTAATTATACAGTAGTTTTTATTTCATAATTTACTAATTTTTTTCTAAAATATTGAACAATTTCTATGTCGGTTTATTTTCAAGTTCAAAATCATCAAGAGTCGTTGCTGAAATAAAAATTGTGGGCAAGTATGGATCAACTGCGGAAACCGCAGCAAGTGAAAGGAGCAGTAAGCTTTTAAATTCCATGATGAACCTCCAGCAAAATTATATTTGTAAAAAGATTATAACACAATATTCAGAAAATTCAACCTTTTGATTTGTACCCTAAAAACTTAGAGTTTATCATTTTTGAAAAAGTCTTACTTTCCATTCACTTTCTTCTTGAACAACTCCTCTGAGCGAGTTGATAAACATAACGAGCCAGGTGAACGATATTGCAAAAGCAATGATTTCAAAGACTGTTAATGAGAGATAATGAATGCTCATAAAAGCGAAGGCAGACACAATTAGAGCAATCAACGCGGCCCATGATAAGGTAAGAAACTCTTTGGAAATAGAAGGAACTAACCATTTTAAAAAGATAATCATGAGAAGTACAACTCCTACTAAACCAAATGCGGAATTGTTATGAATAGGCATTGTCCAAGACTGAGCAGGAAATATCCCTACAAAGGCAATCAAGATTGAGATGATAATATAAAAAATACGAATTATTTTAAATTTATAATTGTAGAGCTTGCTTTTAGAAAATTCCGCAAAGAGAAAATCTGTGATAGTAAGAAGAATAAGAGCAGAGAAAATTAAAGTAATATTGAACTGCCAACGTTGTGTGGCTTCTCCAGTCCCTAAAAAGCTAAAATTATGTTGCCACCAATCTTTTTGATTATTAGTGGCCATTGAAACAAGAATACCTCCGATAAAGGTAGTAAAAAGTAGCAAAATAAGATTTGATAAAGTGACAGAAACAGCTGCTGAAATAAGAAAATAAAGGACTATCCCGACAAATACTAAAACAAGAAATCCAGCTGTGAAAGGGTCAAAAGTCACTCCGCTAAAAGTTTTACCGATAATATACCAGAAAATAATCTGAACGGCAAATGCAATACTGGTGTAGGCTACTGATAATGTTAAGCTTTCTCTAAAGATTTTAAATTTAGATTTTGATAAATCACAGCTTTTCTTTAAGTAAATCCATAAGAAACCAAAAAAACCTAATAATGTCGAGAGGATTATACTTAAACTTGCTACTGACAGGTGCCGACTTCCAGTAAATGCAATTTGAGAATGTTTAGCAAATAAAAAAATAACCATGGCAACTATGCCGGATAAAAGACTAGGGACGATAAAATAATGTAATGCTAGCGTCTGTTTATTAGGATGGGAGGCATCTGGATTTTCTAATAATATTCGCTGATTTTCCAAGCGTATTGATAATTGGTCATTTTGTGCATAATCACTTAATTTATTAAAAAGTTCATCGGGAATTTCCAAGTAATTTTTAGTCATGATATTCTTCCTAGTTTTAATATAGTGAATAAATTAAATTTATACAATAGATACTTTAATCTATTTACTCTGATTATATTTTACCATTTAAGTCCTTCGACTGTATACTAGAACGTAGTTCTTAGCCATAAAGAGTGGGTAAAAGAAATTATTTAAGAATCAAAAAATTATAAAATAGATTGACTTATTGTGAAAATCATGTTAGAATTAAGTTAATAAAATAAACGACTAGGTTGGGCGCAAGCTTCAAGACATTATCTCCAAGGGTGAGGAGATTGTTTTGAAGTTTGCGTCTTTTTTTGTCGTTTTTAATAGAAAGGGATGTTATGAAATTTTATCAACAATCCAAAGAAAAAATATTGAATAACTATAATGTCAAGATAAGCCAAGGTTTATCGGAAACTCAAGTTATTGCCAATCGTGAAAGATATGGTGAAAATAAACTTCCAGAAGAAAAAGAAGATAGCTATCTAAAAGTCTTTTTGAAAAGTTTTAAGGAACCAATAATTATTGTTTTGATGGGAGCAGTCGCTTTATCATTTTTTAGTTCATTTTATTCATTTCAAATCGTTGGAGATAGAAAACATGGTTTGGAATCATTATATGAAGCAATTGCCATTGCAATTTTGATTATTATAAATGCATTTTTAGGATTTTGGCAAGAAATTAGCGCCCGTAAAAATTTAAATTCATTAAAAGAAATGAATAATCGTTTTGTTTCTGTACTTAGAAATGGGAACTTAGAAAAAATCGCCTCAAATGAGTTAGTAGTTGGTGATATAGTAAAAGTAACAGTTGGTGACTTTGTAGAGGCAGATGTAAGATGGCTTCAACTCGATGAACTCCAATTAATTGAATCACATTTGACCGGGGAAGCTGATGCAGTAATTAAAACATCAGAGATAATTTCTGAGAAAGTTGAAATAGGTGATCAAAGGAATATGGGCTTTTCTGGTTCGGTTGTTTCAAGTGGACAAGGTACTGGAATCGTTGTTGCAACAGGAGAAAATACCGAGCTAGGGAAAATCTCTCAACTGATGAAAGAAGAAGGCGTAAGACAGTCTCCTTTACAAAAAACAGTTCAAAAATTGACTAAAACATTGATGAAAATATCAGCAGGAATTGTGGTCCTGACCTTTGTGTTTGGTCTCATAAGTTCTGGAGAGTTTTCAATCAATTCGATTACCTCAGTTTTCTCTACCTCTATTGCATTAGCGGTAGCTTCTATTCCGGATGCATTGCCAGTTGTTTTATCTATCGTTTTAACAATTGGGGCGGTTAAAATGTCAAAAAATAAAGGACTGATTAAAACGCTAAGTAGTGTAGAAACCTTGGGGAGTACTTCTTATATTTGTTCAGATAAAACTGGAACATTGACTCAAAATGAGATGACTGTTACAAAATTTTATGCTAATGGTCAATTATACACCGTGGAAGGGTTGGGTTACGATATTAAAGGTGGAGTCTCTTTAATCTCTCAAGAAAATAAAGAGAAGAACTTTGAGCAATTCATGGAAAGCATTGTATTATGTAATGACTCAAGCCTAAAGGAAGTTGAAGGTCAAATTAAGACTTTTGGTAATCCAACAGAAATTGCTCTCACAGTTCTTGGAGCCAAAACGGGTTACAAGAAAGATGATTTGTTAGAGAAGGTGAGGGTGGTACGCACGCTTCCCTTTAGCAGTAGCAGGAAAATGATGAGTGTTATTATCGAGAATGACAGGGGATATTTTCTCTACACTAAAGGGGCTCCTGATGTGTTGATAGAAAGATGTTCGGGTTTTCTAATTAATAATCAGATAGATAAATCCGAAAAAGAAAAAGATAATTTTGTCAAGATAGTTGATACTTATGCTGAAGAAGCACTCAGAACTTTGGCAGTAGCATACAAGAAGATTGATGAAAATGAAGCTCTTAATGGAAATACAGAAGAGTTAGAAAAAGATTTTATTTTGACTGGAGTAGCTGGTATCATTGACCCTCCTCGGGAAGAAGTAAAAGAGTCCATTAGACAACTTCATGAAGCGAATATTAATGTTATTATGATAACGGGAGATCATGAAAAAACGGCCCGAGCAATTGCTTATGATTTAGGAATTGTTAAATCCAAGGATGCTAAGGTACTAAAAGGAATAGACCTTGAAGAAATGTCAGACCAAGAACTTTATGAGGAAGTTAGAAATATAAATGTTTACGCAAGAGTTTCACCAGAACATAAACAACGCATTGTAAAACAACTCCAAAGTCATAAGCAAGTAGTAGCGATGACGGGAGATGGGGTAAATGATGCTCCAGCGTTAAGAGCTGCTGATATTGGGGTAGCAATGGGAATTACGGGTACGGAAGTAACCAAAGATTCGGCAGACCTCATTTTATTAGATGATAAATTTACAACTATTGAGAAGTCTGTTTATAGTGGTCGGACGATTTATGCTAATATAAAAAATTTCATGCGCCATGAGTTGACCACAAATGTTGCAGAGGTTTTAGCACTGATTTTAGGTTTAGTTTTATTCAGAAAAGCAGTGGGTGATGTAGCCGCAATGACTCCAACGTTGACTGCTTTGATGGTATTGTGGGTGAATATGGTAAGTGATGCTATTCCTTCTTTCTCGTTAGGATATGATGTTGCCGAAACAGATCTTATGAAGGAGAAACCACGGGATTCGAATCAATCCATTCTTGCTAATTATACTTGGTCAAGAGTTTTAATTAGAGGAACAATAATGGGAGGAATGGTATATTTAAGCTTTTTACTAGCAGCTCAAAATGGTTTAAGTGCTAGTGAAGCTCAAACGGTTGCTTTTCTAACGTTAGTCTATGGACAATTATGGCACGTATTTGATGCAAGAAGTTCACGGACCTTGTTTAGAAGAAATCCATTTGGGAATTTGAGACTTGTTGGAGCGGTCGTTTTTGCAGGAGTTTCTTCATTTTTGGTGACACTAATTCCTTTCTTTAATAGTGTCATGGGAACTGCTCAACTTACACTTCCTATTTATTTGATGGTTATATTTATTCCGGCTCTACCTACGTTAATCTTATCAGGAGTTAAAGAGATATTTAAAGTTAAAATATGGTAAATAAAGTACTGTCTAAAGAAAGTTCTTCAAAAATAAAAGGAGGGACTTTCTAAAATATTTAAAACCAGCAAGGGAATGTATGTTACGTATTACAACGTAATGTGTATAAAAAATATCTATGATTTCAAAAAAGAGTGTTACCTACTTTCTTATTTATAGATGAATAACCAACGAAAGCGATAAAAACTATGTTTTGTTGCTTTTTTATATTTTTTCGCCATATTAAAAAAAGAACTAAAATTACTGTTTTTTATAAAATAAATGAATTTTTGTAAGCTATATATTACATTATTTCTTTTTGTTATGTTATACTGTATAAAATCAGAGTTAAGAAATAAAATTTTAACATAATTTGCTTTATTAAGAGTTTTCAAACATCAGAATAAGGTTAAAGTGATGTTTTTGAAACTTTAAAGTTCCTAAAGAAATTATTTTGTATTATGATGATAAGCCAATTTTTCAAACAAAAGAAAGGATTTATGGTGGATAATATATTTTCCATTATGGATATGAAAAAATGAAACGTAATTCGTCAATAGATTTAATGAAAAGCAGCGCAATATTTTTTGTTGTCTCTGTTCATTTCTTATTAAATTCAGGATTTTATGATATGACAATTCATTCAACTTTAGGAATAATCTGGATTGGAATGAGAACAATCTTAATCACTTGTGTTCCTTTGTTCTTAGTGGCAACTGGATTTTTAATGAACCGTAAACAACTCAGTGCTCAATATGTACTGGGGATAGTGCCTGTGATTGTTTCATATTTAGGAATTTCTTTGTTGGTATGGGGGACTTTATCGGCAGTTGGAAAGGGAAGTGATTTTTCTACTGCAATCAATGGTATTTTTGATTACTCAACCGATTCTTATTCTTGGTATGTTGAAATGTATTTAGGACTGTATCTCTTTATTCCCTTGTTGAATATTATTTGGAATTATAAAAAAGAGATTAAAAATTATCATTTATATATTGTCTTTATTTCTAGCTTACTGACTTTTCTTCCCTCATTATTGAATAGTTTCGGGAAAGTTATTCCTGATTATTGGCAAATTTGCTATCCTGTTAGTTATTATTTTATTGGTGCTTATCTCTATACTTATCAAGAAGAAATAAAGAAAATTTCTAACATTAAAATTATCTCGCTTTTTACATTGGCACTTGCAACTTTCACTCTGACAGATACATTGGCAGGTTGGAATCGAGAATTCCAATGGTTAGATCACAAAGATTATTTCGGATATCAGACGGCAATAATGACTGTATTAATAATAATTATTATATGGAAAATTCCTGTTCCTAAGTGGAGTCAGAGACTATTGAAAAGTCTCTCAACGGCTACTTTAAGTATATATTTAATTTCTGATTTAACTGATCAGTTTGTATATGGCTTTTTTAAACATGAAATTCCTAATTTAAGTCAACGGGTGATGGCTGGGCCAATGATTATACCAGTCGCTTTTAGCAGCGCAGCTTTGGTAGGGATATTAGTCGGGAAAATTTTAGGCCTTCCTTTTAAAAAGAAGGAAAATAGAGGAAGTTAAAATTATGATTATTTCAAAAATGGTAGATATTTATGCTGTTTATTATCCAATTGTTTTATCATTTATTTGGGCAAGTGGTGCTTTCTTATCTCGCTGGAAAGATAAAAGTAGAGCTAGGGGATTAAGTGATAGAGAAAAAATTAGTATAGTCGTTTCTGCATATAATGAAGAAGAAACGATAGAAGAAGTATTATTATCTTTGAGAAATTTAAATTATCCTGCACTTGAAATTTTCGTTGTTGATGATAAGAGCAGTGACCGAACATTACAAAAACTTCATGCGTTCAAAAAGCGTTTCAATAATTGGGAAGCTTTAACAATTTTAGAGCAAAAAGAAAATAAAGGGAAAGCGACGGCCCTAAATGTTGCTTTGAATCAGGTTACGAGTAAATATATGCTTGTTATTGATGCAGATTCTTATCTTTCTGCGGATGCTTTAGATTATTTATTAGCAGAATTAGTTTCTGATTCTCGTAATGGTGCGGTTACAGGTCGTCCAATTGTGCGAAATAGAACCACTTTACTTGGTAAACTACAGACCGTAGAATATTTGAGTGTAATTGATGCAATTAAGCGGGCGCAAAGTCTATTTTTAGGTGCTATTATGACTGTATCTGGCGTTATTGTCATGTATCGTGTTGAAGCTTTGAAAGAAATAGGTGGTTTTGATACTGAGGTAATGACAGAGGACATTGATGTAACTTGGCGATTACACAAGCAAAATTGGAAGGTAAAATATGTTCCCAAAGCCTTGAGCTATATCCTTGTGCCAGAAAATTTAAAATCACTTGTGAAACAACGCCGAAGATGGGCAGTTGGAGGAGTAGAAGTTTTGATTTCAAATTTTTCTTGGGTCTTTAAAAGAGGGGATTTTAAACATCGATTTCTTTTATTTGAAATGATTTGTAGTCATATTTGGAGTTGGTTCTTTCTTATAGAGTCTTACCAATACTTTTTACAGATGCTATTAAATCAAGAATTTAAAGTATCAGGACAGATTATAGTAATTTTTGTTTTGATTTCGTTTGCTGTTTTCTTTTTGGGTTTGAACAACGATAGAGGTGAGAGTAAATTGTCTTTATCTGACAAAATGATTTTACCAGTCTATCTTGTTGCTTATTGGATTTTGAATCTTGTCAGCGCAATCTCGGCTGAAATTGTTGTCTTAAGTAATCGGACTAACAAAGGAAAATGGGAAAGTCCAGATAGGGGAATATAAAATGGAATTAGTTATACGTAAGAAAAAGAAAAAAAGACATTTTTTTGAATTTATGGCTGTCTTCATGTGTTGGGTCTTTATTTTAAGTATTTTTATATTCTTAGCACTTTCTATATTAGGAATCTATAGTGATGGAATTATCTCTATTTTCGTAATCATTGGTTTTCCAATAACAAATTGGGAAGATGTGATTTATTCATTATTTTGTATGCTTTCAATACTTACGATTCCATCTCTGTATATCCTAACAAAGGAGGACTAGAAGCAGATGAAATATAAGAAAAAAAATATTATTTTGCTAGTCATGTTTTTAATCATAGGGTTTTTAGTAATCATGTCTACTCGTGAAACAGAAGAATATGTGAAAGAGAGCAAAAAAGAACAACCTGATTTCGTTTATGAGAGTTTACTTCAGGATAATGATGGAATTATTGTCCTTTGTTATCATCGTGTTCTCAAAGACACACCTATCACAAGCTTTGCTTCAACAATTTCTCAAAATTCGCAGTTACATGAATACAATGTTTTTTTAGAGGATTTTGAAAAACAAATGGAATTTTTGAAAGAAAATCACATCTCGGTTTTAACATCTGAACAACTCATCTCTAAAATTAATAAAAAAGAGGTAATAGGCAAAGCGGTTGTCATTACTTTTGATGATATCGATAAATCTCTGCCAGAAAATGCTTATCCAGTAATGAAAGAGTTTGACTTACCTTTTACCCAATTTATTATTACCGGAAAAGTTGGTCAAACGATTGATGGTTCACAAATGTCTTCGTGGAAAGAAATAAAGGAGATGGATGAAAATCCTTTGGTGATATCTGGTTTGCACACAAACGACTTACATTATCAGGAAAATCTTGAACCAGTTTTATCGACAAATATTTCGAAAAAAGTAGTCCAAAAAGATTATTTAAAAAGTCAAAAAACTTTTCAAGAAGAATTAAATAAAAAGGGGAATGTTTTTGCTTATCCTTATGGGGCTCAAAATAAAGATTTAGAAAATTATATGCTCAAAGACGGAATCAGTGGAATATTTACGCTTTCCCCAGGAGTGGTTACTAATGAAACTAAGTATAGTAATATCCCTAGACTGATTGTTACGAAGGAAAATTGGAAAACGATTGAGCATTGGCTTGTAAAGAAATGAAAGATACATCACTAAATATAAAATAACTTCTTAGAAGTGCGGTCTTTAAAAATAAATAAAAGAGCTCCTAAATATTAGAAGCTCTTTTATTTATTTGTGATTCTTTTTAAAAAGTGGACTAAACAACCGATTATAAATCCAAGGACTGCTGGGAGAATCCAGCCCATTCCAAGAGAGAAGAAGGGGAGAGAGTCTTTGGCAAAATTGAGAATGGCCGCGATAGGCTTAAGTGATTTTAGCGGAGTTGGAAGTGCATTGAGTCCGTCGGCGATAGCAGCCAAAAGTGTGAAGGCGGTGGTTATTTGATAGACAAGTTTAGAATGTTGAAAAACTGGACTTAATAAGGCTAAAAGGATAAGTGTGATTGCTAATGGATATAAAAACATAAGCACTGGAACAGAAAGTTCTATGATTTTTGTTAAACCGATATTTGCAAAAATACAAGGGAGGATACTAACGATCATTAAGTAAAAGCGATATTCTCTTTTTGGAAATAATTCTACGAAGGTTTCAGAGAAGGCAGACATCAACCCAACAGCAGTTTTTAAACAGGCAATGATAACAATCAAAGCCAAGATAATCATTCCAAAAGTTCCAAGATAGTAATTGGAAATTTGGGCAAGGGTAATTCCACCATTTTCACTTATCGCAAATTTTCCTACGCTCATGGCTCCTAAGTAAGAGAGGCAAGTATAAATTATAGCCATAAGTCCTACGCTAATCAAACCGGCTTTAATGGTTTCCTTAGCAATAATTTTTGGATTTTTAACTCCCCGCTGACGAATCGTTGTGATAATAATAATTCCGAAAGCTAAGGCTGCTAATGCGTCAAGTGTATTGTAGCCCTGAGTAAAACCATTCATAAAAGCAGAACTTTGATAAAGTTTACCAACCTCTGCTTGGTGAACGGATCCAAGAGGGTGACTAAAAGCGATGATTAAGATTAATCCTAACAAGACTAGAAAGAGTGGATTTAAAAATTTGCCAATATAATCCAATAGTTTTGTGGGTTTTCTAGATAAAAACCAAGCAGTGCCAAAGAATAGGATACTAAAGAGTGCTAAAAGTGGGGTTTGAAGTTTGTTAGATAAAAATGGAGAAATTCCAATTTCGAACGAAGTTGTTGCTAGACGTGGCAGTGCAAAAAAGGGACCAATGACCAAATAAAGTAAAATCGTAAAGATATAGGCATAAATACGATTGACTCGGGTAGCTAACTCAAAGACGCCATTACTTTGTGATATTCCTAATGCAATAATTCCTAAAAATGGAAATCCAACTGCTGTAACTAAAAAACCAAAATTGGCTTGAGAGATAGCAGCACCTGCTTCTTGACCCATATGGATAGGGAAAATTAAATTTCCAGCACCGAAAAAAAGTCCAAATAACATTGATCCAATAAAAAGATAGTCTTTACCAGCTAGTTTCTCCTTCATAAGTTCTCCCTAATAATTTCATTTTCTATTTTGTGAATAAAATAATAAGTCATTATAGCAAAATAATTGTGAACTTACAACACAATTTAAGAATTTTTAATCAAAAATTAGTCTAAAAATAACAAAAAATTTAGAAAAATGGATAGAACTTTTACATAGAAGTAGTAAAAAAAAAGACCTTGATAGAGGCCTTAAGATTCATATTTCATCAATACTTTTATTTTAAAATATCAGTAAGTTCTTCTTTATGTTTTCTAAAATACTCGGCTGCATAGGGGCAAGTTGCACCCAATTTAATATTTTCATGTCGAGCTTTTTCAATTCCGGCAAGAACTAATTTTTCTGCCAAGCCTTGGCCTCGATAATCAAGTGCTACGCCTGTATGAGTGATAATTATTGAATTTTTCATATTCATATAATTCATTTCTCCGATGACTTCCCCATTATCTGAAAGTAGTTCGAATAAATTTTGCTTTTCGATAATTTCCATTTATTATTTCTCCTTGATTAGATATTTTAGGGCACCAGAAGGGCATCTATTGATTACTGTTTGATTAGAAGGGGTATCGCCATTGTCTGGAATAATCCAAGGTTTACGTCCAACCTCAAATACTAGCGGATTACCTCGGACACACTCACCTGCATGTTCACAAATTGTTGCATTATAATAAATATCCATGTTTTCACCATGATATTTACGATAATCATTTTTCAATAGCTCTTCTTCAGTTGCAACGTCGTCAAATAACTTTGAATTGTCCATCTTATTCCTCTTGTTTACAATTGTAAATCTTTAGATGACATTTGTCAAGAAGCTGCTAGGGAGTGTAATTTATGGAAATTAAGAAAGAGATTTTTAAGGATATAAGCAATAAAATTTTACTGACAGTGGTTTATAATTTAATTTGATAAAGTTAAAGGTTGCTGACAAGTTTTTTAGAGAATGAAATAAGAAAGCAATTTGAAAAAGTAATGAAAGAGCCTTACAGATATGATATAATATAAATGCCTATGGCTTCTTTTATTTTAAAAATGAGAAGAAGAATGATTTGATTTAAAAATTTACTGACAGAAGATATTTTCTTGTGAAAAGGAATAGGTCAGAACGAGTGCAATTTAAAAATATGAAAAGTGAAATTGGGAAAATAGAAGATTTTGTAATTTTAACGGATTAATGATTGATTTTTAAATAGTACATACAAGGATAGATAATAAAATGATAGAGATTTTTGATACACATACGCATCTTAATACTATTGAATTTGAAGGACGTGTCAAAGAAGAAATAAGTAAAGCTCAATCCTTTGGCGTCACAAAAATAAATAATGTAGGAAGTAATTATCAGTTAAACGATGCTGCGCTTTTATTGGCTGATAAATTTGAATCAGCTTATGCAACAATTGGTTGGCATCCTGATGATGCTGCTGAATTTGATACTGCTGCTGAGGAATATTTACTGACAAAAGGAAGAAGCAAAAAAGTAATTGCTGTTGGTGAAATTGGTTTGGACTATCATTGGATGGTCTCTCCTAAAGAGGTTCAGGAACGAGTTTTTAGAAGACAAATTCAAATCTCAAAAGAATTAGGAATTCCTTTTCAAGTTCATACACGGGATGCTCTTTCTGATACTTATGAAATTATTAAATCAGAAGGTGTCGGGACTGCTGGTGCGATTATGCATTCATTCTCAGGAACAGCTGAAGAAGCACTCAAGTTTGTTGAACTTGGCATGAATATTTCATTCTCAGGTGTGGTAACTTTCAAAAAAGCGTTGGATGTTCAAGAAGCGGCTCGTTTACTTCCGTTGGATAAGATTTTAGTTGAAACAGATGCTCCTTATTTGACACCAACTCCTTATCGGGGCAAAGAAAACACACCAGGATATACGAAGTATGTTGTTGAAAAAATAGCTGATTTACGTGGGATTTCAATGGAAGAAGTTGCTGAGGCAACAAACGAAAATGCTTTGAAAATTTTTGACCTGAAAAAGTAGAGTAATTACTTAGTTTTGCTAGGAGCTATTTTTATGAAAATTATTATTATCGGTAGTTCAGGTAGCGGAAAATCGACTTTAGCAAGAGAATTAGCAAAAAAGACGGATTATCCCGTCTTACACTTGGATAAAGTATTCCATAAATATCCAAGTGATCTTGGTAGAATAAAACTGCGTGAAGCCACAAGAGATTTCATTTCTCAAAATGAAAATGGAATTATTGACGGTAATTATGGTTCAAGTTTATCTGAACGACTCCCTTATATAGACGAGATTGTTTGGTTAAAAAGTTCAAGATTTAAGACTGTCTTTCGAGTCATAAAACGTTCAATTCTCGTGCGATTATTTCATAAAAATCGATCAGATATGGCTGAAGAGTTCAGAGAAAAATGGGATAAAGACTATCTGGAGTTTTTAAACTTTGTTTGGACTTTTCCAGAAAAAGAATTTCCTCAAATTGAGCAGAAAATAAGTGAATTTGATGTTTGGGACAAAGTTATTATCCTTAAAAATCGGAAAGATAAAGAGAAGTATTTAATAAAATATGATAGAAAAACCAAAAATTAATGAAGTGATTGTGGTGGAAGGGCGAGATGATACGGCAAATCTTAAACGTTATTTTGACTGCGATACCTATGAAACAGGGGGCTCTTCTATTGATGACAGAGATTTAGAACGTTTGAAAGTACTTGAAGAAAAACGGGGGATTATTGTATTTACTGACCCAGATTTTCAAGGAGAACGGATTCGAAAAATTATTATGCAAGCAATCCCGCAAGCTGGTCATGCATTTCTAAATCGTGAGGAAGCAAAACCCAAAGGAAAAGGCTCACTTGGTGTTGAACATGCAAATTTTGCGGCACTCAATCAAGCTTTGTCAGAGGTTTTTGGTGAAAAATCATCACTGACAGATTCGTCAGCAGATTTGACCCAAACTGATTTAATGAGATTTGGTTTAATTATGGCTGCTGACAGTAGAAAGCGTCGAGAATTTCTATGTGAACAATTAAGGATTGGCTATGCTAATGGTAAACAAATTAAGAAACGACTTAATATGTTTAAAATTACAATAGAACAGATTGAAAAAGTAATGAAAAATTACTGATGAAAATAACCATTTAAAGAAACAAAATACGATTATTAAGGCTGAACCTTAAATTAGTCAATTATAGATTACTTTCATTTCTAGACAGATTTGTCAGTAAAAAATTAGATATAAATAAAAGAAAGAAAAAATGACAGAAAATAATATAGACCGCATCTCAAATATCATTCGTACTCAAGACATTCTACGTCGTCATGATTTTAATTTTAAGAAAAAATTTGGTCAAAATTTCCTGACCGATCATAATATTTTGACCAAAATTACGGAGACGGCTGACTTGTCCAAAGAAGTGAATGTCATCGAAATTGGACCCGGAATTGGTTCATTAACACAGTATCTTTTAGAAGAAGCCGCTGAGGTTATGGCTTTTGAAATTGACAAATCTTTGATTCCAATTTTAGAAGAAACGATGGCGCCTTACGATAATTTTACTTTGGTATCGGCAGATATTTTGAAAGTTGATTTGCTTTCTGAAATTCAAAAATTTAAAAATCCAAATTTACCAATTAAAGTGGTTGCGAATTTGCCCTACTACATCACTACTCCGATTTTGATGCATTTGATTGAAAGCAAAATTCCTTTTTCTGAATTCGTTGTGATGATGCAAAAAGAAGTGGCAGACCGAATTGCTGCAAGACCTAAAACCAAGGCTTACGGCTCATTATCAATTGCCGTTCAATATTATATGGAGGCAAGTGTCGCCTTTATCGTCCCACGAACAGTCTTTATTCCTGCCCCAAATGTCGATTCGGCTATTTTGAAAATGGTTCGACGTGAAGAACCTTTAGTTGAAGTAGAAGATGAAGAATGGTTCTTTAAAACGATGCACAGTAGCTTTGTTCACCGTCGTAAAACCTTGATGAATAACATGCAAGCAGCATTTGGAAAAGAAAGTAAACCAGAAATAGAAAAATTATTGGCACAAGCAGAAATCTCGCCAACGATACGTGGAGAAGCTTTGTCCATTGAGGAATTCGCTAAATTGGCTGATGCGCTTTTACCTCTTAAAAAGTAAATAAAAATTAAAAGAAAACGTTAACTCATGTTAGCGTTTTTGTGTTATCATGGAAGAAAATGATGAGGTCATTCGATCATTTAATTTTATATTTAAAGGAGAGCAAAATGAGAATTGAAAAATTAAAAGCAAAAATGCTGACAGAAAATATTGATAGTTTATTGATTACTGATATGAAAAATATTTTTTATTTGACAGGATTTTCTGGAACCGCGGGTACAGTTTTTTTGACCCAAAAGCGCAATATTTTTATGACAGACAGTCGTTACAGTGAGATGGCGCGTGGCTTAATCAAAAATTTTGAAATTATTGAGACGAGAGACCCTATCAGTTTACTGACAGAATTATCAGCAAGTGAATCAGTTAAAAATATGGCTTTTGAGGAAACAGTCGATTATGCTTTCTTTAAAAGGTTATCCAAAGCGGCCACAAAATTAGACCTTTTTTCTACAAGCAATTTTGTTTTGGAACTTCGCCAAATCAAAGACGAATCAGAAATAAGTTTGATAAAAAAAGCCTGTGAAATTGCTGACGAAGCCTTTATGTCAGCTCTAAGATTTATTGAACCAGGCCGAACTGAAATCGAAGTTGCTAATTTTCTTGATTTTAAAATGCGTGATTTAGAGGCGAGCGGAATTTCTTTTGAAACCATTGTTGCCTCAGGCAAGAGAAGTAGCTTGCCTCATGGCGTTGCGACCAGTAAAATGATTCAATTTGGTGATCCAGTGACCATTGATTTTGGTTGTTATTATGAACATTATGCTAGCGATATGACCAGAACAATTTTCGTGGGTTCTGTCGATGACAAAATGCGAACAATTTATGAAACCGTGCGTAAGGCTAATGAAGCACTTATCAAAGAAGTCAAAGCGGGAATGACTTATGCCGAATATGATAAGGTTCCGCGTACCGTCATTGAAGAAGCCGATTTTGGGCAATATTTTACGCATGGAATTGGTCATGGTCTTGGTTTAGATGTTCATGAAATTCCTTATTTTAATCAGTCGATGACCGAAAACCAACTAAAATCCGGAATGGTAATTACTGATGAGCCGGGAATATATCTTCCTGAATTTGGGGGAGTTAGAATTGAAGATGACTTATTAGTGACAGAAAATGGCTGTGAAGTCCTGACAAAAGCGCCAAAAGAGCTTATCGTTATTTGAAAAAAGCAATAACTTATGATAAAATAAGATGTTAAATCCTGTCATTTCACTTCTTTTGTGTACAGAAAATTACTGACAAAAAGAAAAAAGGCAGAATATCTAAATTTATAAATACTAGGAGAAACATAAACATGGTTTTAGCAAAAGACCTTAAATCAGGCATGACATTTTTGAATGGGGAAAAACTTCTCCGCGTTATGGAAGCAAGTCATCACAAACCAGGTAAAGGAAATACAATCATGCGTATGAAGCTTAAAGACGTACGCTCAGGTTCAACATTTGATGACACTTACCGTCCTGAAGATAAGTTTGAACAAGCTGTGATTGAAACAGTGACAGCTCAATACCTTTATTCAATGGATGATATTGCTAACTTCATGAACAATGAAACTTACGAACAATATGAAATTCCAGTAGAACAAGTTAAAGATGAACTTCTTTACGTTCTTGAAAATACAGATGTTAAAATCCAATTTTACGGTACAGAAGTAATTGGTATTCAACTTCCAACAACAGTTGTTCTTGAAGTTACTGAAACACAACCATCAATTAAAGGTGCAACAGTAACAGGTTCAGGTAAACCAGCTACTATGGAAACAGGTCTTGTTGTTAACGTTCCTGACTTCGTTGAAGTTGGAACAAAACTTGAAATCAACACACAAACAGGTGAATACTTAAAACGTGCTTAAGTCAGCACGATTACTGAAAAAAGTTACTGACAGCGTTTTGTCAGTAACTTTATGAAGTTTTAAGACTTCGTCAGTAAAGAAAATTCATTTTGTAAGTGAAATTTTTCTAATTAGAAAAATTTGCAAAGACAAAAGGAGAAAGCAAAATGGCAGAAAAAACTGTACATTCTGAAGAACTTGGGGATATCGTCATTGCCCCTGAAGTTCTTGAAGTGATTATCGGTATCACAACAGCCAAAATTGAAGGCGTACATGCGCTTCGTAATAAACGTTTTTCAGACCGTTTAGGGAAGAAAAATGAAGGACGGGGCGTTTATATTGACTCAAAAGATGATAAAGTAGCAGTTGATATCTACGTTTATCTCACTTATGGTGTGAGCCTACCAGCGGTTGCTACAAAAATCCAAAAAGAAGTGAAAGAAGCAGTTGCTCAAGCTACTGAAATTGTTGTTGATGAAGTCAATATCCATGTTGTAGGAATTATGACTGAAAAACAACCAAAACCAGCGCTTGAAGACTTGTTTGATGAGGGATTTTTTGATGCCTAAAACGCTCACGCAACACCAAATTCGTCAACGAGCGGTCCAAGTATTGTTTTCTTACGCTGTACAAAAGGAAATGGCAACCAGTGTCGTAAGTTCTTTTCGTGAAAATGTTGAGAAGATAGAAACAGAACTTTCTCAAACGATTCGTTTTGACGTTGATTTTCGTGATGAACGAATTACTGTTCGTAAGTTTCCTAAGGGACTATCTCAACCTTTAGAAGCAATCTACGAAATTTACGAGATTCTCGGTGTTAAAGATATCGAAAAAACAAATGTCGCTAAAGCACTTGCTTTCATGCGTGATTTCGGTGGCTACGCTAAGAAAATGAATGAATACGAAGCAACAAATTTATTTTCAGGAATTATGGCTAACCTCAAACTTATTCGTTTGTTCCAAATTGAGCTTGATGAAGAGCCAGTTGCACCAAAAGTATTAGAATTTTTCAAAAATCTGCCAGAAAATGCAACAACCGAGCAGACTTTTGAAACTTTCCAAAAAACCTTCTCTTTCCTTCATGAAAATATTCTTGAAAAGTACACAAGCGATTTATTTGTTCCAAATACCTTAAAAGAAGAGCTTGATGAGCAGTTACAGCAGGCTGAAACGACTGCCGAATCTCACTTATCAGATCTTTTAAAAGAAACAAAACATTTCGTACTTAACTACGACAATGATAGAGCAGAAGACTTGGAAGCTCCAGAATATTTTACTCAACTTGTTGATGGAGTCTTAGAGAAAAAAGAAGATTTAGAAATAAATATTTCTAAATATCTAGCAAAAAATTGGTCGTTTTCACGATTAACACTTGTTGAACAAGCCATTCTTCAAGTTTCTACTTATGAAATATTATTTACAGATACACCAAATGTCGTGGCAGTCAATGAAGCTATCGAGCTTTCAAAAGACTTTAGCGATGAAAAATCTAGTCGATTTATTAATGGTGTCTTGACCAACTTCTTGAAAGAAGATTAATAAAAAAAGTTATTGGTAAATCCGCCAATAGCTTTTTTATTATACTCTTTATGTTTCTCTGTAATCAAAATAAAACAAATTATTAATATTAAGATTTTTTCATATTAATTTTCTGAAAAATCACACTAAATAGTGGTATATTTATTTTAAAAGATATATAATAAAAGAAAACGTTTTCTTTATTTTTTCTAAATCAATTTCAAAGAATTTAAGGAGCAAGAAAAGATGGTAACTAACAAATTTTCAATTGAACCCTATGGAGAAAAAGCTTACCATACCGGAATAGCAGTCCCAGTTTTTTCTCTTAGAACAGAAAACTCTAGTGGAGTAGGCCAGTTCTCAGACCTTAAGAAATTGGCTGATTTTACCTATCGCTCTGGCATGGATGTCATCCAATTACTACCAATTAATGACACGACGACTTTTATGGATTGGCGAGATTCCTATCCTTATCGGGCAATTTCCGTTTTTGCTTTGCATCCACTCTATTTAGATATTCATGAATTTTGGAAATCTTACACAAAAGAGCAACAAGAAAAACTTTTGATTTTAGAATCAGAATTAAATTCTTTAGAAAAGATAGATTATGAAAGATGTCTGGCACTAAAGTGGGAATATGCGCAAATTATTTATCAAAATTCAGCCGTAAAATATCAAAAAACCAAGGCTTATCAACAATTTTATAACCAAAATGAAGAATGGTTGAAGGCCTATGCCTGTTTTTCCTATCTGAGAGATATTAATAAGAGTGCTAACTTTTTAGCTTGGGGAAAAAATGCGAATTATGATAAAAATTTATTTGACAAATTAAAAAAAGAGACTAGCCAGTTAGATTTATATATTTTTGTGCAATATCTTCTCCATTCTCAACTTACTGAAGCAGTAGATTATTGTCATCAATTAGGAATTGCTTTAAAAGGAGACATAGCGATTGGAATTGCTCACGATTCTGTAGATGCGTGGACTCATCCCGAACTTTTCCATCTTGATAAACAAGCTGGTGCGCCTCCTGATGTTTTTGCCGTAAATGGACAAAACTGGGGATTCCCAACTTATAATTGGGGAAAGATGGCTGAAGATGGCTATGATTGGTGGAAAAAACGTCTAACCGCTATGTCAAATTACTTTGATGCTTATCGCCTCGATCATATTCTTGGATTCTTTAGAATATGGCAAATGCCAGAAAATTCGGTAAGAGGATTGCTAGGTCAATTTTCACCCGCACTGGCTTTGTCAGCAGAAGAAATTGAAAATAATTATGGAGTTCCATTCCGACAATGGGGGATTGAGCGCTTCATCTTACCTTTCATCAAAGATTGGGTGATAGACGAAGTTTTTGGTCGAGATAATCGTGATTGGATTATTCAAACATTTTTAGACTATATTGGTACTGGTAACTATCGTTTTAAAGCAGAATTCAACAACCAAAAAGCGATAGAGAATACTCAAATGGAGAACTGGGTTCGCGAAGGACTTTATAAATTACAAGAAAATGTAATTTTTTTAAAGGATGATGAAAATAGTGAAAAGTATCATCCACGAATTGGTCTACTATCCACAATAAGTTTTCGAGAATTTGGTAATGACTACAAAGGACGATTAGAGCGGCTTTACAATGACTATTTTTATGGTCGAAATTATGATTTTTGGAAAGAAAAAGCCTATGAAAAATTGCCAGCCTTAAAAAATGCGACCAAGATGTTGGCATGTGGTGAGGACTTAGGGATGGTGCCAGATAATGTGCCAGATGTGATGTATCATCTTGATATCTTACGACTGATTATTGAACGAATGCCTGCTGATGAACGTTTTGTCAGCTCATTAAATGAGGTTCCATATTTATCAGTAGTAACCACATCTAGCCATGATACCAGCCCTTTAAGAGCTTGGTGGGAAGAAAACCATGATTTAACTCAGCGTTATTACAACGAAGTTATGGGTTGGTATGGAGAAGCGCCAAACTATGCGAGTGTGGAAATTATCCAAGAAATAATTAAGAGAAATTTAAATTCTAATGCCAGGATGGTTATCTTACCTATTCAAGATTGGTTAGCGATGAGTGACCGTTTTAGAAAAGAAAATGCAAAATCTGAACAAATTAATATCCCTGCAAATCCTTATCATTACTGGAATTATCGACTCCATTGTAATCTTGAAGCATTGATTGAAAATCAAGAATGGACCGATTTTCTAAAAAACTTTATTAAAGAAAGCAAGCGAGCTTATTAAGTTTCAAAGTAAATCATTTTGAATTAGAAAGCATAAATTATAAAATAATAACAAATAAATAAAAAAACAAAAATTTTGTGAAAAAAATGGAGGTTCCATTATGGCAATTGAAATGCTTGGTCTTATCCTTGCTGGTGGTCAAGGTACACGTTTAGGAAAACTGACAAAAGATGTCGCTAAACCTGCGGTTCCTTTTGGCGGTCGCTATCGCATCATTGATTTTGCACTCTCTAACTGTGCAAATTCAAATGTAAAAAATGTTGGGGTCATTACACAATATCAACCCTTAACGCTGAATGCTCATATTGGAAACGGAGCGCCGTGGGGATTAAATGGGATAAATAGTGGCGTGACGATTCTTCAACCTTATTCTTCGCAAGAAGGTTCAAAGTGGTTTGAAGGGACTTCTCATGCTGTTTATCAAAACATTTCATACATTGATCAGCAAAATCCAGAGTATGTTTTAATTCTTTCAGGAGACCATATTTATAAAATGGATTATGAGGCAATGTTAGAAAGCCATAAGGAACGTGAAGCCAGTTTAACTGTTTCTGTAATGGAAGTTCCGCTTGAAGAAGCAAGTCGTTTCGGAATCATGAATACTGATGACAATGACCGAATCATTGAATTTGAAGAAAAACCTAAAGAACCAAAATCAAATCTCGCCTCAATGGGAATCTATATTTTCAATTGGAAGAGACTTCGTGAAGTTCTTGTGAATGGTTATTCTAAAGGAAATCCAATGGAAGATTTTGGCGGTGATGTTATTCCAGCTTATATTGAAGCTGGTGAAAATGTTTTTGCTTATCGTTTCAAAGGTTATTGGAAAGACGTTGGAACCATCGATTCCCTCCATCAATCTAGTATGGAATTTCTTGACTTAAATAATGAATTAAATATTACTGATAAGTCATGGCGAATTTATTCACATAATGATATTTCAGCTCCTCAATTTATTACCGAAAAATCAAAGGTGAAAAATGCTCTTGTTGGTGATGGTTGTTATGTTGATGGAACAGTCATTCACTCTATTTTGTCACAAAATGTTCATGTTCAGGAAGGAACAACTATCGAAGACAGTTTTATCATGTCGGGAACTTTTATCGGTGAAAATGTCACGATAAAAAATGCAATCATTGGTGAGAATGCGAAGATTGGTGATAATGTTGAAATTATCGGTGAAGATGAAGTCGCAGTGATTGGTCACGGAGAAATAAAAGGAGAAAATAAAAATGAACAATAGTAATAAAATGGCAGCCATCCTTTCTAATGTTTCTTCTAGTAAAAATTTAAAACCTTTAACAGATGTCCGCCCAATCGCTACTCTTCCTTTTGATTGTAAATATCGTTTGATTGATTTTCCACTTTCTTCGCTCTCGAATGCTCATGTGGATAATATTTTTATGACTTTTAATGAAGGAGAAACACAGTCCGTTTTTGATCATCTGGGTTCAGGAGGAGAATGGGGCTTAGATGGATTTAATAGTCGTTATTTTGTTTATATCCAACAGGATTTTGATCGTTTAAAGGAGCTAGGAAAAGATTATTTTGCTCAACAACTAAATTTTTTGCGCAAATCAAAAGCTCCTTATACAGTTCTGTTGGGAAGTAAATTTATTTGCAATGTAGATTTGACCGCTGTACTCAAAATTCACAAATTGGCCGGTAAAGAGATCACCACAGTTTATAAAAAGGTTTCTCCAGATTTAGCAAGTGAATATGATACAATTCTTCGTTTTGATGAAACAGGTAAAATGAGTAATTGCTATGTTAATCAATTAGAGGACCCACAAGAAAGAGAAGCACTTTGTTTAAATTTATTTATTGTTAATACTGATTGGTTGATTAATTTTATAAAAGAAATGCAAGATTTAGGAGAGTTGGCATCAATCGCTCGTTTGATTCGAGTTTATATGAAAAATTATGATGTGAACACTTATGAATATACTGGTTATATGAGCAATATCACAAATATTAAATCTTTTTATGATGCTAATATGGTTATGCTTGACCCCCAAAATTTCACTTCTCTTTTATACAGTAGTCAGCCAGTCTATACAAAGATAAAAAATGAAGTTCCAACTTATTTTTCGGAAAATAGTAAGGTCGAAAACTGTCAATTAGGTTCTGGTTGTATCATTAATGGACGAGTAAAAAATTCTCTTATTTCTCGGGGAGTCAAGATTCAAGATGATGCATTAATTGAAGAATCATTAATTTTTACAAATTCTGAGATAAAAAGTGGAGCTCAAGTAAAGTTTGCTATCATCGATAAAGGGGTAGTGGTTGAAAACAATGTTAAAATTATTGGTAGCTCAGAAAAACCAATAGTTATCCCTAAAGGCACCGTTGTGACTGCAGATATTTTATAAATATAAAAATAGCGCTGATATTCTTTATCGGCGCTCTTGAGTAAACGTAAAAAATGGCAATTAGAGAAATGAAAAGAGAAAAAATGAAAGTTTTATTTGCGTCAAGTGAGTGTGCTCCCTTTTTCAAAACGGGAGGACTTGGTGATGTAGCGGGAGCACTTCCAAAAGAGTTGGCTAAGAAAAGTGAGATTTCTTCAGTTGGTGTGATTTTACCTTATTTCAAAAATGAAATGAAAGAAGAATATCGTTCGCTACTCGTCGATGAATTTTATGATTTTGTTGATGTAGGTTGGCGGCATGAATATGTTGGAGTTAAATCTTTAGTAAAAGATAATGTTAAATATTATTTTTTAGATAATGAGCATTATTTTGGTCGAGGGCAGCTTTACGGTTATGGTGATGATGGAGAACGTTTTGCCTTTTTCGATTTAGCCGTTTGTCAGCTCTTAGAAAAATTAGATTTTATTCCTGACATTTTACATGTAAACGACTGGCAAACAGCCATGATTCCATTTTTACTTAAAGAAAAATATAAGTGGATTAACGCTTATTCCGATATACAGTCAGTTTTGACTATTCATAATATAGAATTTCAAGGTGTGATGCAAGGAGAGGTCCTGACAGAACTATTCGGAATGGGAATGGAACGGTATTTTGAAGGGGTTGTTCGCCATAATGGAATGCTAAATATGTTGAAAACAGGTATTTTGTATGCAGACCGGGTTAACACTGTCTCGCCTACGTATGCAAAGGAAATTCAAACGTCAGAATTTGGTGGTGGATTGGAAGGCGTTTTGCAATATGTGAAAGGAAAGATTTCAGGGATTTTAAATGGGATTGATTATGAGATTTATGACCCAGAAAAAGATAAACAAATCTCATATCATTTCAATTCACTGGACCTTACAGGCAAAGCAAAGATGAAGGCAGAATTACAAAAAAGAGCATTTTTACCGACAAATCCTGATATTCCAGTAATTGGTATGGTTTCACGATTAACCAATCAAAAAGGATTTGATTTAGTGTTAAGCCAATTGGAAGAGCTTTTGAAAGAAGAGGTTCAAATTGTCTTACTAGGAACAGGTTTTCTGGAAATAGAAGAAGGATTTAAATATTTCGCACAAAAGTATCCTGATAAACTGTCGGCGAATATTGCTTTTGATTTGCAATTTGCTCAAGAAATATATGCGGGTTCAGATTTATTTTTGATGCCATCGGCTTTTGAACCCTGTGGTTTATCTCAAATGATTGCTATGAGATATGGAACTTTACCGATTGTCCACGAGATTGGTGGACTAAGAGATACCGTGATCCCGTTCAATCCTGTTACGAAAGAGGGGACTGGTTTCGGTTTTATAGATTTTGATAGAGATATTTTATTAGAAACGATTAAACGTGCACTGGAAGTTTATGAAAAGGAGCCAAAGACTTTAAACCGGATAATTGTATCCGCCATGGAGCAAGATTTTTCATGGGAAACGAAAGCACAGCAATATATTGAACTTTATCAAACAATATTAAAATAACGCAAGCGTTTGCGTTAAATGTTAAAGTGTGATAAAATTCTTTTTAAAATAAATGATGTTTGATTTTAAAAAAGGAGCGACTAGTGAAACTTTCTAAAAAACAATTTAAGCAGGATTTCGAAGAGCGTCTAACTTCAAAATTTGCGACTGACCTGACTAAAGCAGGTTATCAGGAAATTTATGATACATTAGCATCTGTTGTGAAACACTACTATGCTAATATCTGGGTTTCCGATAATCAATATAAGGATGAAACTGGGAAAAAACAAGCTTATTATTTTTCAATTGAGTTTTTACCGGGGAAAATGCTTAAATCCAATTTACTTAATTTAGGTATTTTAAAAACCGTTCGCGAAGGTTTGGAAGATTTTGGTATTGAACTTGATGAAGTAGCCAAAATTGAACCAGACATGGCGATTGGGAATGGTGGTTTAGGGCGCTTGGCAAGTTGTTTTATGGATTCCTTAGCGTCTACGGGCCTACCAGGTAATGGAAATGGAATTCGTTATCGCTATGGACTGTTCAAACAAAAAATTATTGATGGCTATCAAGTAGAATTACCTGATTCTTGGCTGAATAATGGAAATCCTTGGGAAGTTCGCAGAGCTGACAAAGCGGTTGAGGTAACTTTTGGTGGTGACGTTTGGTTAGAAGATGATGGTAAGGGAAATCTCATTCCTCATTATAAAAATCAGGAACGTGTTTTAGCCGTACCTTATGACACACCAATGATAGGTTATGAAAATACTACAGTCAACAATATGTGTCTGTGGCGCTCAGAAGTTCCAGAAGAGTTAGATCCCAAATTTCAAAACTTAGAATATATGCGTCAAACCTCAATGTTATCAGCTGAACTTTATCCAGATGATTCAAATTATGATGGACGCCTCTTACGTTTGAAGCAGGAATATTTCTTTGTTTCCGCTGGTCTACAAAGGATTTTACACCATTACAAAGGAACACAAAAAAAAGATATTCGAAGAATTAGTGATTATATTGCAGTTCATATAAATGATACTCATCCTGCCCTTTGTGTACCAGAATTCATGCGACTTTTAGTTGATGATTATGGGGTAGGTTGGAATCGTGCTTGGGAGACAACGGTTAAGGTGATGTCATATACCAATCATACGATTTTATCTGAAGCTTTAGAAAAGTGGCCTGAGGAAATGGTGAAACAATTATTGCCTCGTATTTATCAAATTATTGTCGAGATTGACCGTCGACGTACGGCAGAGTTACTCCCTAAAATTGGAGCAAGCCTTGTTCATAACACGAGAATTATTAAAGATGGACAAATCCATATGGCAAATTTATCAATCATCGGTTCACACTCAACAAATGGTGTAGCCAAGTTACATTCTGATTTGTTAAAAGATGTTGAACTTCATGATTTTTATGAAATTTACCCTGAACGTTTTAATAACAAAACGAATGGAATTGCTGACCGTCGTTGGATTCAGATTGCAAATGAACGCTTATCAGGTATTATTGACGAGACAATTGGTAAATCATGGCGTCATGATTTGGATGAATTAAAATTGTTAAAAAATTTCAAGGATGATGAAAAAACGCTTGAAAAACTGCAAAAGGCCAAATATGATGATAAGCTTAGATTAGCAGCCTTAATCAAAGAGAAAAATGGGATTATTGTTAATCCTGATGCTATTTTTGATGTTCAGGTAAAAAGATTGCATGCTTATAAGCGTCAGTTGCTAAATGCTCTACATATTCTTAAATTGTATTTCGATTTAAAAGATAATCCAGAATTAGATAGGCTTCCAAGAGTATTTATCTTTGGGGCAAAAGCGGCACCTTCTTATCATTACGCGAAGTCCATTATCAAATGTATTAATGAAATCGCGAATATGATTAATAATGACAAAACAATTAATGAGAAGCTTAAAGTTGTTTTTATGGAAAACTATAATGTAAGTCTAGCAGAAATGATTATACCAGCAGCCAATGTAGGAGAACAAATTTCATTGGCTTCTAAGGAAGCCTCGGGGACTTCAAATATGAAATTTATGCTAAATGGTGCTCTAACAATTGGAACACTAGATGGGGCTAATATTGAAATTTTTGAAGCTGCCGGTGATGGGAATAACTTTGTTTTTGGTCTAACTAAAGATGAAGTTTATGAATACTATCGCAATGGTAATTATAATGCGCGTGATATTTTTGAGCAAAATCCAGTAGTTAATCGTATTTTGAATGCTCTAATTGATGGGACGATTCCCAATATAAAAAGTGAAGGACGCGAAATCTTTGGTTCACTGACCGTTTATAATGACGAATATTTTGTACTACGTGATTTTAATGATTATGTTCGAGCGCAAGCTGATCTTGAAAAACTTTATCGAGATCCTAAAGCATGGGCTCAAGCAAGTTTGATGAACATTGCAAATGTGGGGCGTTTTAGTTCTGACCGGACGGTAAAAGAATACGCCGACGATATTTGGTATATTAAAGCTAAAAAAGAATGATCAGATTTGCTGACAGAGCTGTCAGTAAATTAAGAAATCTTATAGTGAATAAAAAGTTCGCTCTATAGGATTGAGTAAGCCTTCTTAGATAGAGTAGTTTCAATGATTTACTGACAAACTTGTCGTTGGTCAAAAAACTCCTGACCGTTTGTGACAGGAGTTCTTGTTTTAATAGAAAGAACTCTCTAATTTTCTATCTTAAACTACTAAAAAATGAAATGAGAATCAGATGTATTACTATAATCCATGGAATTTAGATTATAAGCAACCTTTTGGTGCAGTAAAAGTAGGGCAAGCCATTTTATTGAAATTTGACGCAAATCAAACTCAAGTAGAAGTGAAGTGCATTATTCGACGTGATTTTGGAAAAAGATATGAATTCCTTATGAGCAAGGATGAGTCAGGTTTTTTTACAGTCACTATCCCATTTGATGAAAATGCTGGTCTTTATTTTTACTATTTTGAAATTTTGGAGGGCTCAGATTGGGAACAAAACAAGCGTTTTTATGGGAGTTCTGGAATAGGTGGGGAAGGGCTGCTCTATACTAACGAAAATGATATTAAACCCTATCAGCTGACAGTTTTTGAAAAAGAAGACAAGGCACCAGCTTGGTATCGTGACGCTGTTTTTTACCAGATTTTTCCTGATCGTTTCCATAATGGAAATGAGAATGGGCAAGTCAGCCATCCAAAACCGAATTCTTTTATTTATGGAACTAAATCTGATACCCCTTTTTATGTGAAAGAGGAAAATGGTGATATTGCTCGTTGGGATTTCTTTGGTGGAAACCTAAGAGGAATCATTAACAAAATTCCATATTTAAAAGAACTTGGAATCAATGCCATTTATCTTAATCCAGTTTTTTCTGGGACAAGTAACCATCGTTATGACACCAACGATTATCTAAAAATAGATTCCATGTTAGGAACTCAAGAAGATTTTCAAGAATTAATCAATTTACTTCATCAAGAACAAATGCATTTAGTTTTGGACGGTGTCTTTTCGCATGTAGGTAAAAATTCACTTTACTTCAATATCAATGGAGATTATGGAGATGATGAAGGAGCGGCGAAAAATCCTGACTCCCCTTATTTTGATTGGTTCAAGTTTGAAAATTATCCTTTTGATTATAAATCTTGGTGGGGAATTAAAGATTTACCTGAAATTGATAAAGATAATGAATCCTTTCGTGATTTTATTTATGGTAGGAAAAACTCTGTTTTATCAAAGTGGAATGACTTGGGAATAGATGGTTGGCGACTAGATGTTGCTGATGAATTGCCTGATTCATTTATTAAAGGGATTCGTGAGAATCTTGACCGTTATTCAGAAAAAATTCTAATAGGAGAAATTTGGGAGGATGCTTCTAATAAGATTTCTTATGGAACAAGACGCAAATATATTCTTGGCGGGAGCTTACAAGCTTGTATGAACTATCCGTTTCGTGAGTTAATCATCAATTTATTAAACGGAAATCGCTCATGTCAGGATGTAGCTCATCAATTGATGACTTTGCAGGAAAACTATCCCAAAGATATTTTTTATAATAACTTAAATAATTTGGGAACCCATGATACGGAACGTATTTTAACAATGGTCGGAAAAGAAAATCTGCCATTAGCTGTTTCACTCTTATTTGTTTTACCAGGAATCCCTTGTATTT
This sequence comes from Lactococcus sp., assembly GCF_036648155.1. Lineage (NCBI taxonomy): Bacteria > Bacillati > Bacillota > Bacilli > Lactobacillales > Streptococcaceae > Lactococcus > Lactococcus sp. Next base: position 286,334 of record NZ_JAVXIY010000002.1, on the reverse strand, counting down.
ATTATGGTGACGAAGCGGGACTTTCTGGAGGAAAGGATCCAGAAAATCGTAAATATTTTCCTTGGGATGATATTTCACCAGAAATATATGATTATTATAAGAGTTGGACGAAAAAGCGTCTATTAGAAAATAGTTTGAAAGAAGGAGAATTTTCTAGCTTTTATAGTGACAGACTACTAGGAATTTTGCGCTATACAGATTCAGAAGTTTTTGTCGAGGTGATTAATCCCAGTGAAGATGAAATCAGGATAGATTATTCAAAAATTACTTTTTTACAGAAGTTTGATTTTATACCAAAACTAAAACATTTACTGACAGAGCAAGTGATTAGTGGAAAATCAAACTTAGATTTGAAAATAGAAAGATAAAAATCTGCTTTAGCAGATTTTTTGATTTACTGAAAAGTCTGTCAGTGAAAAATAAAAAAAGCATAAGATTTAAGATAAATCTAATTTTTCACCATGATATAGAATAATATAATACATCGAAAAGTTTGTTATTGTCCCTCTTTTTCCCGCGTTTTTCAAAGAATCTGTATAGGCAAAATTGTTTGACAACTTGACAAGTTGTATAGAAAACTTTATAATATAATCTATGCAAAACTTAAACAAAACAGAAAAAACATTTTTCGGTCAACCTCGCGGCCTATTGACGCTTTTTCAGACTGAGTTCTGGGAGCGTTTTTCTTACTATGGGATGCGTGCCATTCTGGTTTATTACCTCTATGCATTGACAACTGCTGATAACGCAGGTCTAGGACTTCCTAAAGCTCAGGCAATGGCGATTGTAAGTATTTATGGTGCACTTGTCTATCTTTCAACGATTGTTGGGGGATGGGTTGCTGACCGTTTGTTGGGTGCTTCGCGCACAATCTTCTTGGGTGGTATTTTAATCACTTTAGGACACGTCGCTTTAGCAACACCATTTGGTTTATCTTCACTCTTCGTGGCATTATTCTTGATTATCTTAGGAACAGGGATGCTTAAACCCAATATTTCTAACATGGTTGGACATCTATATTCAAAAGATGACTCACGTCGTGATACTGGATTTAATATCTTTGTAGTCGGAATTAATATGGGTTCTCTGATTGCTCCATTGATTGTTGGGACAGTTGGACAAGGTGTGAACTACCACTTAGGTTTCTCACTTGCCGCAATCGGAATGATTTTTGCATTATTTGCTTATTGGTATGGACGTCTTCGTCATTTCCCAGAAATTGGACGTGAACCATCTAATCCAATGGATGCAAAAGCAAAACGTAATTTCATTATTACATTAACGATTGTTCTTATTGTTGCTCTAATCGGATTTTTCTTAATTTATCAAGCAAGTCCTGCGAATTTCATCAATAATTTCATTAACGTTTTATCAATTATCGGTATTGTTGTTCCAATTATTTATTTCGTAATGATGTTTACCTCTAAAAAGGTAGAATCAGACGAACGTCGTAAATTAACAGCTTATATTCCTTTGTTCCTTTCTGCGATTGTCTTTTGGGCAATTGAAGAACAAAGTTCTACGATTATTGCGGTTTGGGGAGAATCACGTTCTAACTTAAATCCTACTTGGTTTGGATTTACTTTCCATATTGACCCGTCTTGGTACCAATTGTTGAACCCACTCTTCATCGTTCTCTTGTCACCTATCTTTGTACGAATTTGGAACAAATTAGGAGATCGTCAACCATCAACCATCGTTAAATTTGGTCTTGGATTGATGTTGACCGGAGCTTCTTATTTGATTATGACACTTCCTGGACTCTTGAATGGGACTTCTGGACGTGCGAGTGCTCTTTGGTTAGTATTGATGTTTGCTGTTCAAATGGCAGGTGAATTACTTGTTTCACCAGTTGGTTTATCAGTTTCAACAAAATTAGCGCCAGTCGCATTCCAATCTCAAATGATGGCAATGTGGTTCTTGGCAGACTCAACTTCACAAGCGATTAATGCTCAAATTACACCAATCTTTAAAGCAGCAACAGAAGTTCACTTCTTTGCAATTACAGGGATTATCGGTATTATCGTCGGAATCATCCTCCTTATTATCAAAAAACCTATTTTGAAATTAATGGGAGATGTTCGTTAATTAGTAAAGGAATGAAACCTATCTTGAAAGATAGGTTTTTTGTATCTTAAAAACAACAAAAGTGTCTTTAAGACTACTATCATTAAAGTAAATTTACAAATCAATCGTTTTTATTCGCGCTTACATTGTGATAGAATGAAGTGTAACGTGGTTTTAAATTATTTGCAGATGTTAGTGCCTTTGTCCAAATGTTCAAAGACATTCACAAATGCCAACATAAATTTTAAAAATCACTTAGTAATTAGATAGAATAGAGGTGAAGCCTATTTTATTTGAGTTTTTTAACTAGTTTTATGAAATTGAAAAGCACGAATCTTCAAGAATGAATATGAATGAATCCTTAGAGAAAGTATAAAAAATCTCTAGGTCTTTTGGTTTTTGACTGCTTAATTAATAGACTAGTGGATAGAACTCAAGATGAAAATGATAAAGTTAATGAATAATTTGATAGGTGTGATAAAATTCTCAGGCTTTTAATTAAAACTGACATTGTTGATTATTAATTATTAATAAAAGGTCTAATAAATTTTATAAACTCTCTTATTTTATTTATTAATAATATCTAAATATTTTCAGAAATGGAAAATATTTTTAAAATAAGATTATATCTATTTGATATATATAGTAAATAAAAAATAAGGAGATAAACAATGCTAACCATTGAAAATCTCGCACGCTTTCAGTTTGCGATGACTACAATCTTCCACTTTTTCTTTGTACCGCTTTCTGTCGGAATGGTTCTCATGACGGCAATCATGGAGACAATCTATGTAAAAACTGGTGATGAAAAATGGAAAAAACGCACGAAATTTTTTGGATCTATTATGCTCTTATCCTTTGCAGTAGGGGTAGTAACCGGTATTATTCAAGAATTTCAATTTGGAATGAACTGGTCGGAATATTCTCGTTACGTTGGGGATATTTTTGGCGCGCCTTTGGCTGTTGAAGCCCTTCTGGCCTTCTTTTTGGAATCTACCTTCCTTGGAGTCTGGATGTTCGGTTGGGATAAGTTAGGAAAGAAACTGCATAATGCAACGCTATGGATTGTATTTGTTGGGACTTTCTTGTCTTCACTTTGGATTTTGGCAGCAAACTCATGGATGCAAAATCCAGTGGGTTATGAAGTAAAAGGTGGACGAGCAACTTTAACGAGTTTCTCGGCTCTTTTGACAAATCCTCAAACAATTTTAGAATTTAGTCACGTGGCAACAGGCTTCCTTGTAACTGGTGGTTTTGTTGTTGCTGGGATTGCAGCTTATCAAATTCTTAAAAATCGAGAAATTGATATGTTTAAACCAGTTTTGCGTTTAGGACTTTTGGTTGCTTTAATTGGTGCCGTAGGTAACTTTGTGGCTGGTGACCAACAAATGATTGAAGTTAAAAATTCTCAACCAATGAAATTTGCCGCAACTGAAGGTGTCTATGAAACGACTCCTGACCCTGCGGCTTGGGATATGGTTGCTTTCTTTAATGAAGCTGACCATAAAGAAGTGTTTGGAATTCAAATTCCTTATATGCTTTCAATTCTAACTTATCACCGTCCTAGTGGTTCTGTTGAAGGGATGAATGAAATTAATGCTCAACTTCAGAAGAAATATCCTGATGTAGCTAAAGAAATTGGAGGGAATTTCTTCCCACCAGTGACTGTACTTTTCTGGACTTTCCGGATTATGGCCGGTCTGTCAATGTTAATGATTCTACTTTCGGCACTGGGTCTCTTTTGGACAAGGAAGAAAAAACCAAGTCTATATAAAAATAAATTTGGTTTACAAGTGTATCGTTGGATGTTATTTGCACCATTTCTTGCGATTACCTCAGGTTGGTTAGTGACCGAACTTGGACGCTATCCTTGGACGGTGTATGGATTGTTCACGATGAAAGATTCAGTTTCACCAAATGTTTCTGTAGGTTCACTCTTGTTCTCAAACATCGTCTATTTCTTCCTTTTCTGCTTCCTTGGGGCTGTGATGGTCTACTTTACTCTTCAACGAATGAGAGAAGGAGTAGAAGGTGCGGAAACAGCTTATGTTTCTTTAGATTCATTTAGTCAAGAAAATTTTGATTCTTCATCTAAAGAAGAAAATGAAATTCAAAAAGAAACTAAAGAGAAAGGAGTGGATGAATAATGACTGGATTACAACTTTTTTGGTTTATTATTGTTGGAGTATTATTTAGTGGCTTTTTCTTCCTTGAAGGTTTTGACTACGGAGTAGGAATGAGTGCAATTACGGTTGCAAAGGATAAACGTGAAGTCGAGCAAGCTATAGGATCAATTGGTCCAGTTTGGGACTTGAATGAAGTTTGGCTTTTGACAGCCGGTGGAGCAATGTTTGCTTCATTTCCTTATTGGTATGCCTCTTTATTCTCAGGTTTCTATCTGATTCTATTCTTAATTTTGGTAGGTTTGATTTTCCGGGGAGTAACCTTTGAGTTTCGTCATCACTCACACACAGAAAAAGGGAAAATGATTTGGACCAAGGTCTTAGGAGTAGCTAGCTTTGCAATCCCATTTCTCTTTGGTTTGATGTTTACGGGTATGATTCAAGGCGTTCCAATGGATGCTAAAGGAAATGTAACTGCGACTTTTACCACTTATGTAAACTTCTTGTCAGTTGTGGGTGGTGTTGCCGTAATGCTCTTGGCTTGGCTTCATGGTTTAAACTATTTAGCTTTGAAAACAGAAGGAGATTTGCGTAAAAGAGCTGCAAAAGTAGCAAACTTCCTCTACTTTGTCCTCTATGCTGGAGAAGTAGTTTTTGCAATCTTACTGGCCGTCTTCACTGATTTCTTTGAAAAACATTTCATTGGAACTTTGCTTTTACTTGCTTTGATTGTGATTTTGACTCTTGTCGCTCATTTATCTGTTCGTTCAGGTAAAGAAATGTCAGCTTTCTTGGCGTCAGGATTGACTTTCATCGCTTTAGTTGCTCTAATCTTCCAAGGAATATTCCCACGAGTGATGATTGCAACCAATCCTGCTCATAGTATTTTGATAAAAAATGCTAGTTCAACAGGTTATACTTTGAAAACAATGACAATCATTACCTTAGCAATCTTGCCTTTTGTTCTTATTTACATGGGCTGGACCTATTATATTTTCAGAAAAAGAATTCAAAAATAAATTATGAGAATAACTGGTTAAGCCAGTTATTTTCAGATTAGTTTTTTAATTGATATAATTAATTAGAGGTAACCATTTATTCTGGTCAGAAAATTTTTCTGACCTAAATTTTTTAGAAAGGAACTGATGCTCTGTTTTTTTTACTGACAGAAATTTTCTTCAATTATTTTTAGATTTTTTCTGTTTGAACAATAAAAAATGTGCTTATCAGTAACTTTAAATATGATTGATAAATCACTTTTTGAACTGCCAGGAGTAAGAAAGATGTTTCCAATTCTTGGAATGTTGGCAGTTCTTCAGTTTATTGCTATCGCTGGGCAAGCCTTGTTTTTGGCTACTGCAATTACTAAACTTTGGCAAGGGCAATTATTTTCTCATGTTATTCCTTGGGTCATGGGCTTTTTAGTCTGCTTTTTGAGCCGAGAAATTATTAATTTTATACGTGCAAAATCTTTGGATAAACTTGCTTACAATTTAGCAACAAAATTGCGCGGAGATATGTTGGATAAATTTTTCCGTTTGGGACCTGTAGCTATTGCAAATCTTGGTTCTGGCTCTGCTGCGACGACAGTTATCACAGGAATTGACCAAGTTGAAAATTATATTAAACTGGTCTTATCTAAGGTTTTAAATATGATGATTGTCCCAATGTTAATTCTGATTCCAGTTTATTTTCTAGATTGGCAAAGTGGAATCGTGCTAACTTTAACTTTTCCTTTTGCAATCATTTTTATGATTTTATTGGGTTATGCTGCACAAGGGAGAGCCGAGCGTCAGTACAAAACATTCCAATATTTATCAAATCATTTCTTAGACTCATTACGTGGAATTTCTACTTTAAAATATTTTGGTCTGTCTAAAGATTATTCTAATTCAATTTATAAAACGTCTGAGGATTTTCGGAAAGAAACAATGGGAGCATTAAGAGTTGCTATGCTTTCAACTTTTGCTCTTGATTTCTTTGCCAGTCTTTCTGTTGCAATAGTTGCACTTTTTTTAGGCTTAAGATTGATGAGTGGAGATATTTTATTATTTCCAGCCCTCGCAGCTTTAATTTTAGCACCTGAGTATTTCTTACCTTTACGTGATTTTGCTAGCGATTATCATGCAACGCTTAACGGGAAAAATGCTTTGGCTGCAGTAAATGAAGTTCTTTCAACTGACGAAAATACCCTATCAGTGCTAAAAGACAGAGTGACTTGGACAGAGGATTCTAGCCTCCAACTGACAGATTTAGCAAAAATTTACGATACTGGACGCGGAATTTCAGAAGTGAATTTGACAGTAAAAGGATTTAAAAAAGTTGCCTTAGTTGGAAGTTCTGGCTCTGGTAAGTCAACCCTTCTTTCTATGTTAGCAGGATTTTTAGAACCTACAGCTGGAAAATTTAAGCTTAATGACCAAACATTGACAAGTTTGACTGATGAAAAGTATCGACAATCTGTTCAATTTATTCCTCAAAAAACTTACATTTTTGCAGGGACTTTTCGTCAAAACTTGGCCTTTTATGAGCCCGAATCAACTGACGAACAAATCAATCAAGCTGCAGAACTTGCTGGTCTAGGAAGTTTACTGAATGAGATTGGGCTTGATGGGCAAATTGGTGCTAGTGGACGGACAATTTCTGGAGGTCAGGCACAGCGTGTGGCTTTGGCTAGAGCTTTTTTGAGTCGCACACGTAATATTTTATTTCTTGATGAGCCAACGGCTCATTTAGATATTGAAACGGAATTAGAAATCAAGGCAAACATTTTACCTTTGCTTGAGAATAAACTCGTTTTTATTGCTACACATCGACTCCATTGGCTTTCATCAATGGATTTGGTCATCGTACTCAATGAAGGCCAAGTTGAAGGAATTGGCACCCATGAACAGCTATTGGCTGAGAATAGTTACTATCAAAAATTGCTCAGTCAAATGCGAGGTGTTGATGATGATAAAAAATTACTGACAGAAAATGGAGGCCATGAATAATGAAATTAAAAAACATTTTATTTGGAAATGATTGGATTTCTCCATTCTTGAAAAAAAATCGTTCGGGGTTTATATTGTCTATTTTCTTAGGAACGATTACAATTTCAATGGCAGGACTTTTAATGTTTAGTTCTGGTTATGTTATTTCAAAATCAGCGACAAAACCAGAAAATATCTTGATGATTTACGTTCCAGTTCTCTTTGTTCGGATTTTTGGGATTGGACGCCCTGTCATGCATTATGTGGAAAGACTAACTTCACATAATTGGATTTTAAAAATCACAAGTCTGCTGCGTAAAAAACTTTATTTACGATTGGAAAAAACAGCAGTGACCTTAGCAGACCGCTATCGTTTGGGAGATTTATTGGGGGTTCTAAATGAAGATATTGGAAACTTACAAGACCTTTTCTTAAGAACCTTGTTCCCAGTTTTGATTGCGGGGAGTCTATCAGTTGCTTTAATTATTGCCGGCGGATTTTTATCTCTGTGGTTTGCCTTTGGTTTAGCAATTTTTCTAGGTTTCTTGATTGTAATTCTTCCTTTAATTTCTCTAAAATTTACTGTAAAACTAGATGAAGAACTTAAAATTTATCGGAATCAACTTTTTTCTCATTTGACTGATGATATTTTAGGATTACAAGACTGGGTCCTTTCTGGTCGAAAAGAAGATTTTTTAACGACCTATCGGGGATCAGAATTATCTGCCAGAAAGATTCAAGCTAAATTATTAGCTTTTGGGCGAAGACGAAATCTCTTTTTACAAGTTGTTTATGGGGCTTTAGTAATATATTTGATGATTTGGTCTTCTGGAATTTTAAAATTAGGGGATGCTCCCAATTATATTGCAGCGGTTAGTTTAGCGGCCTTTCCACTATTTGATGCCTTTTCTCCTTTGTCTGATGCAGTGGTTGAAACAAATCGCTATGGTGATTCAATTAATCGCTTAAATGCACTACCAGACCAAGATGAAGAAATTAGGAGTGAGGAAATCACTAGGACTGATTTGGTCATCAATAATCTACAATTTTATTTTGAAAAAAATAAAAAAATATTCAATGATTTTGATTTAGAGGTTAAAAAGGGTGAACATATTGCGATTCTAGGTCGTTCAGGAGTTGGAAAATCAACCCTTGCCTCTTTGATTCGAGGAGATTTAATTCCGCAAAAGGGAGAAATTACATTTTCAGGTGTAGAACCTTCAAAAGCAAAAAATGTTGAAGAAAAGATAGGTGTGATTAACCAATCTCCATATCTCTTTGCAACAACGGTTCGTTCTAATTTAACTTTGGCAAAACTAGATGCTACTGATGAAGAAATCTGGGAGGCGCTTGAATTAGTCGGACTCCGTAAAATGGTTGAATCGTTGCCACAAAAATTGTTAACGCCAGTTGACGAAGCAGGAGAACGTTTTTCTGGAGGAGAGCGACAACGTTTAGCACTCGCAAGAGTTTTACTGTCAGATGTGGATGTGGTTATTCTTGATGAACCTACCGTCTCGCTTGATCCAATTACTGAAAATCAATTATTAACACTCTTTTTTGAAAGGTTAAGAGATAAATCAATTATCTTTATCACTCACCATTTATTAGGAGTTCACCAAATGGACCGTGTTCTATTTTTAGAAAATGGTTCGATTAAATTTGATGGAAAACCAGCAGTATTGCTGGAAAGTAACCCGACATTTAAGCAACTTTATCAGCTTGATTTAGGAAATGAATAAAATAAAAAATCAGTCTTTGGGCTGATTTTTTTAATTTAGTTAGTTTTATTGTTGACAAAACTAATTAAATGATTTATAATCATTTTTGTTAGTTAATAAATAAATAAACTAACTAATTTTAAAAATCTCTCTCTAAAATAAAAGTTCACTAAACAATAATAAGGGAACTTTTAAAGAGAATAAAAATCTTAAAGGAGAACCAATGCTTAAGATGATAAAAAAATTAATTCAGAAATTCAATTGGTTCATCAGGCTGATTGAACAACCAGATGCGTTACTCGTCTACGCTTTTGATGAACAACTACAACCAATCTAAACTAAGGAGAACAAATTATGTCAGAACAAACAAATAACTTATTAAATTTATTTTCAAAACTATTGCACAATCCAAGCGTTCTATTTGCTTTGCGAGCAGACGGAATTTCAAAACAGATGAAAAATCGAGGAAATCGTAATGGTGCCCAAGGATTACTTGTCGAATTATGGAACAAAGATGGCTTAACAAATGCTGAGATTGCTGAACTGCTTGATATTAAGCCTTCGAGTGTAACGGCTCAAGTTAAACAATTGGAAGAAGCAGAAATGGTTATTCGTAAACAAGATGAAAATGATAAACGGGTCAATCGTATCTTTTTAACAGAAAAAGGACGGGAAGCCCAAGAAACACGAGATACAATGCACAATGATATTTCCGAAACAATTTTTGGTAATTTGACAGATGAAGAACAAGAACAACTGGCAAATCTAATGGAAAAATTAGTAGAAATGAATGATGCACATGAAGATCGAGATTTCCAAAAAATGACACAATTTTTCGGAAACCCATTTATGGAAAATATGATGAATGCTCATGATCGTCATGCTTTTGGAAATCATATGCGCCGTGAAATGCAAAATTGGCAACGTGAAATGCGTCGTTCCTCTCAAGAAATGAAACGTGGTCAAAATCGGATGCGTCGTGATGATCGTTCACAAGCACCATTTGGTGAAGACTGGAAAATTTTTGGAAAACAAATAAAAGAAAATTTCCGCAATAGCTTTGGTAAACGAGATGAAGCAGAGTTTAATGAACATTGGGAACATTTCTCAGATGAAATGAAAAATCGTTTTGGTGATTTTGATGGACATCATCGTCCAGAATTTGATGAATTTGACCCTAGAGCAGGACACTCTGATAAACATGCAGAACCTAAAAAGCCAGAAAACTGGGATGATTTCTAAACAGTAAATAGATTAGGAAGTGAAAGATGAATACACTCATCGCCTACGCTGGAAAAACGGGAAATACAGCAAAATGTGCAAGAAGGTTAGCAATTCGTTTAAAAAATGTGACCCTTGTTGACTTGAATGTTGAAGAAGTTAGTCCCAAGGATTTTGATGCAGTCATTGTTGCTAGTCCAGTATATAGCCATAAATTCGAGCGCTCAGTTCAAATTTTTCTAAGAACTTATCAAAATATCTTAGAAAATAAACTTTTCGCTGTTTTTGTAACGATGGTAGAGTATGGTACTTTTAATAAAGTCATTGCAAAAGAAATTGCTGGACCTTTACGTAAAAATGCAGTAGCGATTGCAAATTTTGGTGGAGAAGTTAATAATTTAACTCCATTTGGTTGGCATGATAAAATCGTTGCAAAATCAATGATTAAGTTAGAATCTAAAAAACACCCCATTGAATTTTTACCAGGAGCTCCTCAAAAATTTATTGAAGAATTAAAAAAAGTAAATTGGGACTAAAAGGAGAAAAGGAAAATGTCAGAAGAAACTAAAGCACTTACGTTAAACCCTCAACTTGAAGCATTTCAAGAAAAACTCCTTGCCCAATATGACAAAGAAAATCTGTCAGCAAAAGAAGGTCAGACTTTATTTGTTGGTTCTTCACTGATGGAAATATTTCCTATTGAAAAGTGGGAAGAAGAGGGAAAGGTCAGATTTTCAAAATACATTTATAATCGTGCAGTTCGCGCTACCACGACCGCATTTTTATTAAAACATCTGGAGAGTCAGATTATTAACCTTGAGCCGTCAAAAATTTTTATCAATATTGGAACGAATGATATCGGATTTGAAGTCCCAGAAGCTGAATTTATGAGCAACTACAATGAAATTTTGACACAAATTGGGGAAAAATTACCGCAAGCACAAGTTTATGTCATGCGCTATTACCCAATCAATACCCTTGATTTTGGGCAAGATTCAGATGAAAAAACTTTGTTTGAAACGAGAAGTAATGAAAAATTTCAAAAAGCATCAGACAAAATTGAAAAACTTGCTCAAAAACATCATTTTCACTTTATTGATGTCAATGATGGCTTATCCGATAAAGATGGCAATTTAAAGAAAGAACTCACTTTCGATGGCGCTCATCTTAATCCAGCTGGTTATAGCATTGTGTTGGAAAACCTCAAAGTTTATTTGGAAGAATGAAAAATAAAAACTGATTTAAGGATAAAAGTGATTGAATTAAGTTCTTTTAGTCTTGAATTTCAATAATTAGAAAAAAGGAAGTAAACAAACAATGGAAAGAGGTCCACAAATGGCCAATCGCGTTGAAGGAAAAGCGGTTGACAAAACATCCATTAAACATTTCGTCAAATTAATTCGTGCAGCAAAACCACGTTATCTCTTCTTTGTGATTGGGATTGTGGCTGGTATCATTGGCACACTCATTCAATTGCAAGTTCCTAAAATGGTTCAGCCACTGGTTAATAGTTTTGGTCATGGTGTAAATGGCGGGAAAGTTGCTTTAGTCATTGCTCTTTATATTGGTTCAGCAGCCGTTTCAGCTATTGCGGCCATCGTTCTGGGGATATTTGGTGAGTCGGTCGTCAAAAATTTGCGAACTCGTGTCTGGGATAAAATGATTCATTTACCAGTAAAATATTTTGATGAAGTTAAAACAGGTGAAATGAGTTCTCGCTTAGCTAACGATACCACGCAAGTTAAAAACTTAATCGCAAATAGTATTCCTCAAGCTTTTACCTCTATTTTACTCTTGGTAGGTTCAATCGTATTCATGCTGCAAATGCAATGGCGTTTAACCCTTGCCATGATTATTGCGGTTCCGATTGTCATGCTTATCATGTTTCCAATTATGACTTTTGGTCAAAAAATTGGGCGGACTAGACAAGATTCTTTAGCAAATTTCCAAGGTATTGCCAGTGAATCTTTATCAGAAATTCGTTTAGTCAAATCTTCAAATGCTGAAAAACAAGCTTCTAAAAAAGCAGAAAATGATGTCAATGCCCTTTACAAAATCGGTGTAAAAGAAGCCGTTTTCGATGGTTTGATGTCGCCAGTCATGATGTTATCAATGATGTTGATGATTTTTGGATTGTTGGCTTACGGAATCTATCTCATCTCAACGGGGGTTATGAGTCTTGGAACTTTGCTTGGAATGATGATGTATTTAATGAATTTAATCGGAGCGGTCCCAACAGTGGCAACTTTCTTTACAGAACTTGCCAAAGCGTCAGGATCAACTGGTCGTTTGACTGAATTACTTGATGAAGAACAAGAAGTCCTTCATCAAGGTGAAAGCCTTGATTTGGAAGGAAAGACCCTCTCTGCTCATCATGTTGATTTTGCTTACGATGATTCTGAACAAATATTGCATGATATCTCTTTTGAAGCTCAACCTAATTCAATTATTGCCTTTGCTGGTCCTTCTGGTGGTGGTAAATCAACCATCTTCTCACTTTTAGAACGTTTTTATCAACCAACTGCGGGAGAGATTACTATCGGTGGTCAACCAATTGATAGTGTTTCTCTTGAAAATTGGCGAAGTCAAATTGGTTTTGTTAGTCAAGATTCAGCGATTATGGCTGGAACTATTCGTGAAAATCTAACTTACGGACTCGAAGGAAACTTTACTGACGAAGACCTCTGGCAAGTTCTTGACCTTGCTTTTGCACGTAGCTTTGTTGAAAATATGCCTGACCAACTCAATACCGAAGTTGGTGAAAGAGGAGTCAAAATTTCTGGTGGACAAAGACAACGTTTGGCCATTGCACGGGCTTTCTTACGTAATCCAAAAATTCTAATGCTTGATGAAGCAACAGCCAGTTTAGATAGTGAATCAGAATCAATGGTTCAACGGGCTTTAGATAGTTTGATGAAGGGACGGACAACTCTCGTCATTGCTCACAGACTTTCAACAATTGTTGATGCTGACAAGATTTACTTTATTGAAAAAGGGGAAATCACAGGTAGTGGGAAACACAATGAACTTGTGGCAACTCACCCACTCTATGCTAAATATGTTTCAGAACAATTGACTGTTGGTCAATAAAATAAAAAAGCTCAACGATTTAAGTTGAGCTTTTTTTATTTTGGCTGCGTACTGTTGCAAAAATCATTTCTCCGGCAGTATAAATGAAGACAAAGGGAGGATAGATAAATGTCAGTATGAAACTGACAATCATTCCGATTTTCCAAAAGGAATGACGTAAATAATGATAGACTTCCATTTGGGCAATCAGTTCGGCTTTTTCCTTTGGGTTGTCCTCAATAAAACATTTTGTCATATAAGTATAAGCAAAGCCCCAGAGGTAAATCATCATGATAAAAAGTAAAGCAGGAGCTTTTGGAGAATGAAGTCCGAAATCATGAAAGAAGTCGATTGTCCGTCCAGCCCAAGCAGATAAAACAGGAAGCATGGATAATGACAAAACCCAGAGCATGCAACTGTGGTAAATCCGACGGCTAATGTTTTCAGCTTGTTGGAGCATGTATTGTTGATTAAACCATGAGGTGGTGACATAGATAAAACTTAAGAGGTAAGCAATCAAATAGACAAGATTATCTCTTAAAAACTCAATAATCCCACCTGTTTTTGGTAATTCAAACTCTAACAACATGATTGTCATTACTACCGCAATAATTGCATCAATAAATCCGGCTAAACGCCCCTTAGATACCATAAAATTCTCCTTTATATTGCCCAATTATAACAAAAGATAAGAAATTTTCATATAAAAAAAATAAGCACGAAGGCTTATTTTTCTGAGTCAGGTGAATAATTTTTATTTTTAGGGAAGAAGCGTTTTTTGACAAAGAGAAGAAGTCCAAGGATAAAGATGATCCCTAGAATTGCAACGACAACTGAAGAGTAAGAATCGAGAATTCCAGCAATCATCTCCCAGTTATCACCTAGTGCGGCTCCAAGTGAAACTAGAACAATGTTCCAAATGAGAGTTCCCAAAGTAGTTAAAATAAGAAAACTAGGAAGTTTCATTTTTGCAGAACCTGCTGGGACTGAAATTAAACTTCTAATCAATGGAATGAAACGGCAGAAGAAAATCGTTGCATATCCTCTCTTTAAAAACCATTTTTCAGCTTTTGTGATGTCTTCTGGCTTAAGGCGAAGAACTTTTCCTAAACGACCTGAAACTAATCTCTCAAGGCGTTCTACGCTCAAAAGACGACCTACGAAGTAGAGTATCAATGCACCAAGCACAGAACCAATAGTGGCTGCGATAATCATGCCGATAATCCCCAGTTCGCTATAAGTAGTCATGAAACCACCGAAAGTTAATATGACTTCGGAAGGAATTGGTGGGAAAATGTTCTCAATCATAATGAGAAAAGCAACACCAAAGTAGCCAAATTGATTCATGACTTGGATAATTATTTCTTGCATTAGTACTCCTTTTATTTGTCTATTAGTTTAATTCTAACATAAGGCTGGAAGGGGTCCAAACAATATAAAGTACAAAAAATAGGCTTTGTCTTTAGGCAAGGTCTATTTTTTGAAATGATTGTTTTCACTGACAGAATCACTAGCAGAGCCGGTTATTCTTTTATTTACTGATAGAAAGTTCATAGCAATTGACTGGATTGTCACAGTCGCTAGAATATTGTTTTGGTTCTGTCAGTAAATGTGAATGACTGACAGAAGCCTTTGTAAGTTGAGTGATTATTCAGAAGCAAGTGCTTCAATTGTATTCAAACGTGCTGCACGACCACTTGGAGCTAAGCTTGCCAAGAGGGCAATCAAAACGGCAATGATGATTGCAAAGATGATGTGACCACCAGAGATTTGAACAATGCTTGCACCTTCAAGGAAGCTACTCAAAACTTTGTTAATGAGGAATTGTCCCAGATAAGCAAATCCAATGGCAATAGCAGCTGATGAAAGACCAAGAATCAAGCTTTCTGCGGTGAATAGACGAGAAATATCTTTCTTACGTCCACCAAGTGCACGGATAACACCAATTTCTTTTGTACGTTCAGCAACACTCATATAAGTTGTAACGACAATCATAAAGATTGAAACAATCAAACTGATACCAGCAATAGCTGCAAGGACATAGCTGACAATGTTAGTAATATTAGTGATTACATCAAGGAATGAAGTAACACTGTAAGTAACAAAAGCTTTTGTTCCATCAATCTTCAAGTCTTGAATATCAGAAGTAGTTGATTTGACATTATCTACTTTATTAACTGTTACTACAGCATAAGTTGCGTCAGTGTCAGCATTAGCAGCTTCAAGAGCAGATTTTACAGTATTATAAGTAGCAATAACGCTGCTAGAAGAACCTGCAGGACCTTGAGGGTCTTTCAAAATACCTGAAACAGTGAATTCTTTTGTCACTTCAACACTTGCGCCAGCAGCTGTTTTAGCTGGAATTTTCAAAGTAATTTTCTTACCGACTAATGATTTATAATCTTTATTTAACTCTTTAGCGTCCTTCGCATAGATTGCAATTTCGCCATCAGCTGGTTTTGAACCAGAAACATAATCATCATTAATATTTGATTGTGTCCAAGTATCAAGTGTAATTAAACCAGATTTAGATTTGTCATTGTTAGTAAGTGTTCCTAAACCAGAAATAGAATAGGTTGGTTCAACTTTTTTGACATTATCTACTTTTTTCAATTTTGAAAGATGATCACTGTCAAGATTGGTAGAAGCATTTCCAAGTTCCTGTTGAGTTTGTTGCAGGGCTTGCTCATTTCCTAACTTATTATCTGTTGTTGTTCGCTTGAAGATGGTGACCACATTTGGATTGACACTCGAAGTGATGGTGTCATTCATATATTTGGTCGCCCCATTTCCTAGTCCTAAGAAGAAGATAACTGAGAAAAGACCGATTGCGGTTCCGATTGCAATTAATAAATTGATTTTCCAAGAGTGTGTAAAGTGTTTAAAGGCCGTTCTGAAAGTATCACGATATGAGAGTGCTTTTGATTGCATTCGTTGATGTGATTCAACAGGGTAAGGCGGTTTTAGACGTTCATCACCTATGATTTGTCCATCAGCCAAACGGATAATTCGAGTTCCATAGTCAGCAACTTCTTGTGAGTGGGTTACGACAATGACTGTTTTACCAGATTGGGCAATTTGACGTAGAAGTGCTAAGACTTCTTTTGTATTTTGTGAGTCAAGCGCTCCTGTTGGTTCATCAGCAAGAATAATTTCAGGGTCAGAAGCCAAGGCACGCGCAATGGCTACCCTTTGTTTTTGTCCACCAGAAAGTTGTGATGGATTTTTCTTACGATGTTCATAGAGTCCAACTTGCTTGGTCAGCTCAATCGCTCTTTCATGACGTTCTTTGTCAGATAAACTAGTCATTTTAAGACTAATTAAAATGTTATCTAAAACGCTCAAATAGCTGACAAGGTTGAAAGATTGGAAGATAAAACCGATAGTATCTCGGCGATAAGCATCCATATCTTTTTCTTTTTTTGTTTTTTGAGCAAGGCCATCAACGATAACGTCCCCCTCATATTTACGGTCAAGCCCCCCAATGATATTCATCAGAGTTGACTTTCCTCCTCCAGATTCCCCTAGGAGACTGACGAAATCACCACGTTCAAACTCGAGGTCGATTCCTTTGAGGACAGGAAATTCTTCTTTTCCAAGAAAATAAGATTTCCTAATATTTTTTAATTCCAAAACGGCCATAAAGACTCTCTTCCTTTTCTTAAAGTATGTACTTTACATTATAACTTAATTTTCTTAAATAAAAATAAGACTTAGGTCTTATTTTTAATTTTATTGACTTCATCATCAACCATTCAACAGAAAATCTAAAATATTCATTCCGTTGCTTGTCTGTGATTTATAGAGTTCAGTGTACCCGCATTGAGAACAAGAAATCGTAATAAATTTTTTGTTTTGCACATCAAAAAGCTTTGAAAAATTTCCACCAGTTGCTTGAAGCTGGTCTTCTTCAAAATTATGATTGCCACATTTGATACAAGTATATTGTTGTTGATAACCGTTCATTTTAATTCCTCCTCATTTTGAACTGGGAATGCTTTTGGAAAGCTAATCGTTTAAATCCATTATAACTCAAAAAACATTATTCTCTTAATCTTTTGAATCCGCTCTATTATTTTATATATTCCTTAAAATCATCAAAATCAAAATAAAAAAGTTAAATTTGCTTCATAATTGAAAAGCAAAGAGAATAAGCTTTGTGATATAATTCTAATTATGGATAGACAAGTTAAGGAAAAACTGCGGATAGCATTAATTTTTGCTTTGAACGCAGGATTTATGGATGGCTTCTCATTCTTTCATTTTAATGACCGTTTTATTGGGGCACAATCAGGGAATGTAATTCAAGCAGGAATTAATATTGCCAAAGGAGATTTTGCTCGATTTTGGGATTTTGCGATTCCGATTATTTTCTTTATATTAGGGGTAATGACTCGCGGTTTTTACTCTCATTATTTGATGAAGCGACGTCGTTTTGATGCTTCTTATTTGCTTTTGGTTCAATGGTTAGGTGTGACTATTTTTGCCTTAGCTTATGGCTTAGGCTTGAAGATTCCTGTTTCGTTTTATGTTGGAATTTTTTCTTATTTTATGGCAATTCAATATGATACCTTCACCAAGGTTCACGGACGAGCTTACGGAAGTATCTTTATGACAGGTAATATGAAGTCTATGTCAGCAAATCTTGCACAGTATATTATTACCAAAGACAAACAAAAACTTCGTTCAGTCGGTATCTATGCAGCGCTCATCAGTATTTTCTTTGCTGGAGCAGCAATAGCAACCCTTGCCGGGAATTGGTTTGGAAGTTGGACAATGATGGGCTCTACTTTCATGATAGGGGCAGTTTATTTAATTGTTCGTTTTGATGAAATTTAAAAATCCTCAAAAATGAGGATTTTTTTGTTCAAGCGAGAACAATTTTTCCGATAGTATGATTTTCTTCAATAAGCTCATGAGCTTTTCTGACATTGTCAGCAGTAAGAGCACCTAAATTTTGAGTCATTGTGCTTGTAAGCGTGCCATTATCTAGCCATTCAGAAACTTGATTTAATATGTCATGCTGACTTTGTAAATCATCAGTGTCTGAAACCACTTTAGTAAACATCCACTCAAAGTTAAAACGAGCAGATTTATGAGCCAGTGTATCTAAATTAATAGCTTGCCCTGGTTCAACAATATTTGCAATCGAACCTTGAGGAGCAATTAACTCATTTACTGCAGGCATATGTTCAACAACAGCATTTAATATTAAAATATAATCAACAAACTTAAAGCCAAGCTCATGAACTTGAGGTACCAGATTTTCATGATGATTGACGGTATAATCGGCGCCAAAATTCTTGACCCATTCAATGGCTTGGGGATTTGATGCCGTAGCAATCACTGTCAATCCGGCATTTTTTGCCATTTGAATTGCTACTGAGCCAACACCACCTGCACCATTAATAATGAGGAGTGATTTTCCTTTAGATTCATCAGTCACTTCTAGTTTTTCAAAGAGAAGTTCATAGGCAGTCAAACTTGTTAGAGGCATAGCGACTGCTCTTTCTTTGGCCAAATTTTTGGGAGCAAATCCAACAATTCGTTCATCAACTGCTTGAAATTCAGCGTTTGAACCCGCTCGTGTGACATCTCCAGCCCAAAAAACAGAATCTCCAACTTTAAAAAATTTGCTTTGACTGCCAACTTCGACCACAGTTCCCAATCCATCCCAACCAAGAATTTTTGGCTGAGTTAGTGTCCCTTTGATTGATTTTCGAACTTTTGTATCGACAGGATTGATTGAAATGGCTTCAACTTTAATTAGTAAATCATGTGGTCTTAAGATTGGCTTTTCTATTTCAAAGTCAATAAAATTTCGACCAGAGTCAACTGTTCCGATTGCTTTCATTTTTCTACCTCACTTATAAGTAAAAGTGTATACCAGTGTGACTCCTAAGTCAATCACTTGAATTTAATATTATATATTTTCATCACAACATTAAAAATTTCTAAGACCAAAGAAAAAAGGCTTTGTTACAATGGAGAGAGTTAAACTAATAGAATCTAGGTAAACTCATGACAAAAACTTATAATCATTATCATTTTGACCACGTTGGAAGCTTTCTTCGCCCAAAAGCCCTAAAAGATGCACGTTCGGCTTATTCCGAAGGTCAACTTTCACTGACAGATTTAAAAAAAGTTCAAGAAGTGGAAATTGAGAGACTGGTAAAAGAAGAAGTAAAGGTTGGTCTTAAAGCTGTAACTGATGGGGAATTTAATCGTTCGTGGTGGCATTTAGATTTTCTCTGGGGACTAAATGGAGTTGGAGCTTATGAACAAGAAGCTTCTTATAAATTTCATGGAGCAAAAACAAGAACGACTAATATTGAACTGACAGGAAAAGTAGCCTTTAATCCAGAGCATCCTTTTTTTGCTGATTTTGAATATTTGAAAAGTATTTTACCAGAAGGAGTTGAACCTAAAGTTACGATTCCATCGCCATCATTAATTCCGAATCGTGATGGTCGTTCAGATCGCTGGCCTGAGTTTTATGGAAGTTGGAAAGAGTTTTTAGATGATTTGGCTCAAGCTTATCATGAAACTTTGCTTCATTTTTATGAATTGGGCGCCAGATATATTCAATTAGATGATACAACCTGGGCTTATCTTATTGCACGTTTGTTAGATGATCCTGAAAATCATGAAAAATATGTCAAAATGTGTGAAGATATTGTTTATGTTGTCAACAAACTTTTACAAGACTTACCGGAAGATTTGAGAGTTTCGACTCATATTTGCCGTGGAAACTTCAAATCAACTTATCTTTTTGAAGGTTCCTATGAGCCTGTCGCAAAATACTTGGGACAACTTAACTATGATACTTTCTTTTTAGAATATGATGATGCTCGCTCAGGCTCTTTTGCTCCTTTAGCCGAAATCTGGAATCAAAGAAATGATGTATTAATTGTTCTTGGACTATTCACCTCAAAATATCCAGAGCTTGAAAAATATGAGGAAATTAAAGCACGTTTAGATGAAGCTCTTGAATCTGTGCCTCTCAAAAACTTAGCCCTTTCAACACAATGCGGATTTGCCTCAACAGAAGAAGGAAACTCGTTAACACAAGCAGAGCAATGGGTAAAATTGGCACATATAAAAAATATTGTGGATAAAATTTGGGAGTAAGAGATAGCTCCAAAACTTAGCGTTTGATAGTGAAAAGATGAAGTTTTTCTCTTCAAGTTTTTTTCTGTTGAACAAAAAATATGACCGTCCAAGTCAAATGATTTCTTAATGGATTTGACTTTAGTTGAACATAGTGTTATACTTGCGAAGCGGGATGGAGCAGTTAGGTAGCTCGTCGGGCTCATAACCCGAAGGTCATAGGTTCAAATCCTATTCCCGCAATATTATTAAGGGCTGTAGGGGGCCCTTATTTTTCTTATCATTAAAAAGTAAAATGAGCCTCTTATGTAGTGAAAAGTTCTTCGTTAAATAGGCAAAGCCTAGAAAAGGAAGTAATAACATGAAAACAGGAGATATTATCACCCTCTCAAACGGCGAAAAAGCAACGATCGTTTCGGCAGATATTAACACTTATAAGCATGCTCTCATTGTAGAATTAGAGAATCATGATGTGAGGGTAGTTGATAGAGAAACATTGACTCTTGCAAAAGCAAATCCGCATGATAATATAGGTAACCATAAGAAGATACGGAAAGCATAATTTGACTTTCTCTCAGAGAGGTGGTACTATCAAGAGGTAGGTTTTGTCGTGAGTTTAAATGTTTCAGGAATGCACTTTTTCGCAAAATAGGATTTACAATTAATGCGAAAGGATGTATTAAGATGATAAATGGAACAGTAAAATGGTTCAATATGGACAAAGGCTATGGCTTTATTATTACAGAGGATATGCAGGATGTATTTGCTTATCTACTGTCTATATAAGGAAATGGTTTTAAAAAGTATAATGAAGGTCAGAAGGTAACTTTTGATGTAACAATGACAGCTCGAGGGCGTTATGCTTCAAATATACATAAAGTATAAATTTTGAAAATGAGAGATTGTCTCTCTTTTTTTATTTATTGCTGTTGTAATTAGATTTTAAAATGTTATACTAGTCTTGGGAAGAATAGTTGCTTTCCTAACAGTTTATCAAGACTACCTTCATTATTGAGGTGGTTTTTTTTATAGGTTGACATGTAGCCTATATAATGATATGATAGACGAGTAGATTTTGTCATGAGTTAAATGTATATTATATTCACTTTTCACAAAATAAGGTTTACAATTTTTGTTGAAAGGAAATAATTAATATGACAAAAGGAACTGTAAAATGGTTTAATCCAGATAAAGGATTTGGCTTTATCACTTCAGAAGATGGTCAAGATGTGTTCGCACACTTTTCACAAATTCAAACTTCAGGTTTTAAAACACTTGATGAAGGCCAAAAAGTAACTTTTGATGTTGAAGCTGGTCAACGTGGCCCTCAAGCTGTTAATATCGAAAAAGCATAAAAGTAATTAATGAAAAACGGAGCAATTTGCTTCGTTTTTTTTATTAAAACTTGTAATTATAAAATCTTATGATATACTTAGCGCAGCAAGAGGAAACTCACACTTCCCTTGATATAAATTAGGGCCACTCTTTTAAGGAGTGGTTTTTAATTGTTTTTAATGTGTTATAATTAAAGTGTTGATACTGGTAAATGCCACTTTTTGAGAGAAGTTTATAATTGAAGTGGATAAGTGCCATTTAGAATAATATAGGACGTCTAGCACTAAGATTAAGGTGCTTTGAACTATAATAGAATTAAGAAAAAAAATAGAAAGAGAGAAAAAAATGAAATTAACAGCGCTAGGTGTTTGGGGAGGTTACCCCACTCGTGATGCAGGAACAACTTCTTATCTTTTACAATCGGAGTCTGGCTTCAACATGCTTTTAGACTGCGGGTCTCGTGCGGTGACTGAGCTTGAACATGAGTTACAACCGACTCAGTTGGATGCGGTTATTTTGAGCCATTATCATGAAGACCATATTGCTGATTTGGGAGCACTTCGTCAATATCGTCAACTTTATCCATTAGGACAGGACGGTTGGGACGGTATGATGTTACCGATTTATGGTCATGGGGAAAATGAATATGAATTTTCTAAATTGAATTTGGATAAGGTTTCCGAAGGTCATCTTTATGATGTGGAAAATGGGACAAAAGTTGGTCCTTTTGACATTACATTTTTAAAAACAGTACACCCTGTGGTTAATTATGCCATGCGCATTGTTGAACGTAGAACGGGTCAAGTTTTAGTTTATACTGGGGATACTGGTTATTTTGATGAATTGACAGAATTTGCCAAAGAGGCTGACCTTCTCCTTGCCGATGTTTATTTCTTTAAGGATAAAGCTAAAATGCCTAATCATTTATCATCAATTGAAGCTGGTCAAATTGCTAAAGAAGCGAAAGTTAAAAAATTAATTTTGACTCATTTGCCTCAATTTGGCGATTTGGATATTTTACTGACAGAAGCCAAAGAAGCGGCGGGAAATACTGTCATTACTGATTTAGCGGTGCCCCATAAAAAATGGCAACTTTAACGAGGCGCTTTAAAAAGCCAATAATTATTATTTTGTCTGTCCTTTTATTGACAGTTATTATCATTCTTTCTGTCAGTATCAGAAATCATTTCCTTAATTATAATCCTCCAAAGACTAAAAGGCAGATTGAACAATTAGTTAAAGCAAGTGCTGACAGTCCTAAAACGAGATTTGTTACTGACGGTCAGCATTATCAACGAAATTTATTTGTTTCAGACATTCATGGTCGCTTGCCAGGATTGAAAAAAACACTGACAGAGATTCACTTTAGTAAAAGTGACAGACTCTTCGTGCTTGGAGATAGTATTGACCACGGCCGATTTGGTTTTGATGTTTTGCTTTATTTGTTGAAAACTTTGCCAGATGCGGGCTATCATGTGACAGTCATGATGGGAAATCATGAACAAATGTGGTCAGAGCTTGCAAGTGACGGTAAAACGGATGCGGAGCAACTTTCTAATGCAATTGGAACGATTGATATTTATGAAGGGGCTCCGCCAAATGGTTGGCAATATTCAATCGAAAATTGGAAAAAGTTGTCAGTTGCTGACAGACAATTTTTACTGACAGAAATGAAAAATAACTTTGGTCAGCCAGAACAGTTGATTGAAAAAATTGGAAATAAGTGGGTGGTACTCTCTCATAGTGCAAAAATGAATCTCTCTTATCAAAAAGAGAAAAAAACTGATTTGTTTTGGGAACATTTGCCAGGTGATTCTTTTGAACGGCGAAATAGTGTTGCTAAAGCTGTGGGCGTACCAAACACTGATGTTCAGGTCTTTGTTGGTCATGTCAGTGGAATCTTGTTTGGTAAGCATCCAAACTATATTTGTTTAGATAATACGATTGTCAATGGAACATTAGAACAGTTTGAAGCAGTTCCAGTGAAAATATATTGTCTTGAACAAGAGAAATTTTTAGGATAAATGAATTTTACAGAAGAAGAAAAAGAATTTTTTATGACGGAAGCACTCAAAGAGGCGCAAAAAGCAGCTGAAAATGAGGAAGTTCCGATTGGGGTTGTCATTGTCAAAGACGGCGAAATTATTGCGCGTGATTTTAATAGGCGAGAGCTTGATGGTCGAGCAACGCACCATGCTGAAGTTTGTGCAATTGAAGCAGCAAATCAGGCAGTGGGAAATTGGCGACTTCTTGATTGTGCGCTCTTTGTTACCATTGAGCCTTGCGTCATGTGTGCCGGAGCGATTGGTTTAGCAAGGATTCCACAAGTTTACTTTGGGGCGACAAATCCTAAATTTGGAGGAACAGTCAGTCTCTATCAGATTTTAGAAGACAAGCGACTGAACCATCGAGTCCAAGTAGAATTGGGGATTTTAGAATACGAGTGTGCAAAAATTATGCAAGACTTCTTTAAAAATAGACGAAAAAAATAAATTGTGTTATAATAGTTTTCGGAGCAATAAGTTTCTTACGAAGCGTGTCAGGACCTGACGGTAGCAGCACTAAGTATGGAACTTATGTGCTCTTTTTTTGTATTCTAATTTATGTTAAAGTATAATCATAACCTTGATTGAGGAGGAGTTTTATGAAAAATGGAAATTGGAAAAATATGAAATGGTTGATTTTAGTTTTAGTAGCGCTCCTGATTTCGTTAGGGATATTTAAAGCATGTCAAATTTCAGCTAAAAACCGAAGTATAAAAAATGAAAAAGATTCAGTTCGCTTTTTAGAGGGGGCTTGGATTTCAGATGTGAAGTTACCAATGTCTAAAAAACTCAAAGGACAATTTTATCGGGCCAATATGGGTAACGAGCCTTATTTTAAATACGGTAAAGAACAAGTCGAACTAATATTTAGAGAGTTGGAAAATGGGTGGGGGAATATTGATGGAGATTTTGTGAGAGAAAATTCTGTCTATCATCCTTTGAATGAAGTAGACAAAGATGGTTTTCGGCCAGTTAATATAAATATTAATGAAAGAGGAGAAGAGGCTTTTTTCCGTTATAAAGTTATTAATAAAAATAAAGTAAAAATGAGAATTCTTCCTTCAGGAAGTGATAAGGTTGCTGATGAATTTGAGGTTTATTTTATAAGAGAAAATGGTTAACTTATGGCGTCTATAAAAAACTCTGACTATTTGTCAGAGTTTTTTTGTGGTACCAAAGCATTGACCACTGTGATTTGTGAAATGAGAGTTTCATTTTCGTCAGTGATTTTAATTTCCCAAACGTGGTTACGTTTACCATTTTTGAGAAGAAGACCGCGGGCATTGACGTAACCCTCACATTTTTTGGGATTGAGATGATTGGCAGTGACGCTTTGACCAAGGGCAAAATATTGACCGGAGCCGATGGCATTACTGGCCATACCAGCTGTGATTTCTGCAAGGGCAAGGCTTGCCCCTCCATTTAAAAAGCCGTGCGGTTGAGCATGAAAATCGCTGAGGATCATTTTACTTGTGAATTTATAAATTTTACTGACAGACTTGTCAGAATTTTCGTCAGTAAAAACTTGAAAATCTGTGATATTGAGTTGGTCAATCATGTTCATTGGAAATCTCCTTAATAAGATATGAGGGCGGCCTAGGGTCTTGGCATTTAGTGAATAGACTTCAGGGACAGCAACAAGCTGATATCTCTGATGGTAGTTTATCGCTGACTATCTTGAAATGATAAAAAATCCCTTTTTGGCTGACGCTTGCCCTGCCAGCAAGTACTTGCGATTCTCGTTGGCGCTTCAGCGCCTTACAGTGAGCCTTTTTGTCCATTGCTTTAGCAATATTGACAAAACGGACAACTTGGTATGGACATTCGAGCGTAGCGAAGAACAGTACTTAGCTGGAATGGACGGCGTAGCTAGCGACATTGTCAAAAGGGACAACGTAGCGGAGCGGAAGTAGGAAAAAAGTTGTTCTGCTTGAAGCAGAGCTTCAAGATTGTGGAAGGGATTTGCAAAGTAAAATTCACCTGAAAGTAGAGGTTCCAGTTTTTTCTTTTTTCATTCATTTCAAGGAGGTCAAGCTCAATTTATTTACAGTATAACGATTTAGAATTTCTTCATTGATTGTAACGCCAATGCCAGCTCCAGTAGGGACAGTCATAAATCCCTCTGGGAAAGAAATATCTGGTTTGATTAGGTCTTCATCAAAATAATGCTTAGAATCAGATAAATCACCGGCCATAGCATTTCCAGACAGGGCAGCTAGTTGGACATGGAGTATTTTTGAGATACCAGACTCAACCATACTGCCAATCCAAAAGCCAATCTGATGCTGTCTGCAAAATTCAATAGCTTTTTGACTTTGGTAAAGTCCGCCTAAACGACCAATTTTCACATTTAGCATGGTTTTGAAAGGAAGTTCTGTCAGCATTTTTAGACTTTCCAAATCTTGAACGGATTCGTCAAAGCAAATTGGTGTTAAGAAGTTTTCTGTCAGTAATTTTAATTCGGATAAATCTTTGATATCAAAAGGCTCTTCGATACAAGCCAGACCCAGTTTGTCCAGCTCTTTGATGACTGGCCACTCTGTCAGTTGAAAACTTCGATTGGCATCGAGGGCGAATGTAATTTGTGGATATCTTTTTACCAGCTTTTTAATCAAGTCGGTCCCAATTTGTGGACTAATTTTTAATTTAATTCTTTTGACGCCACTGTTAATAAGTTGGTCAATTTGCTTAATGGTTTGCTCGTCAGACATTTGTCCAATAACCGCACCACGTGGGATTTTATCAGCTAATTTTTCTTGGAAAAGTCCAGCAATCAAATTTTCATTTTTTTCTTTAAAATACAAATCTAGAAGCGCATTTTCAAGACCAGCCAGTGCCATTGGTAAGGGACTTCTAAAAAATTCATGTATTTCAAAAGGGTGTGAGAATTCCTTTTGCAAAATTTCTGGCAGGTAAGTTTCTTCCAAAATGTTCCAAGAATCAGCAAAAGTTTCTGAGGTATAAAAAGGAGTCGTGAAAGCAACAACTTCACCAAATCCGGAAAGGCCCTTAGGACTTTCAACTTTTATAATAATTGTATCGCGGAGATTTAAGGAACCTTTGGCGGTCTTAAAATTAAATTTCATGGGGAGTTGAACATGAAACATTGTAATTTTTTCAATTTTCATGCTTTGAGCTCTTTTCTTAAGATTTTTCCAGAAGCATTTTTAGGCAATTCATCCATGAAAATGATGGGCTGCGGACGCTTATATTTTGCAAGTTTTTCAGTGAGAAAGTTTTCTAATTTTTCTTGGGAAATATTGCCTGAAACAAAAAGAATCGGCACTTGACCCCATTTGGCATCAGTTTTTGCAACGACGGCACATTCCTTAATTTCAGGAAGAGAATATACTAAATCTTCGATTTCTTTGGGATAAATATTTTCGCCACCAGAAATGATGACATCTTTTCTGCGGTTGAGCAGATAGAGAAAGCCATCTCTATCAAGATAGCCAATATCGCCTGTTTCAAAAGCAGCACCATAAGGCTTTTGCCCTAAATAAGCGGTCATCAGCATGGGAGATTTTAGCCAAATTTCGCCAACGCCAGAAAGATCAGGATTGCGAATTTCAATTTTAACTCCTGGTAAAGGTCGACCGACAGAGCTTGTTTTATCTGGAAAATCTAAAATATTAAAAGTAACAGATTGTGAAAAACTTTCGGTCATTCCATATGTTTTATAGACTGGCAAAGCTAATTCTTGGCATTTTTGGATTAAAGGTTGAGGAATAAATTCACCACCAAGTAGAATTAATCGTAAATTATTTCCATCCAATTTGTCGGCAATTCTTGTCAGGATGGTCGGAACGAGTGAAATCATGTTTATTTTTCCAGAATTGACCACTTCTAGAAGCTGATTTTCATCAAATTTATCAACAATTGTGGCTGATGTTGCGTTGTATAGACTACGCATGATGATTGATAATCCACTGACGTGAAACATAGGTAAGATGATGAGCCAATTATCATCTTCGTAAAGGCCGAGCGTCTTTTGAGAAGCTTTGACGTGGTTAGAAATCATGCCCCATGTGATGGGCACGGATTTAAATTTTCCGGTAGTCGCCGAAGTATTCATGATGACAGCGATTTTTTCGTCAGGAAAATTGACTGACAGACTTACAGGTTCAGCTGTTGTTGCCAAAATATCTGAAAAAGAAATGCTGTCAGTCATTTTTTCTGTCAGTAAATCTGAAGTAAAGACTGTCTCAATTTCGAGTTCATTGACTTGCTCAGTCAGTTCGTATGTGGTTAGATGTGTATTCAAAAGAAGAATCTCTTTTGACAAACCGAGTAAGGCAAACAAGACAACCGCCATTTCAACCGAGTTTTCTGAGAGGAGCGCAACTCTAGTCTTTTTAGCGACGAGTGGAGCTAAATGTCTTGCTATTTTATCCACTCGTTGATTGATTTGTTCAAAAGTAAAGTCATTTAAAAATTGTTTTTGGGGATAAAGTTCCGCCTGTTTTTTTAACCATTTCATTATTTAAGATGTGAGCCCGACTGCTTTGAAGTAATGAAAATTAGAAAAATGCGGTTCTGCGCTCAGCGCAGGTTCCATTTTATCTATTTTCACTTACTTCAAGGAGGGCGAACTCAATTTCTCCTTCTTCCATTGTATTTTTTGCTGATAGGATTTTCGTCAGTAACTTTTAAATCACAAAAAGCGCCACAATGACGCTTTATCAGCAATTTTTCAAAAGTTTATGGGAATTTTGGAAATTGGTCAAAATCAGGTTTGCGCTTTTCTTTGAAAGCATCGCGCCCTTCTTTGGCTTCATCAGTGGTATAGAACATGAGTGTTGCGTCTCCCGCAAATTGTTGCAGTCCAGCAAGTCCGTCAGTCGCTGCATTCATTGAACCTTTGAGCATACGGAGGGCCATTGGCGAGAGAGCGAGCATTTCTTCGGCCCATTGAACAGTTTCTTCTTCAAGACGGTCAAAAGGTACAACTGTATTGACCATGCCCATGTCCATTGCTTCTTTGGCAGTATATTGACGGCAGAGGAACCAGATTTCACGCGCTTTCTTTTGACCAACCATGGCCGCCAGCAAACCAGCACCATAACCAGCATCAAATGAACCAACACGTGGACCAGTTTGTCCGAATTTAGCATTTTCAGAAGCGATGGTCAAGTCACAAACGATATGTAAAACATGACCTCCGCCGATGGCAAAACCATTGACCATGGCAATAACAGGTTTTGGCGTAATCCGAATCAAATGTTGTAAATCTAAAACATTCAAACGAGGAATTTGGTCTTCACCAACATAACCACCATTTCCACGAACTTTTTGGTCGCCACCAGAACAAAAGGCTTCTTTATCTTCACCTTTGCCATGATTAGCCCCAGTTAAAATAATGACACCGACATTAGTGTCATCACGTGCAATACTAAAAGCGTCAATCATTTCAACGACTGTTTTTGGACGAAAAGCATTGCGAACTTCAGGACGATTAATGGTAATTTTTGCAATTCCATTATAAGTTTCATAAATAATATCTTCGTAGTTACGATTGATTGCAACCCAGTTAAATTTTGACATAATTTCTCCTTTAAGATGTGAGGGGCGCTTGTTTAGAAACTGGGGAAAATGCCTTTTTGGCTGACGCTTTAGCGACATTGCCAAAACGGACAGCGTAGCAAAGCGTAGATAGGAAAAATTATGGTTCTTCACGAAGTGAAGGTTCTAATTTTTTTCTTTTTTCGTAGGTTTCTAACGCACCAAACTCAGTTAAATAAGATATGGTTCGTTTCATAATTCTGATTAGAACAAACTCACTTACATAAATTATTTTTATTCTAGTTAATTAGATTTCGATTTTACTGACAAATTGCCTGTAAAAACTCATTTATTTGACTAGTGAATGTTGCTGACAAGTGCACGGATGGCACAGGCATCACTTTTCCATTATATCATAAAGCTTTTTGACTAAGCCAAAAATTCCTCTAATATTTTTTGATAAAGGGAAGGATTTTCTAAGTGGATATTATGACCCGAGCCAGCGACGGGAATCCAAGTGACATTAGAATTTGGCGCAAAAATCTCTTTGGCAATGTTGGAATATTTCTCATCTAAATCACCAGAGAGATAGAGAATTTCAGGATTTACTAAAGAAATCTTGTCCCCGATATAATCCAGCTGACCTTGACCTGTTCCCCGCAAAGTTTGGGCAAGAGCTAGTGGTGAATTATTAGCGCGTCGCTGCCAAATTTCTTTTTGAATTTTTACTGACAGTTTTTTTTGTGAGTTAAAAAGTGAAAGATTTCCCCAAAAATTGGCGAACCATTCAGAGCCATTCAGAAGAATTTTCTGAGCCAACTCTTCGTCAGTAAATTGTCTTTTTTCGCGGTCACTAATGCTAAAAATTCCAGGTCCTGTTGACTCTAAAATTAATTTTTCAACGGGAGCCGACGGATAAGCCAAACAATAGCGGAGCGCGAGCCGCCCACCCATTGAATAACCCAAAAGTGAAAAAGGTTTTCCGTCAGCAAATTGTGTGAAAAGTAAATGAAGGTCTGACAGTACTTGATCAAGCTTGTAAGGAGCAAGGGTATCGGGTTTTGCTGATGAACCATGACCTAATAAATCAATGGCAACAATCTTGTAACCTGTCAAACTAAGTTTCTGCCAAGTGCTTGAACTTTCGGAAAAACCATGCAATGCAAAAATAATTTTCCCACTTCCCCAAATACTGACAGCATAATCAAGACCCGCAATCGTCATTATTTTTTTATCAATTTTCATAAGCAGTATATTTTTTATGCAAAGCCAAACTTAAATCTTTGTCCGTTTTAATTTCCAAAAGATGAATGCCAGGTTGACAGATAGAAGTCTCAAATTGCTGACCAAAATCAGCATAATTACTGACCAAATGATAATCTAAACCTGTCAATTCAGCCAAGCCCGCAAAATTCAAGCCATGTGGGGTTGAAAAGAGATAATCAAAATTTGGCACGCCTTTTTGTGCTAAATGATGAAAAATTCCGCCACCATCATTATTGAAAAGAACGATTGTCAGATTAAGTTCATGCGTTTTACCAATAATTAGCCCATTTAAGTCATGGAGCATGGACAAATCGCCTGTCAGTAAAACCGTTGGCTTTCCGGTTGTAGCAATACCAAGCGCTGTAGATTCGGTTCCGTCGATGCCATTGACACCACGATTTCCTAAGATTCTGACCTTGGAATCTTCCTTTTTCCACCAATAATCTATATCGCGGATTTCCATACTATTTGAAACAAGAAGTTGAGCGTCAAGTGCTTTCAAATGTTTTTGTAGTTCTTGGACGAAACGTCCTTCAAATGGCTTTTCTTCCTGAGCCACTTTTTCAAGTTGATGACGCATTTTTTCTTGGGCCTTTTGCCATTTCTCCAAATATGAAAAGTCTTGATTCACTTTTTGGATAGAATTTGCAAAAGTTGCGACATTGGATTGGACCATGATTGTCGTTGTTAAACTTGGATTGCGATAAGCTAAAGCAGGGTCAACTTGAATAAATTGTGCTTCGTCATTGAGGGCAATAAATTGTTGTAATCTTTTAGAAACAGGCATCTGACCAAAAAGAAGAATAGACTCTGCTTTTAAGTCAGTTTTCAAGTCATCATTTGCCAAAAAAGCATCATAGCTGTCCATGATAAAAGGAGAATTGTGATTTCTAAGATTGGAAAGAGGGTCTGCCAAGATGGGAGCTTTTAAGTGTTCGGCAAGTTTTAAAAGTGACTCTGAATAATTTTCAGCAGAATTGGCTCCTGCCAAAATCAGTGTTTTTGAAGAAAGTAATGCTTCATCAAAAAAGGCGCTTTGTTGACCTTTAAAGAATTTAAAAGGCAGTTTAGAACGTCCTTTTTCATAGTTTTCATTCTTTAATTCGGGAACTAAAGGGTCGCGCAATGGAATGTTGATTTGAACAGGTCCAGCCATCTGGTCAAGGGCAGATAAAAAGGCGCGTTGAGCCACTTTTCGCGGATAAGTCCAAAAGTTTTTTGCTTGAGGCTGGGGGGCTTCAAGATTTTCAAAATGATTGACGAAATTTCCAAAAAATCTGGTTTGGTCAAGCGTTTGAGGCGCCCCAACAAATTGAAGCTCGGCTGGTCGGTCAGCTGTCAAAATAATGAGTGGGATACGACTCATCTTTGCTTCAGTAATAGCTGGGAAATGATGAGCAGCAGCAGAGCCAGAAGTACAAACCAGCACAACTGGTCGACGATTTGCCTTAGCAATTCCGAGTGCAAAAAAAGCGGCCGAACGTTCATCAATATTGACATAAGTATCGTATTTTTTATATTCTTCAAAAAGCATGGCTAAAGCCGTTGAACGTGAGCCAGGGCTAAAGACAGCTTCACGTACTCCGAGATTGAAAAGTTCATCAACAAAGGGAGCTAAATATTCATTGGTCATGATTGTGTCCTTTTCTAATGGATTGATATTCTAAATAGAAGTCATAAGGCTTCTAAAATCGTTTTTAATTTTACCTTGGTTTCATTAAATTCTTCTAAAGCATCAGAAGATGGAATGATTCCACAGCCAGCATAAGCATAAAGTTTTTGCTCATTTATTAAAGCTGAACGAATGCCAACAATTAATGTTCCGTTGCCTTCATTATCAATCAAACCAAGAGGAGCCGCGTAAAGTCCACGTTCATGCTTCTCATGTTTTCTAAGAAAAGTGAGTGCTTCATGTCGCGGTTCACCTCCTAATGCCGGCGTTGGGTGAAGATGTTTTCCCCAATCAATGAGCGAGCTTTTAGAACTTTTTGCGGTCAATAAGGTCCGAAGATGATAGACGTTTTTTAGCTCCATTAAACCCGTCTGACCAACTTTGACCGATTCGGCTTTTTCAAGCAAATTTTTCTTGATTTTTTGGACAACAATCTCATGTTCTAAAAGATTTTTAGGGTCTGTCAGTAATTTTTCGCCCGCATTTTCCATTGTTTTAGGAAAGGTGCCTGCTAAAGCATAGCTCAACAACTGATTGCCATTTTTTTGAACTAAGATTTCTGGTGAGGCACCAAGAAAAATTCTTTGTTCTTTTTGATAAGCAAAAATAAAAGCATTAGGATTATTTTCAAGAAGATTTTGGAGGATACTTTCGAGCTCAAAAGGGCTTTGACTTAGGAATTCAAGTTCTCTGGAAGCTACAATTTTCTTACTTTTTCCGTCAGTAAAATTTTGCGAAATGGCCTGAAAAAGTTCTTCCCAGTCTGAAAAGTCAGAAGGCTTTTCACTGATTTGGTGCTTAATCTTAGTAAGAGGGATTTCGCTAATATTTTTTGGAGGATCACAAGTGAGATAATAAGAAGTTTTTTTGTTGGCAACAAAATAATGCTTGAAAGCAATCGTTTCGCCCCCAAAATTTTTCCATCGTTCTCCTTTGACATCATCAAAAAAAGTCTGACTGTGGAAAAGATAAGGAATGTCAGATAAATTATCCTTATCAGGGTCAACAGCTCTTAGACGTTCCGCACCAATAACAAACTCTTCTTTTTGTGGGTCAAACCAAAAGAAACGTTCACTTTCTGGAAAATTTGCCCAAAAGGACAATGGGTTTTTTAATATTAAATCGTTTTTTATATATTTCATTTTTTCTACCATAGAAATTATAACATAGCTCACTAAATGAGGGGAGCATTGAGCCCCAAAATTACAAAAGTTCCTTAAATTAAAGCGCTTTTTCTTTCATAGTTTTTCTAACTATTTTTTGATTTCAGAATGAATTGAACTTGTTTTTGCCAAGCATTTGGGGACATGAAAAAATGAAGTCACCCAAAAGGTCATAATTTTCAAATATGGGCTTGTCGAGTGTGGTATAATTAATGAAAGAATATCATCAAAAAAGGGAGCATCATGAATATTTATGTCAAATTGGCCGAGTTCAGGCTTATTGAAACAAGGCGACTCATCTTACGTCCTTTTGTGCTGAGCGATGCCGAGGAGATGTTTGCTTATTCTGGAAATCCTGAGAATCTCAAATTTGTTTTTGCGCCACATCTTTCTCTTGAAGAAACTCGCTTTGCGATTGCCAACAATTATATGAAAAATCCCTTAGGAAAATGGGCAATTGAATTGAAAGCAGAACACAAACTGATTGGTGATATTCATTTTGTGAAAATTTCTGAAAAAAATCAGTCAGCAGAGATTGGTTATGTTTTGAATCAAAATTATTGGAATCAAGGATTACTGACAGAAGCCTTAAAAGTACTGACAGAATTTTCTTTTGAACAATTTGCACTGAAAAAGTTAGAATTATTGATTGATAAAGAAAATCCAGCTTCAAAAAAAGTTGCCCTTAAATCAGGTTATCAAATGGTCAAAAAATTTAAAGGATGCAACCAATATCGTGCAAAAATAAGAAATTTTGAACAGTATGAGCAAAGAAAAAATGACTATGAAATTTATCGAAAAAAATCAGAGATTGGGGAAATTTGAGATTTTATGTCAAAGCATGAAGAGATATTAAGTTACATTGAAGGGTTAGAAATTGGCAAACAAGTCAGTGTTCGTGGGATTGCCAATCGCATGAAAGTCGCTGATGGAACGGCATATCGTGCGATAAAAGAGGCAGAAACACTTGGCTTAGTTGCTGTTAATGACCGTTCGGGAACTGTTAGAGTAGCAGTTAAAGGCCAAAAAGTTGCCAATCGTTTGACCTTTGGAAAGTTGGCAGAAGTAGCGAATGCGGACGTTTTGGGAGGACTTGCCGGTTTAGAAGTTGAATTCAGTAAATTTGTCATTTCGGCAATGCAAAGAGAATCCTTTAAACGCTATCTATCGCCCAATGGCTTAGTGATTGTCGGGGACCGAAAAGAAATTCAAAATTTAGCTTTAAGAGAACAAAATGCCGTTT
The DNA here is from genome assembly GCF_036648155.1 of Lactococcus sp. Classification (NCBI taxonomy): domain Bacteria; kingdom Bacillati; phylum Bacillota; class Bacilli; order Lactobacillales; family Streptococcaceae; genus Lactococcus; species Lactococcus sp. The sequence goes on along the minus strand of NZ_JAVXIY010000002.1, from coordinate 251,825 downwards.
TAGTGACAGGGGGCTTTGATGTTGACCAAGAGGTTGTGGATTATGCTAATCAGTTAGGAATCCCCCTTTTACGAACTTCTTATGATACTTTTACAGTGGCCAATCGGATTAGTCATGCTTTAGCCAATGAACTCATCAAAAAAGATGTCATTACCGTTGGAGATGTGTTTCATCAAAAAAGAGCAACTTTACGAGAAGAAGATACCGTAAAAGATTTTTTGGATTTAGTGAAAAAAACGAATGATAGTCGTTTTGCCGTGGTTAATCCCTATAATGTAGTAGTTGGGGTCATTGCCATGCGTGATGTCACTAATAAAAAAAATGATACACCCTTAAATAAAGTAATGACTCGAGCAAATGTTGCTAGAGCAAGCATGACTGTGGCTAGCGTTTCGCAAAAAATGATATATGAAGGCTATGATATGATGCCTGTCGTCTATGAAAATTATTCTTATGCGGGGATTATTACAAAATCAGACCTTCTGCAAAGTCTTCAAAAAGCTCAAGAAGAGAGTCAAGTGGCCCATACTTTCAGTGATAATATTGCCAACTGTCTGGTAGAAAAAGGTTCGGCTTATACTTTGACTGTTGAACCATTTATGATTAATAGTGTGGGAACGATTGCGAATGGTGTTTTTGCAGAACTCATCAGCCAAGTGGTTCAACGGGTCTTTACCAAAAGACGCCGTCGTAATATTATCATTGAATCCTTAAACATGCACATGATGGGGGCTGCGGCGATTGACAATGTCTTGGAAATTTATCCTAAGGTAATTGGAGAAACACGAATTGGAGCAATGGTCGACTGTGAAATCTACCACGTCAATAATATCGTTGCCAAAGTTTTAGTTAATGTCCAATTAACCTAAAAATTACTGACAGAATTGTCAGTTTTGCTGTCCATTCCATTAGTTATAGACTTAAAACTTATTTTTCATTTGATAGATTAAAAAAGGGGAAAAAATGAACGAAATTTTAGAAAAAATTAAAGCCTATGAGATAATTCTCATTCACAGACATAAAAATCCAGACCCAGATGCTATTGGTTCCCAGGCAGGATTGCGAGCAATTTTAAGAGAAAATTTTCCAGAAAAAAGAATTTATGCGGTCGGTTATGATGAACCAACCTTAACCTATTTGGCCGAAATGGATACGATTGAACTTAGTGAAGATGAAAAATACTTATCTATCGTTTGTGACACAGCAAACACACCAAGAATTGATGATGAACGCTATCAAAAAGCTGATTTTTTGATTAAAATTGACCATCATCCGAATGACGATGCCTATGGCGATTTATTATTAGTTGAGCCAGAACGAAGCTCAGCATCAGAAATTGTTGCTGATTTTGCATTTGAAAATGGTCTAAATTTGAATAAGGAAGCTGCGCGTCTCCTTTATGCCGGAATTATTGGAGATACTGGACGTTTCTTATATCCAGCAACTTCGCCCAATACTTTAAAAGTAGCTTCAAAACTTGCTGAATATCCCTTTGACCGCCCAGCTTTAGGACGTGAAATGTCGTCATTTGATATGAAAGTTGCCCGTTTGCAAGGTTTTGTTTATGAAAATATGGAAGTTTCAGAAAATGGAGCTGCTCGAGTTTTATTAACTCAAGAAATTTTGAAAAAATTTGATTTACGCGACGCTGAAACTTCAAGTATTGTTTCGACACCAGGAAATATTCGAGGAATTGAATCATGGGCAATCTTTGTCGAGCAAGCCGACGGACATTTCCGAGTGAGAATGCGTTCAAAAGTGACACCGATTAATGAAATTGCTAAAAGACATGACGGTGGAGGGCATGCTTTAGCCTCAGGTGCAAATTCATATTCTTTAGAAGAAAACCAACAAATTTGGCAAGAGTTACAAGATAACTTGAAATAAATCTACTGACAGTTTAAAGCGATTGAATAATGAGCTTTAAATCGGCAAATGAAGGAATTGTCAGCAGAGCTGACGATTCTGTCAGTAGCGATTGAATAATGAGCTTTAAATCGGCAAATAAAGGAATTGTCAGCAGAGCTGACGATTCTGTCAGTAGCGATTGAATAATGAGCTTTAAATCGGCAAATGAAGGAATTGTCAGCAGAGCTGATGATTCTGTCAGTAGCGATTGAATAATGAGCTTTAAATCGGCAAATAAAAGAATCATCAGTCAGCTGATGATTCTTTCTTTTGTCAGTAATTTTTATTTAATTTTCCAAAAAAGGACGTAATTCTGATAAATTTTTCAAACCAGCATTTAAGGCAATAATCAATTTAATTCGTGCCTTTTGAGAATTCACTTCGTCAGCAAACATCACGCCAGCTTCGTAAAGTTGTGAACCGCCACCCTGATAAGAATAGACTGGTTCGGCAATCCCATTGAAACAACGAGAAACAAGAACAACAGGAACCTTGGCGTCCAAGAGTCTTTGCAGTGATTGGCTAGCAATAGGTGGGAGATTTCCAGCACCTAATGCTTCAATGACAATTCCGTCTAACTTCTCTAAATCTAATAAATCTAAAATTTCACCAGTCATTCCGGCAAAAGCCTTGACGATTGGTACATTTCCATGAACTGTTGCCACATCCAAATGTTGATTTTCACTATCTTTGTGGAAATAGATAATTTTATTTTTGGTCAGTAAACCGACAGGACCATGCGTCGGAGTTTGGAAAGTTGACACGTTAGTCGTGTGTGTTTTAGTGACATAACGAGCAGAATGAATTTCGTCATTCATGACCACAAGTACCCCACGGTCACTTGAATTACTGTCAGCAGCAACACGAATGGCTGTCAGTAAATTATAAATTCCGTCAGTCCCCAATTCATTACTTGAGCGCATAGCACCTGTTAGGACAATCGGTTTGCCACGAGAAAGAGTCGTATCAAGGAAAAAGGCTGTTTCTTCAAGGGTGTCAGTTCCATGAGTAATCACCACACCATCAAAATTCTCAGAAATAAATGCCTTTTTGATTCTATTTTTTAAAACCAACATATCTGTTAAAGTAACATGGGGGCTTGGAAGATTAAAAATATCTTCTGTTACCAAGTCGATTTCATCAAATTGCATATTCACAGCATTCATTGGATTTGTTGCATTTGGGGAAACATGACCATTTTCATCTTCCGCCATCGAAATTGTTCCACCAGTGTGGAGAATTAAGATTTTTTTCATCATTATTCCCTTATCTATCTATAATAAACAAAATTTAAATATAAAAATTTATAGACTTCATATAAAAGCCAGCACTAGCATTATATCAAAATTTACTCCAGAAAAAAATAACTAATAAATGAAATAGATTTAAAATTACTGTATAATTTAGATAGTAAATGAAAGCTGTATCAAAGCTAGAAAAGATTTGAGAGATGGATATAAAAGCAGTATTTTTTGATTTAGATGGAACCCTATTTACTTCAACCCGTGGAGTAGCAACGAGTACCCGCAAAGCCATACAAGAGCTTCGCCAAAAAGATATTTTTGTTGGAATTGCCACAGGACGTGGGCCTGCTTTTGTGATGCCTTTGCTAGAGGATTTAGACTTAGACTTTGCAGTCACTTATAATGGTCAGTATATATTCACCCCCAAAGAAGTCATTTTCCAAAATCCTTTAGAACAAAAAACCTTAAAGAAATTAATGGATTATGCGACAGAAAACCATTCGGACATCTCTTTAGGGACGGCACATGGTGTGAACGGTTCAGGCTTGTTAAAGTTTGGAGAAACGCGGCTAGCAAGCTTTCTATCAGGAGTCTTGCCCTCTGGAACCTCCGGAGTCGCTAGAAACAGTTTCAAACATGTCATTCGTCGCGTTTTACCACAAAATTCAAAACTGGCGGATAACGAAGAAGAATTTATATATCAGGCCATGATGGTAGCTACAAGAAATGAAACAGCTCGTTTGCAAGAAGCCTTTCCAGAACTTTTGGTTACCAGAAGTAATCCCTATTCTGTTGATTTAATTTCGGAATCAGGAGGAAAATTGCCAGGGATTCAACGCTTAGGCGAACGTTTTGGTTTTAACTTAGAACAAGTGATGTGTTTTGGTGATTCTGAAAATGATTTGACAATGATTTCTGGTGTGGGTTATGGGATTGCTATGGGGAATGCTGTAGCCGAGGTAAAAAAAGTTGCGACTTATGTTACGGATACCAATAACCAAGATGGAATTGCTAAAGCTCTTGCCTACCATGGTTTAATTCATTATTCAGTTGAAAAAGATTTTGTATCAAAAGATCAAAATTTCAATAAAGTTAAAGATTTCCATCGTCTAATGGATGGAAAAACACAAGAAGTTCCAAGAGCTTTTCCGCCAACAGAAGCAGGATTCCGTGCTGATTTTAAAGTTGAAGAGATTGTTGAGTTTCTCTATGCTTCCGCTGATGGAAATCAAGAAAAATTCACAGAATTAGTCGAAAATTTACATCAAGCAGTGGACAAAGCGGCAGATAAGGTCAAGTCGAAAGAACACAAAGAAGACAGCTTAACTGGACAAGTAGATGCGATGATTGATTTACTTTATTTCACTTATGGCTCGCTCGTCCTTTCTGGAATTGACCCTTATGAAATTTTTAATGCTGTCCATCAAGCAAATATGGGTAAAATTTTCCCAGATGGCCGTCCACATTTTGACCCAGTGACCCATAAGGTCTTGAAGCCGGAAGATTGGGAAGAAAAATTTGCTCCAGAAGGAAAAATAAAAAAAGAGCTTGAACGACAAAAAAGAGTCGCTGCGAAAAAACATAAAACTAAATAAATAGGTAATTTACACTAACAATAGGCATTATAAAATGTTATAATATTAATAAAGTGTAACAAAAAGCTTTCAAGGAGAATAAGACTATGATTTTTATTATTATTACTTTGGTTATAATTGTACTCATTATCCTATTGACGGTCTTATTACTTCCAGGAATGGCCTTCTTCAATAAAGTATCAGATCAGAAATATAATGCTGATGAAAAAGATTTACTGACAGGAATTTTGACAACGGCAATCAGTTCAAAAGAAGCAACAGGTGAAGTCATGACAACCTTTGTCAATGAATCCCGTAAGACGATGCCAGCAAAAATTTATTTATCGTCAAAAGATAAGATTGATCAGATAGAACAAGGTGCAGAAGTTCTAATTATTGAAAGTAAGTCTGGAATTGCTTATGTTATTCCTTATAAACAAACGATTTTTTAGCAATCAATAACTTTAAAAATTGCTGGAATAAATAAAAATTTATTATCTAAAGGAGAAATTATGCCACTACTTTACATTTTGGCAATTGCAGTGATTGTTATTATCCTGATATTGTTAGGAATTATCGCTGCCAATTACAAAAAATCTGGACCTCAAGCAGCTCTTATCGTTTATGGTTCTGGCCTAGGTTCAAAAGGAGTCAATAAAGACTCACAAGGCAATCGCTTGAAAGTCGTTCGGGGTTCTGGAACATTTGTTTTACCCATTTTCCAAAATGCCCGATACCTCAGTCTGCAATCTGCTGCGATTGACATTAAAACCGAAAAAGTGCTATCAAAAGATAAAATTCCAGTAACGGTTGAAGCCACAGCAATGATTAAAGTAGGTTCGACTTTGCAGGATATTGCGACGGCTGCCGAGCAATTTTTAGGTAAAAGAGATGAACAACGTGACGCTATGGCCGACCAAGTACTTCGCGGACATCTTCGGGCAATTGTCGGAACAATGACGGTTTCTGAATTAATTGAAGACCGTAATAAGTTTTCAGGAGAGGTTCAGGGCCAAGCTGGTACTGACTTATCAAAAATGGGACTTTCAATTGTTTCGTTCGTTATCAATGACATTCGTGATGACCAAAACTACATCAAAGCATTGGGTGCTAAAGAAGTAGCCCGTGTTCAACAAGAAGCAGCGATTGCCGTAGCTAATGCGGATAAGGAAACTCGAATTCAAAAAGCAGCAGCTGACCAAGATGCTCAAAAAGCCGAAGCTCTTGCTGCTACACAAGTTGCCAATGCGCAAAAGGAAAAAGCAATCAGTCTTGCCCACTATGAGCAAGAACAATCGATTGCTGCAGCCGAAGCCAAAGCACAAGCTGACCAAGCTCAAGCCTCTGCTGACCAAGCTTATGCCATTCAAGAAGCGATTTCTAAAAAAGAAACAACCGAAGCAGAAATGCAGGTTGAATTAATTAAGAAACAAAGAGAAACGGACTTAGAAACACAAGAAGTACTCCGTAAAGCTCAAGAAAATGAAGCTAATGTCGTTAAAGCAGCGGAAGCAGCTAAGGCTGCTCAAATTGCTAAAGCCGAAGCTGACGCTCGTGAGCGTGAAGTCAGAGCTCAAGCCGAAGCGGCAGCCATTGAAGCGACTGCTAAAGCAACCGCGAAACAACGTGAAGTGACTGCTTTAGCTGAAGCCACAGCCATTGAAGCAACCGGGAAGGCTGAGGCTGAGGCTATTCGTCTTAAAGGTCTTGCCGAAGCGGAAGCGATTGATAAAAAAGCGGAAGCAATGCTAAAAATGAATGATGCAGCCAAATTGAACATGGCACTCGAAATCCTCCCAGATGTTGTTGCTAGCGTCTCAAGCAATCTCCAAGCTGTTGATTCAATCAATATCTATGGTGGCGAAGGTTCTTCAAAAATTCTCGGAATGTCACAAGAAAGTTTAAAACAAGGACTTGATGTCTTAGGAACGATGGGAATTGATGTGCCTGATTTACTAAATAATTTTTCTAATCGTGTAACTTCCAGTGAGAAATTGGAAACTGTGGAAAAAATAAACGAATAAAAAAATAGCTCTTAGAGCTATTTTTTATTTAAATAATTAATCAAAAAAGGCTGAATAAATGGCTTTCAATGCCTCTTGCTCATATTTTTCTTTGACAATAAACATCACAGAAACTTCACTTGAACCTTGGGAAAGCATTGCAATAGAGATACCTTGCTTAGAAAGTGCAGCAGTTGCCCTAGCTGTGACACCGACATGTTCTTTCATGTCTTCACCTACAATGGTAATAATTGAGAAGTCACGGTCAATATAAACTTCATCAGGATGAAGGGACTCGGTGAGATTTGAAATTAAGGCTTTGGAAATAGGTTGAGTCAAATAACGACTTCTAATAATGATAGACATGTCATCAATTCCTGTGGGCATATGTTCAAAACGAACACCTAAATTTTCCAAAACGGAAAGCACCTTTCGTCCAAATCCTACTTCGCGGTTCATCAGATATTTACTGACATAAAGAGAAGAGAAGGCGCTAGATGAAGCAATTCCGACTACGGGAGAACCTTTTGTTTCCCTTTGCACGACAATTTTTGTACCTGGATGGTCAGGATTATTCGTATTTTTAATAACCAGAGGGACACGGGCACGATAAGCAGGGACAAGGGCTTCATCATGCAAGACAGAAAAACCAGAATAAGCCAACTCCCGCATTTCACGATAAGTTAATTCAGCGATATAAGCTGGATTTTTTACGATTCCGGGATGCGCGGCAAAAATTCCATTGACATCAGTGAAATTTTCATAAAGTTCAGCTCTCACACCAGCTGCAATAATTGAGCCAGTAATGTCAGACCCCCCACGAGAAAAAGTACAGACTTCGCCTTCCTTGGTAACACCAAAAAATCCGGGAATAATTAGGGTTTCTTCAAGGTCATTAAGATACTTGATATGTTCATAAGCCCCTCCAAGTAAGCGAGCATTTCCTGGGTCAGAAGAAACAGTGATTCCAGCATCTGATGGATGAACGTATCGACTTGGTAAGCCAGAATGGGTAAAGAAGTCAGCAATTAATTTAGCGTTATTATTTTCTCCAGCAGCTAAAAAAGTGTCATAAGTAAAGACATTCTCTAAATCTAAATGAGCCAAGTTGTGGATATTGTCCGCAATTTCATCAATGACAGAACTTTTTAGCTCAAGTTCATCATAGATTTCACGGAATCTTGCAATAATCCAATTTTGATAATATTGAATTCCTTTATCATCGGTTGTTTTGTAAGCTTTATAATAAGAAATTAAAGCATCGGTAACTTTAGTATCAGCCCCCGAACGTTTTCCTGGTGCAGAAACAACAATAAATTTTCTTAATTTATCCGCTTGGACAATATCAAAAACTCTTTTGATCTGAGTAGCTGATGCGAGTGATGAACCCCCAAATTTTGCAACTTTCACTTAAAATTACCTTCCCTTCAAGATTAAATTAAATTATAAATTGATTTATTATAGCTAATTTTCAGATAATTTTCAATAAATAACTCATTTTATTTTGAAGAGTATTCAATAAATAAGCGATGTTTCACGATTAAATAAAAAGCTTACATTTAGAAAAATTCCAAAGTAAGTTTTTTTTAGAAGATAGCATGAAAATGCTGACTATGAATTCATAAAAATTATCACCAGTTCTTTTTAATAGAAGGAGCATCAGCACGTCCTTGTTCACGGGCAGCTTCAGCAACAGTAGGACGCATTTTTGCTTCCAATTGAGCAAATAATTCATCTAATCTGTAAGGAACCGACACAGGTAAACCAGTAAGAACAAACAAACATTTCATCAGCAGCGTTGACAACATTAAGAGAGAATCTTGAGAAAGAGTGGTTGTTAAAGAAGTGTAAGTCATTGATTTCAACTAATGAGCCAAGCTTCGTGGGGTCAATAGAATATTTATATGTCAACTTATTATTTTTAACTTTTGAAATGTCTTTTGACGGAGTCTATTGAACCATACTTATGGACTGTGTTATAATGGTTTTATGAAATTTAAAGCAGTGATTTTTGATATGGATGGTGTTCTTGTGGACACTGAGCGCTATTATTTACAACGCCGAGAAGAATTTTTTGGCGGACACGGGATTTCAATCAATCATTTAAGCCCGAGTGATTTTATTGGGGGAAATATGAAAGAGATTTGGCCTCGGATTTTGCGTGACGACTTTGATGAACAAGCGGCTAGTAAGTTACAAGCCGATTATGAGGATTTTAAAATCAATCACCCGATGCCCTATGCAGAACTTTTATTTCCTGATGTCCAAGAAATTCTAACTTTTTTGCGTCAAAAAGAAGTGAAAATTGCCCTTGCTTCAAGCTCGTCAATGCTTGATATTAATCAAATGTTGGATACTCATCAGCTTCGTTCTTATTTTGATGTCATCCTTTCAGGAAATGACTTTAAAGAAACTAAGCCAAACCCAGAAATTTATCTGACCGCAATGTCAGAATTAGGAGTAGAAGCTACAGAAAGCTTGATTATTGAAGATTCTGAAAAAGGAATTCAGGCAGGTAAATCAGCTGATGCAACTGTTTGGGCCATTGAAGATAAACGTTTTGGAATGAACCAAGATAAAGCTGACATGAAAGTTGAATCACTGACAGCCATTCAAAAATTACTGACAGCTTCGTCAGTAAAAATGATGAATGTTTAATAAAAAATTATAAGAGAAAAATCACTGACAATCGGTGATTCTTTAAGTTTTTTCTGTCCTATGTTAAAATAGAGGAATATAGGAGTAATATTATGAATTTTGTCCGTCGGTTTTCACCGCTTGCTATTATTGTCATAATGGTTATTGTTCAAATCATTGAAACCATAGTTGTCCATGCTTCAGCAACTCGTTGGTCAATCTTGGTTTATTTGTTGATTTTGAATATTGTGATTACGCTCATCTTACTATCTCAAACCCGAAATTATCAGTTGCGCCGTCAAGATTTTATTCGTAAAATCAATGATGAAGCAGAAAATTCACTCAATGCTACTTTGGATAATATGCCAATTGGAGTCATTCGTTTCAATAATGAAACCTTCGAGCCCGAATGGTTTAATCCCTTTATTGATATGATTTTCAAAGGGAATGACAAAGTAATTAATCGTGATGATATTAAAAAAATATTAAAAAATGCAAGTGATGACCAATATATCACTATTGGTAAGCAAAAGTATGTTGCAGAACTTGATTCTGATAAAAACCTTATTTATTTAATTGATGCCACAAAAGAAGTTGCTTTTAAATCAGAATTTAATGACAGTCGTGCAGTTATTGGTGCGATTTCAGTTGATAATTATGATGATGCCACTGATTTGATTACTGATAGTGGTCGAACAGCGATTAATAGTTTTATCGCATCATTTTTAGAAGAATTTGCTGACAAATATGGAATATATATCCGTCGAATTAACAGCAGTCGCCATTATTTTTTCTGTGATTATCGTATTCTTGAAAAAATGATTAATGATAAATTCGCTGTTCTCAAAGAATTTAGAGAACTTTCAGCTCAAAAAGAAATTCCATTGACACTCTCTATCGGTGTGGCTTATGGTTGGAATGATTTTCCTACCATCGGAAAAGTGGCCCTCAATAACCTTGAGTTGGCTCAAGTACGCGGTGGTGACCAGGTTGTTTTGCGTGAAAATACACCACAAGCTCGTCCAGTTTATTTTGGGGGAAATTCAGAAAGTAGAACTCAAAAAAGTAGAACAAGAGCACGGGCTATCTCAACTGCCCTTCGGACAATCATTGCCGAGTCAGAAGACGTTTTTATCGTGGGTCATCGATTTACAGATATGGACGCTTTAGGGGCAGCAGTAGCAATGAAAGCTTTTGCTAATATGTCAGGGAAAGAAGCCTTTGTGGTTTATGACCCTGAACAATTATTGCCAGATGTTGAACGGGCAATTAATAAAATGAATGAATCTTCTGATGGATTTACACATATCGTTCGATTAGAAACTGCTCAAAAGCTTAAGAAAAAAGATTCGTTACTCATTATGGTTGACCACTCTAAAACCAGTCAAACCTTAAATCTAGATTTTTATAAATCTTTTGAAAAATTAGTGGTGATTGACCATCATAGACGTGATGATGATTTTCCAGAACATGCCCTACTTTCATATATTGAATCATCAGCAAGTTCTGCCAGTGAATTGACAGTTGAAATTCTGCAATTTCATGATAATAATCAAAGAAAAATGTCAACAATTGAAGCAAGTATTGTTCTTGCTGGAATTGAACTGGACACAAAAAACTTTACAAAAGCAACAACTGAAAGAACCTTTGAAGCAGCAGCTTATTTACGTTCAAGAGGTTCAGACAATGATCTGATTAAGATGATTATGGCGACTGATTTTGAAAAATACAAAAAGACAAATGAAATCGTGCTTAATTCACAAATGATTTTACCTGGTATTGCTCTAGGGATTGGACTTAAACATGAAAAATATGATAATATAGCAACAGCTAAAGCCGCTGATACTTTGCTAGACATGGCGGGAATCACCGCAGCATTTACAATTACTCAACATACAAATGGATACATCTCAATCTCAGCCCGTTCTCGTAATGGATTTAATGTCCAAACAATAATGGAACAAATGGGTGGTGGTGGACATTTTAACAATGCCGCGACACAGATTTATGAAAAGAATATCCAAGAAGTACAAGATGATTTAATTGAAATATTAAAAGAAAGAGAAAACGAAAAATGAAAGTTGTATTCTTAGAAGACGTTAAAGGACAAGGAAAAAAAGGTCAAATTAAAGAAGTACCGACTGGTTATGCTCAAAATTTTTTGATTAAGAAAAATTTGGCAAAAGTAGCAACAGCAGCAGCGCTTTCTGAAGTCAAAGGACAAGCGAAAGCTAAAGAAAAAGAAGAAGCTGAACTTTTAGCGGAAGCTAAAGCTCTTAAAGAAGTGCTTGAAAAAGATGAAACTGTTGTTGAAATCAAGATGAAAGTTGGACAAACTGGTCATACTTTTGGTGCTGTTGATAAAGCAGATATTGCTAAAGCATTGAAAAGTCAATTTGGTCTAAAATTGGACAAACGTAAAATTCAATTGATTAACAAAATTCAAGCATTGGGAACAAAAGACGTACCAGTAAAACTTCACCGTGATGTGACAGCCGTGGTTAAAGTCAAAATAAGCGAGGCCTAAAATAGATGCCCGAAATTGATTTAATAAAAGCCCCGCCTCAAGACCTAGCTGCTGAGCAGGCCGTTCTTGGGGCTGTTTTTTTAGATAGTGAACGATTAGTCGAAATTAAAGAATTTCTAAGTTCGGATGATTTTTATAAGAATGCTCATAAAATTATTTTTCGAACAATGGAAAAATTGTCTGATGCGCGTGAAGCAATTGACGTTCTAACCATTCGTTCACACCTTGAAAATCAGGGAGAATTAGAAGCGATTGGTGGAATCGCTTATATTGCTGAACTAGCAACGGCGACACCGACAGCAGCAAATGCGGCCTACTATGCTAAAATTGTTGCCGAAAAATCACTTCTCCGCCAATTAATTAATCGTTTGACCGAATCAGTCGAAAAAGCCTATGAGCAAGATTCGCCAGCGGATGATATTTTAGCTCAAGCAGAAAAAAGTTTGATTGATGTCCAACAGGGACGCAATACAAATGGTTTCAAAAAAATCTCTGATGTCTTAGCTATCCACATGGATGACCTTGAACAAAAAGCACAGCAGAAATCAAATATTACAGGGATTGCTACGGGCTATCCTGCGTTAGATAATATGACTACGGGGCTCCATGAAGAAGAATTAATCATTCTAGCAGCCCGTCCTGCGGTTGGTAAAACAGCCTTTGCCTTAAATATTGCGCAAAATATTGGGACAAAACAAGACCGGACCGTTGCTATTTTCTCACTGGAAATGGGTGCAGAAAGTCTTGTCAGTCGGATGATTGCTGCCGAAGGTTCAATTGATTCACATAGCTTGCGGACGGGGCAACTCAATGATCAAGAGTGGAATGACTACTTTATGGCAACTGGAACATTGTCTCGCGCCAGTATTTATATTGATGATACACCGGGGATAAAGATTTCAGAAATTCGAGCGCGTTCGAGAAAATTAGCGCAAGAAACCGGAAATCTCGGTTTGATTGTTATTGACTACTTACAATTGATTTCTGGAACAGGACGAGAAAATCGCCAACAAGAAGTTTCTGAAATTTCTCGTCAGTTGAAAATTTTAGCTAAAGAACTAAAAGTTCCTGTTATCGCCTTATCACAGCTCTCACGTGGGGTTGAGCAACGTCAAGATAAACGACCGGTTTTGTCCGATATCCGTGAATCTGGGTCAATCGAGCAAGATGCTGATATTGTTGCCTTTCTTTATCGTGATGATTATTATGAACGTGGCAATGGTGAAGATGAAGACGGTGAAGAAATTTTAGAAGATAATAAAGTTGAAGTAATTATTGAAAAAAACCGTTCAGGAAGCCGTGGAACAGTTGAATTACTCTTTATTAAAGAGCATAATAAATTTGCAAGTATTGATAACCGATATGGCGACTAGATTTTTTTGAGTGTTTCGTGTTATAATATGAGTAATTGTCTAATTCTGTTTATAAATATAAGTGAAGTATAAAAAATACAAGCTTTATGTTCTCTTATATTATGAAAACTTAGCAGATATACAGTTCCTTAGATTAGAAAAAGAAGTAAATAATCAAGGATAAAATTAGATTAATAAGGTAAAGTTCGGAGTAATCCGATTTTTACATCTTATTTGGAGGAAAAAATGGATAACCAAAATCAAGAAATAGGAAAAATCGTTGATATTCGTGAAAAAGTTCAAGCACATTTGGGTGAAACGATTGAAATTACTTCACAATTTGGTCGTAAACGTGAAAATCGTCATAAAGTGAACTTGATTGAAGCCTACGCAACACATTTCATTATTGAAAATATCCCAGCTCGTGGTCCTAAAACAACAGAGTCATATCAATATGCTGATATTTTGACTCAAACTATTTTAATTCACTATCCAAACGCTTAATTTTTGGATATAAAGTAGATGTATCAAAAAATGATTAATAGAATTTTAAAGGAAAGGAGGAGATAAGGATGATGAAAGCTGATTGGGATATGACGCCTGTAAAAGGCGGCTCAGGCAATGCATTTTTTGGGAAAAGTGATGAAGAACGCGTTTTTATTAAAAAAAATGGTAGTCCTTTTTTGCCAAGCATTTATCTGGAAGGAATCACACCGAAAGTCTTATGGACAAAACGGACGGCTGAAGGAGACACCTTATCTGCTCAACCTTGGATTGATGGTCATACGCTAAGTCCTGAGGATATGGAAGACCGTCAGATTAATCATATTTTAGCACATTTGCATGACTCGAAAAAACTAGTTGAATCTTATAAAAAATTGGGAAGTCAAATTATTTTGCCTGAACAATTATTAGAGGATTGTGTCCAAAATACCGAGGCTTTACGGACAAATCACTTTTTGTCAGGAATTATTGAGGAAATGCGCAAGGAAATTCCTGAAATCAAAAATGAAGAGGTCGTGGTTGTTCATGGAGATGTCAATCATAAAAACTGGCTAGTGGATGATAATTCAGGAAAAATTTATCTTGTAGATTGGGATACGGTCTTTTTATCAGATTCCATGGTTGATATGGCACATGTTTTATCACACTATATCAAACCAACTAACTGGTCGTTATGGCTGATGACTTCTGGTGTGAGACCACGTTCTGACATTATGGAAAAAGTGGCTTGGTATGGAAAACTTTCTTTTCTTCGGCAAATTTCTGAATATCTTTCTAGAGGAAAAATGAAAGAAGTAAACCAAGAAATCTTGGGACTTCGTAAATTTTGTGAATTATTTTAGTAAAAATAGGCTAGGGTTTGGACCTTCCTATTTTTTGGCTTATAATTGAATAATCAAAATCAACAAACAAAAGGAGAGTTAGATTCACTGATTTTCCAATAAAAATAAAACAAATTGAGGTAAAAATGCGCGTCAGAAATCGTAAAGGAGCAGGCGAAATGCTTGCTGAAAACGCACATATCGTAGTTGAAAATCCAGCAGACTTTAAAGGACGTTGGTCAGAACGTTTTGGCAATGACCATCCGATTCACATTGAAGTTGGTTGTGGGAAAGGTGCTTTTATTACAGGAATGGCTGCTTTGCATCCTGAAATTAATTACATTGCAATTGATATGCAGTTATCAGTTTTATCTTACGCATTAGATAAGGCGATTGAAGCTGATTTACCAAATGTCCAAATGATGCTCGTTGATGGAGCAGCTTTGAGCGAATATTTTGCTGACGGTGAAATTGATCAAGTTTATTTGAACTTTTCTGACCCTTGGCCAAAAGGACGACATGAAAAACGTCGTTTGACTTATAAATCTTTTCTTGCAACTTACGAAAAGATTTTACGTCCAGAAGGTGAAATACATTTCAAAACGGACAACCGAGGCTTGTTTGAATACTCATTAGTTTCTTTAGCAAACTATGGCATGGAGCTAAAAAAAGTTTGGTTAGATTTACACCAAGATGAAGAATTTGCTCCTCAAAATGTGATGACTGAATATGAACAAAAGTTTTCACAAAAAGGACAAGTGATTTATCGACTAGAAGCAAAATTTTTACCAAAAAAATAAATTAAAATATTTGCGGCAATAAAACATGACCAGAGAGTGTTTTATTAGAAGATAAAGGGATTGTCAGCGCATCTGACGATTCCATCATTAACAATAATTAAAAAAGTTACTGACAGAATTTTTAATAAATAGAAAATTTCTGTCAGTAAGACTAATAACAGTTTATTATCTAAACTAAGGAGAATAATATGAGATGTCCAAAGTGTTCTTCTGAAGAATCAAAAGTTGTTGATTCAAGACAAGCCGAAGATGCGATTCGTCGCCGCCGGGTCTGCGAATCATGTGGTTTTCGCTTCACAACCTTTGAACGTATTGAAGAAATGCCCCTTTTAGTCATTAAAAAAGATGACAAACGCGAACCTTTTAACCGTGAAAAAATTGTTCGTGGTTTAGTTCGTTCAGCCTATAAACGTCCTGTTTCAAGTGAAGATATTGAAACAACAGTTGCCAATGTTGAACGAAAAATTCGGCAGCTTGACAGTAATGAAGTTGAATCAGATGTGATTGGCGAATTTGTCATGCAAGAATTAGCTGAATTAGATGATATTACTTATATCCGATTTGCGAGTGTTTATCGCTCATTTAAAGATGTCAGTGAATTAGAAGAGCTTCTAAAAAATATTACTAAAAAATAAAGACTAATTGTTTAATGCGATTGCTAAATGAGCATTAAATTGGCAGATAAAGAACTGTCATTAAAAACAGTCAGTAAAACTAGAGTGAGGGAAATATGAGAGCAGGAGATTCATTTACAATGCTTAATCGAGGAAAGACCAGCTTTGACGTTGAGACTTTTCGCCTACTCTATTTACCAATTATTGGGACGGATGCTTTTGCCCTCTACCAAATGATGTTGAGTTTCTCAACGGGTCGAATTTCTCATTTTTTGGAGTATCTAAATCTCGGACTTAATCCATTCATTGAGGCACTTGACAGACTTTCAGCTCTATCATTAGTTCGAGTTTATGATGACCATAGCAGCCTTTATTTTGAAGTGAAAAGCCCTCTCAATTTTGAAAATTTCCTTGCTGATGACTTTTATAGACAACTTTTAATATCAAGAATTGGTGAAAATCGTGTCACAGCTTTAGCTAAAACAATGGAACCCAAAGGAAAAGAAATTTCTAAGAAGTTCCATGAAGTTTATAAAGTTAATTTTGATAGGGAAGCCACACCAAACCAATCACTAAAAGAGAACCAATTTGATATGGGGGCATTTAAAAGTCTGATGGAACGCCAAGGTTATCGTTTATCAAATGAGAACCAAGATTCATTAACACTTTATTCCCTTGCAGAAAAATTTGAACTCAATTGGTACGAATTATTCAAACAGGCTGAACGCACAGCTAATGCCGATAAGAGTTTGAATATGAATCATTTAATTCGTAGTCTTTCAGCAACAAGTCAACCACAACCCGCACTTTCAGAATTTCCAAAAGTTTTTGCAGATTTGATTGTCGTCAGTAAAGCCCATGAGCCTGATGAATTTATTCGTCAGATAAAAGCCCAAGCTGGAGGTTTTGTCAGCTCTGATGAACATAAAATTTTAGCTAATTTGACTCGCCAAAAATTACCAGCAGAAGTTCAAAATATTTTGATTCATTATGTTTTGGTTCAACAAAAAAATGCTTCACTCAGCCCAAACTTTGTCAATGCTTTAGCGAATGATTGGATGAGAAATAAAGTATTCACAGCGGAGGCGGCTGTAAAGCGCATTTTGGAGCGAGAAGAACAAGCAACTGCTAAGGCTAAGACTGAAGTTACCAAGCACTCAACGAAAATCAAAAAAGAAGCACCAAAATGGTCAAATCCTGACTATGAAAATAAAACAAGCCAAGAGGAACTTGCTAAACTTGAAAAAATAAGGCTTGACTCTCTCAAAAAATTGGAAGGGGAGCAAAATTAATGGAATCTATCGGAGATATTTTAGGAAAGCGACAAGATATTCGAGAAAATTTTGAAAAATTAGTCACAGAAGTTCTAAAAAATACAGATGTTCAAGCTTTTATTGCTGAGCATCAAATGACTTCTGATGAAATCCAACGCTCTTACTCGAAGTTTTATGAATATGTACGTGAACATGATAAGTTTAAAAAAGGGGAAAAACGTGCTGCTGATGGATATGAACCAGTTTTAATTATGAATCATGGTTATGCGGACGTTTCTTATCAAGCAACGAATGAGTTAGCTGAACAACAAGCTGCTCAGAGCTTGATGCGTCGTGTAAGTATTATTGGTCTTCCAAAAGATTTAAAGCAAGTTAGTTTAGCTGAGATTGCCCTTGATGATGTTCAAAGAATCAAACCTTATCAAGCTTTAGTTGATTTCATTACCAATTTTCCTAAGAAAAAGGGACTTTACCTCTATGGCGATTTCGGTGTTGGAAAATCCTTCATGCTTGCAGCTATGGCAAATGAATTAGCTAAAAAAGGTATTTCGACGACTCTACTTCATTATCCAACTTTTATTTCGGATTTAGACTTTGACAATGCTAAAGTCTGGGTCAATGAAATAAAAGCCAGTCAAGTTCTAGTTTTAGATGATATTGGAGCAGAACAAAATAATGCTTGGGTGCGTGATAGTATTTTACAAGTCATCTTACAACACCGAATGCAAGAAAATCTTCCAACTTTTTTCACTTCAAATTTAAAAATGGAAGAACTTGAACAACATTTGGCTGAAACTAAACGAGCTGATGAGGTTTGGCCAGCTAAACGTGTCATGGAACGCGTCAAGTATTTAGCAGAAGAAATGCGACTGGAGGGAACAAACAGACGACATGACTGAGACAAATGAAACGATTGATTTAATGATGAATCACACTTCGGTCAGAAATTTTACAGAAGAAGCAATTGATCCTAAAGATTTAGAAAAAATAGTAAAAGCGGCTCAAATGGCATCAACATGGAAAAATTTTCAATCATATTCTGTGATTGTTGTAGAGTCACAAAATCAAAAAGATGCGATTTATGAATTTCAACCACAAAAATCAATCAAAAATTGTGCAGCATATTTAGTTTTTGTTGGCGATTTAAATCGTGCCCAAAAAGCAGTCGAATTACATCAGGGGAATTTTCAACCTCAAGGAATTGAAAGTTTATTGATTACTTCAGTTGATGCGGCAACTGCTGGGCAAAATGCACTGTTGGCTGCGGAGTCTTTAGGATACAACGGGGTCATGGTTGGTTTAATTCGGGACCAATCCTCAGAAATTTCTAAAGTTTTAGGCTTGCCTGATTATACTTATCCTATTTTTGGGATTGCTCTTGGAAAAGCCGCACGTTTGAACAAAGTAAAACCGCGTCTTCCCTTGGAAGCGACCGTTTTTAAGGAAAAGTATGTTGAGCAAACGAGCGAAACCATTGAAAAATATGACCAGATTCAAGAAGACTATGCTGGAGATAGACGCTTAAATAAATGGTCTGAACGGATTGTTGACCAATGGGGACAACCAGAAATTTCAGCCTCAACAGAAAATTTGAAGGCGAAAAAATTACTGTGAAATTAAAAAAAATCTTAGAACCAAAACTTCCTACAACTTTTCAAGCAGTCAGTAGTCAAGATTTTACTGATGGAGAAATCTATCAAGCAGAATTTACTGACCAGATTTTGACGATTAGCCAACGGACCATTTTTTCTGGCTGTTCTTTCAAAAACACAACCTTTGAATTTACTGACAACGCGATCAGTGAATTTACAGATTGCGTTTTCGAGAAATGTGATTTATCCAATCTGAACTTCAATAAAATTGGCATTTATCGTTCAGTATTTAAATCCTGTAAACTATTAGGCACTGATTTTACGGAAAGTCATTTGCAAGATGTTCAATTTACAGAGAATTTATTGACTTATGCCAATTTTTCAGGAAGTACATTAAAATCAGTCCGTTTTTTAGAAAATGAAGCTAAGGAAACTTTCTTCACTGCCTGTAATTTTAAAAATGTTGAACTTCTAAAAAATCAACTAGAAGCGGCTAATTTTTGGGAAACAGCACTTTCAGGAATTGATTTTTCTACGAATCAATTTGAACGCATGGAAGTTACGCCTCAACTGGCTAAAAACATGAAGATAAGTCTTAGTCAAGCCCCATTTTTTACAAGCCTGTTTGGGATTGAAATTATCTAAAATTAATCACGGAACTGAACTATAAAATTATATAGCCTTTAGATTACAACGTCTTTAGCTTAACTATCATAATTTTTAAAACAATAAGTAAACAAAGAAAGAAATAAAAATATGAGCTTACCTACAGTCGCCATCGTTGGGCGTCCAAATGTTGGAAAATCAACGATATTCAACCGTATTGCAGGAGAACGCATCTCAATTGTCGAAGACATTCCAGGTGTGACTCGTGACCGTATCTATGCCACAGGAGAATGGTTAACCCGTAAATTCAACATCATCGATACCGGTGGGATTGAACTTTCAGATGAACCTTTCATGACTGAAATTCGGGCACAGGCCGAAATCGCCATGACCGAAGCAGATGTTATTATTGCTGTCGTTGATGGAGAAACAGGAATTACTGATGCCGATGAAGCAGTTGCTAATATTCTTTATCGTACAGATAAACCTGTCATTCTTATCGTCAATAAAGTCGACAACCCAGAACGTCGAATGGAAATTTTTGACTTCTATTCACTTGGACTCGGCGATCCATATCCTGTATCAGCTGTTCACGGGATTGGGACAGGGGATGTACTTGATGCTATTGTTCAAAATCTTCCTAATGAAATCGAAGAAGAGAATGAAGATGTCATCAAGTTTAGCTTGATTGGTCGTCCAAACGTTGGTAAATCATCTCTTATCAATGCCATTCTTGGTGAAGACCGAGTGATTGCAAGCCCAATCGCGGGAACAACTCGTGATGCCATTGATACACACTTCGTTGATTCTGAAGACCAAGAATTTGTCATGATTGATACCGCTGGAATGCGTAAATCAGGAAAAATTTACGAAAATACTGAAAAATATTCAGTCATGCGTGCCATGCGTGCCATTGACCGTTCAGATATCGTTTTGATGGTCATTAATGCTGAAGAAGGAATTCGCGAATATGATATGCGTATCGCTGGATTTGCTCATGAAGCAGGTAAAGGGATTCTGATTGTTGTCAATAAATGGGATACTCTTGAAAAAGACAATGATACAATGAAAAAATTTGAATTAGAAATTCGTACAAAGTTCAAATTCCTTGATTATGCACCAATCGTTTACGTGTCTGCTAAAACTGGCCAACGATTGAATAAACTTCCAGATATGATTAAAGAAATTCACCATGCTCAAAACCTACGTATTTCAAGTTCTGTTTTGAATGATGTGATTATGGATGCCGTAGCGATTAATCCAACTCCGACAGATAAAGGAAAGCGTCTGAAGATTTTCTATGCAACACAAGTCGCCATTAAACCACCAACTTTTGTTGTTTTTGTCAACGAAGAAGAACTGATGCACTTCTCATATCTTCGTTTCTTGGAAAATCAAATTCGTAAAGCCTTTGTTTTTGGAGGAACTCCGATTCATTTGATTGCTCGTAAACGTAAATAATTAAAAGCACTGAATATTCAGTGCTTTTTTTATGCAAAAGAATTGCAAAAATCCTGAATTTGAAATATACTATTAAAAAATTAGTTAAAGCGAAAGAAGAACGAATGGTATATTTTAAATATGGGAAAGCTTTCCATGATCTCAGAATTCAACACGGATTTTCACTGTCTGCCTTCGAAGAATTAGGGATTGCGAAATCCACCCTTTCTAATTTTGAGAATGGTAAAAGTATGCTTTCTTTTGACCGACTAGACTCTGCCCTTCAAAAAATGAATGTCTCCCCACTTGACTACAGTATCATGATAAATAATGGTGAACAAGAAAGTTATATCTCGATTTTCGATGAGATTGAACACGCCTATTACCAAAGAGAAATTAAACGTCTTAAAGAAATATATGAAGAAAATCAAAAAGGAACCAATGAAGAAAAATTGGTAGCCTATACAGCTAAAGGGCTTTATCAACATCTCCTTCCTGAAGAAATTCATGAACTCGAAGATTACCTCAAAGGAATCCAGTTTTGGGGATTTTTTGAACTTTCAATTCTTGCTAATATTGGAGATAGACTCAATGAAAATTTAATTGATAACATTTTAGAAGATTTTTTCTACAATAAAGCTTATTATGAAAATGATTTATATTATCGAGTGCTCATTTATCGTTTTCTCTATAAAGTAATCCTTAACTGTATTGATTCTGGGAGGAAAGAGAAAGCTCAGGAAGTGCTCGATATTTCCAAACAGTTCTTTATGCCCGGCGATGTGATGAGCCGTGTCATTATTAATTATGCTGAATCTTTTTTTGTTTATTATTATGTGGATAAACAAAAAGGTAAGAGCCAACTTCAAGAAACATTAAAATTTTTAAAAAAAATAGGAGCTGATGATTTTCGTAAAACCCTAAAAATGCAATATGATAAAAGAATAATAAGAGAAAAGCGTTCTGAAAAATGAACACTATCTCCTCCAGATTTTTGATAAAGAGTAAAAACATAATAAGAGTAAAGCCAAAAACACAACATAATTTAATTAAGGCTAAGATAAGAAACATTATCTAAAGTAATATTACGAAAAGATTACTGCTCGAAAAGACGTTTAAAAACCGTTCTGAAAAATGAACGGTTTTTGTTTTTGATTTAAAGTCTATGGAATACAAGCTTTTTAGACCCTTTTATTTACAAAGTTTTAATTACCAAATTATTTTTAGGGTTAAAAAACTAATATTACAGAACGAGAAAGATTTGTATTTCGTTAAAATACTTGCTTTCGTTTTACTTGATGAAACAATATGCAATAATAAAATGACCTATGAGATAAATAAAAAATTTAAAAGCTTGACCCATTAAAAAAATTTACTAAGAGAGCTGAGAAATAGACAACTAAGAAAGTGAGGGATAAGACATGTACCGCTCAAAGCACCAAAAAGGTTATAAAACAAGTCACGAAGTACAAACAACTCACTTCCGTACTTGGAAATCAGGAAAAAAATGGCTCTATGGCGCTACTTCGTTCATGCTTCTTGCAGGAGGAATTGAGCCAGCTTTTACACCGCTTATGCTTAAGACAGTTGTTCACGCAGCAACGACATCCACGGCGTTGAATCAGGGCACTTCTATTAAAACACCTGATGTGGTTCCATATTATACTGGCTTGACTTCAGCCTCTGGGGCAGCAGCTTTTACAGCCTCAGGCAATACAACAATTAAAACGACTGGCAATAATACATCTGCGAACTGGAATAGCGGGACTTTGCAATTGCATGATGACAGTGCGCTTTCGGGTCAAAAAGGAAATGCTTGGGCGACTTTTAATCCGACCCTGAATATGCAGCAGCCTGTTAGCTTTAGTGGCTCAATAAAAAGTGTACCTAACTCCATACTAAATGCGGCAAATCAAGTCGGGCAATATTTGGGAATGTATTTTGTACCCGTTGGCACGAGTTTTTCCAATACTAGCCTATCTGGAGGAAAGACAACGACTGCCATTACTGGCGTTCCTAATGGCGTCTTTCTTGGACGTAACTACTGGTACAATGGCAATGCAAGTAATACCATTCAAGTATCCCAAACAAATGCTTCTACCACTCAAACGGACGTTGGAACTGTAGATAATTTCGCTGTCAGTAGTTCTGGAGAAAGCTTTAGCGTCACGTGGACACCGACAAGTGTTGGTGCAACGACCACCATGGGAACGATCACTTTAAGCGTCAATAACGGTACGACCACTCAAACAGTCACAGGCACAGTCACCATGCAAAATGCGATGCAAGTCGGTTTTGGTGGGGGGACTGGGAATTATGGCTCGGCGATGACGGTTTATAATGTGAAGCAAACAAATAATGGATTTGATGGTTTCTCTGCTTATCAACCAACAGGTCAAGTCAATGTCAACTATCTCAATACGAAAACCAGCACTTCGATGGCTCCGAAAGGGAGTACGTGGGCATCAACGGCAGTGACGGCAAATTTGGGAGATACGATAGGTATCTTAGCACCGAGTGGGGCTGTCGATTCGGCGACCTATGATTACATGGTTTCCGTTGCGCCATCAGGCTACACTTTTTCCGCAGTTAGCGGAAGTCCAACGACAGTTGCGGCTTCTAGCGCTGTCGTCAATGCTTACTACACACCAAACTCTCAATCCGCGACTTTTAATTATTCGCTTGCAACGGGTACGGCGAGTGCGGCTTGGGGAGCGACTTCATCCGTCGCACCATCTGTGACCAGTGGCTATACAGACGGGGCGATTGCTGCGCCTTCGGTCACCAGTGCAGCTTCTGGATATACAACAAGCTATGTGTATAATAATTCAAGTTACTCAACCTTGACCTCTGCTGAGTCAGCTTATGCTTCGCAATACAGTGCGGTTGCAGGAACCTTCGCAGGCGCAAGCCCGAACCCAACGTTTACTCTTGTCGCTTCTGCGAACTCACAAAGTGTGACAACGACAACGGCATGGACAGCGAGCAATACACCGGGTGCGAGCTCAGCCGCAGCGATGGGCTCACTCCAAGCCAGCCTTCCAAGCGCCGTCCAGTATTCAAGTGCGACAGGTGTGACAACGGGAACTGTTTTAAGTGGGTTGGACTATTGGAATTCAATGGGCCGAACACCCGCCAATATTCCTGCGGGTTACAATATCGCTACGATCAACTACAACGGTTATACCCTCTCTCAAGCTTATACGACAAGTGGTGCCGCGACAAGTATGTATCTCATGAGCGGGTCAAGTGTTCTTGCCTCTTCAGCAGGTTCTAACTTGGCGAGCTATGCTTATTCTGCGATATCTTCTTCGGCTCAACCAGCAATGGTTTCTGCCTTTACAGTACCTGCGAGCAGTACGGAGATGGACTTTACCTATGCGGCAAATAGTACCGCACAGGGTGAGATTTATCTGAAGACACAGACAGCAAGTGGTGCCTCCCTCACATCTGGTGCATCATCCTCTGGTGGAACAAAATATAACTATTATGCGCCAAATAGCACTTATAACGCAGCGACAGCCCCCACTTCGGCGGGCTTCTCCAACACGCAAAATACGTGGCGGGTAACGACGGGCGAATACTACAATAGCTATGCGGTCTTTCCAACGGACGCAAGTCTTGCGGTCAAAGGCTATAGCTACAGTGTCTTGGTCTTGACAAGCGGTGGAGCGACCTCAGCTTTCGCTCCTACAGATGCTATGTGGTCTTCTGCCGCTGCAGCTGGGGCTTCGGGTTCGTTACTTTCTGGGTCAGCGGGAAGCACCACGGCTCTTTCAGGCTATGACTTTACAACTATGGCAAGTGCTACCTCTCTCGCAACAGTCGCCTATAATACAACTGCCGGTAATTCTACAGGTAAAGTTGCTAACTTTGCTGTGGTCTATACCCCACTTGCACCGACAGTCAATACCAAAAACACCTTGCTTGCGGTGGGATCAAGCTGGAAACGACCAGATAATATTAGCTCGGTGACGGATGGGAATGGGACTTCTACAGATTCAAACTACATCAATCAGCAGATAAATGCCACTGTGACGGGCCCTAATGGCTATTCTGGCACAACTGTGCAAACGAATGTGCCTGGAACCTACACGATTACCTATACTTATACAGACCCTGTAAATGGGGCTACAACGACGAAAACGGCCACCGTGACGGTTGTCGGAGCTTATGGTTTTAACACGAGTGTTGGGCTAGACCAAGGGCTCACAGGGGCTGAAATCAATCAATCCTTTGGAGAGAACAGCTATGCAAGTCCCAATGATGTCAATGTCATCGCAGATAATACACCTTTTACTAGTCTAGCAACAGGTGCAACGGTAACCAATGCGACGGTTTCCAATCTCCAGTTTACAGATAATAATGGCGATAGCGCAACACCTAATCTGCAAGAGAGTGATATCACCGTAACGAATGCAGGAGAAGTAGAGATCGCGTCGGGTAAGCTCAATCAATCAGGAACCTATAGCTTTTTAGTAACTTATACCTACACCAATAGCGCAGGACAGACTGTGTCAGTCAGTACGACAGATACGATTAATGTGGTTCCACCGTTTGAGCTTCCTTTTACAGGCGGGAGCGGAAATCAATTTCTCTATCTCATGATAAGTCTAGCTGCTATCGGAGCGCTTGGACTCTACTTTAGTAAGCGACGTAAAGAAGAAGAACTCGAGTTCGTCCCTGAGCAAGCGGATTATGGTGTTTCAACACCTAATAAGGGCAAAAAAGCAAGGTTTTTACACACACTACGAAAAACCAGACCTTATCGGAAGGTCTTTCATAGCAAAAATCGTATCCATCTGGCGCAAACGCAGCGAAAGGAGGGGAAAAAATGATTAAAAAAATAAGAGGGAACTCTACTTAACGTTGGAAACTTCATTTAGCTACAAAAGTGCGATAAATAGAGATGAGCGCATCGCTTCAGACTCATTCAAACAAAAACAGGAGAAAAAATCCATGAAACTCAATTCACTCAATAAAAAATTTGCCCTTGCTAGTGTTAGTCTTTTGACATTTAGCGCCCTTGCAGGATTTGGCGGACTTGTAAATGTTAATGCCAAAACGAGTGCTACAACTGACCAAGTTTCAAACGGTGAAGTTGCAATTTATGCCGAGCAGGCCGCACCAACAGGATCCAATGTTGATGGTACTAATAATGACGGATCTGATCAATCAGGGCTAAATACGAATAATGTCGCAGGTGATGGCAGCGGTCAAACTAACGTTGGAGGTACTGCTAATAATCCAGGCGCTACAGGAACTGTTTATGGAATGCAAAATGTGACCTTTGATGTTTATAGTATTACCTCAACAACGGGCAAGACAAGCGACATGGATCCTAGCAAGTTGGGTTACAATGACGACGGCTCTATCAGTGGACTTTCGGATGCTGACATCACGTTGGGGAGTAAAGCGACTTCAGGTACGACGGATGCCACTGGTCTCGCTGATATTACTGGTCTTTCTGACGGCTACTATCTTATCTATCAAGTAACGACAGTTGGTGGTATAAGGACTGTTCAACCTTTCATCATTCAGGTCAACACAGCAGACGCTTCGGCGGGCGTCTTGAACGTCTATCCCAAGATGAATCTAGGATCATCCAATACCGCCGCAGATAGTGTCCTTGTCAAAGGTGACCCAACAGATACAGTGACAGATCCTAATACGGTTTCAAATAGCAAACTCTCAACAACAGGTGCTACGGGGACAACTTCAGATGACGTGACTTATGCAAATCAAGATGTCAATAGTAACGTGAATACTGCAGGCTCAAACGATACCGTCACTTGGAATATCAACTCTGTCTTCGACCAGTCACAAGTGACAAATTCAGACAATGCAGGAAATAATGTCACAGGATCATATAGCATTACAGATACACAAGATAGTGGAAATCCTGCTGGTTTATCAACACTTACGGTTTCAAAAGTTAACGTTACAAACAGCGACGGTAAAATTTTGGGTGCTTTATCATCTGGTACGGATTATACCGTTTCTGGCGGGACAGTAACTTTGACTACTGCAGGGCAACTTAAAGCAGCCGGTCTTATCGCTGTAGATGCTGGCAATACTAAAACATATGGAACAACAGGTGGCATCAACGTTCAATACACATCAACCGTTTCAGATGCAGCTATTGGTGTTTTCAAAGATGCTCCATCAACGAATATTGTCAATGCTTATGGTACAAATTTATCGGACTTTAGTGTTAATACAGGTATCAAGGCCTCAGTTCTAAACGTCGGTGGTATTGATTTTCAAAAAGTAGATGCTCACAGTACAAGTACCCTCCTTAAAGGGGCGCAGTTCGTTCTTGTTCAAGCAAAGACGGCAGCTGATGCACAGAATCTTGTAGAAACTAATACACGTCTCTTCAACAATGAGATGCAAACAGATGGATCCGCCTTTGTTGCAGTAACTTCCGACAATGCTAAGTTTGTTACAGATAGCACGGGTAAAGCCCTTCTTGCAACAACTAATGCGAGTGGTGTTGCTGAGTTTACAGCTCTTAATCTTGTTGATACAAATACAGATGCATCAAATACAGTGAATAACAATGGAACTTACTATGCAGTCGAAGTACACGCCCCAAATAAAGCGGACGGAAACGATAATAATTATGCTTTGCCGACTGTTTCGACTGCTGCTAATGTCTTTCCGGTTAATGCAACAACCACATCGTTCAACGGAAGCGGTACAACGGATAGTAACACAATTAGCAACACTCAGCCATTTGCTTTGCCATTTACTGGTGGACAAGGATTGGCAGGGATTATCGCTATTGCCACTGTTTCAGGAGTTGTAGCCTTTGCCATCAAACGTCGTAAAGATAATGAAGAAGAAGTTGTAAAATAAGCAAGATTAGTTTTGACAAAATGAAAATCTGGTTAGTTAGGAGGGAATAATGGCAAGAAAAAAACCAAAAACCTCCCGTATAAAGGGCTTTAGCTTACGAAATCTCCTAAGTGTGATTTTGGCAATTATCGCAATCGGATTACTTTTTTATCCGATTGTGGTTAATTACCTGGCAGGACAACAAAACGTCAAATCAGTCCAAAAATATGATAATCAACTGTCCACAATTGGGAACTCGAAAGTGAAGCAACTGCTTGCTCAGGCACAATTATACAATGCCCAGCTTTACAATGAATACATCTATGATGCAAGTCAACATATTGCATGGAATAAACCTATTCCCAACTATAACAATGTTTTAAAAGTTGATTCTACAGGAATGATGGGCTTTATCACGATTCCGCAGATTAAAGTCAATGATATTCCAATCTATCATGGAGATTCTGAAACGATTTTAGGGCTTGGCGTTGGTCATGTGCCCCAATCTTCTTTGCCAATCGGTGGAAACAATACTCACGCCGTTTTGCCTGCACATTCTGGTCGAGTGAATGATACTTTGTTTACTAATCTGGATAAACTTAAGAATGGGGATATCTTTTATTTACATGTCTTAAATCTGACTTTAAAATATAAGATTGATGATATTCGTATTGTTGCTCCTGATCAAGTTTCGTCATTGAGCATTGAAAAAGGGCGGGATTTAGTCACTTTAGTCACTTGTTATCCGACAGGGATTAATAATAAAAGATTATTGGTCACTGGCGAACGAACGGCACTTTCAAAGGTTACTCCTCAAGAAAAAGTCCAACGAAATCAGTTTGGTTATAATTTTTGGGTGATGTTTGGTTCGGGTCTGTTAATGCTTTTGGGGCTTCTCTATCTTTTGTGGTTACTCTTGGGCTTGAGGCACAAGTTGTATCATGTTGCTGACAGAAAAATCGAAGCACCAAAGCTTTCAGATGGACAGTTAAGGGGAGATTTTGGAGAAGGATTTTATTTGACTAACTCTAAAAAGCTAGCTAATCAATGGCTAGATGAAGAAGCTCAGAAAGAAAATCAAAATCCTAATGACCTCCTTATAAACGTTTATCGCCTGAAAAAAATGAAAAATTTATCACGCTGGATATTTAAAGATAAGACAGAAAACTGGCAAAATTATATCCTTGAAAAACAAGGTTATGGGGATGAAAAACATGCGCTAGTTGTGGGGCCTGTATTTACCAGTGATAAGAAAGTCATGCAATATGCTTTGAAAACAGAAGAAGCATTTGAGCATCTAAAATATATTAAATGCTTGAATAAAAATAAATCAAAGAAAGGGGGAGGAAGAATTGACTAAAAAGACCAAATTAATGAGCATTTTAGCATTTGCTTTGGTTTTGATTTTTGGATTTGTCAGTCAAAATGTTTTTGCTGATAGCCGTTTAACAATTGTAAAATATGGATTAAGTCCGGGGGCATCTGGTTTTAGCGAGAATCAGACGACAAATGATGGACTAAAAATTAACAACCTCCCCTTGGATAATTTGGGCAATGAGCTTTCGGTAGTGTCTGGAATTCATTATTTAGTCTATGAAATCTCACCTATTGGGGATGGTTCAGAGCTTACGGCAACAAATCCGCCACAATCAAGTTATACAATTTTAAAAGAGATTGCTGACTTAGTGACTGATTCAAATGGTGTGGCTAGTCTTTCTGTGAGCGATGGTTATTATCTAATTGAAGAGCAAAGTAACCCACAAAAAGGGCTGTTAAAAGCTGCTGTGCCATTAGTTGTAAAGTTGCCAGTGACTGGACTGGATAATGTTTATATCTATCCTAAGTCTAGTGTAGATAAAGAAGAAACAATTAGTCCTCCACAAGCAAAGCCTCAACCTAAGCCTAAGCCGATTGAAGTTCCCAATGCGCCTAAAACGGTTGATGATTCTTCTAAGAAAGTTTTTGGATTATTACCAAAAACGGGCGTAGTGAGCTCCTTACTATTGACTTCTTATGGCTTTGCTTTATTCTTGATTATCATTCTTTTAAAAAAGCACATCAAAAACGAAGAAGAAGTTAAGTGAAATAAATTTTTCTTAGGCAGATAAAAAAACGCTGGACAAGTAAAGTTCAACGTTTTTTTTTATTTTTATAATAGGCAGTTAATAACCGAGAATAATTTTAGCGATGATTGGTGCAAAAATAACATACATGATACCAGTGACACCAATACTGAGAGCTGCCATTGCTCCTTGCGTTTTACCAAGTTCGATCGCTGTTCCAGTTCCGACAGCATGTCCAGTTCCTCCAAGGGCAATTCCTTGAGCAACAGGGTCTGTAATTCTAAAGAGTTTTAACAATGGGCCGCCAAGCACACTGGTGAGAATTCCTGTAGCAACCACGACAACAACAGTAATTTGTTCCACGCCGTGCATTTTATCAGAAATTCCCATAGCCATTGCAGTAGTTACTGATTTTGGGAAGATTGAAAGAGAGGCCAGTTTACTGAGGCTGAAAAATTTAGCACAAAGAGCAGTAAAGACACAATTGACTAATGCCGCAATAGCAATTGAGCTAACGATTGAACGCGCGTGGTGTTTCATTAAATGGAAAGTTTTATAAAGAGGAATTCCAAGAGCAACGGTACTAGGACCGATGAGGTCATTGATGATTGAACCCCCAATATAATAATTTTTATAAGGAATATGAGCTAGTGAGAGAATGAGAATAATGCCGACAGTAGCAAAGAGGAGAGGATTTGTCCAAGGCTTACGAAAGTTTTCATTAATTCGTACACCAATCATAAAGACAAGAACGGTAAGGACAAAGCCAAAGAGTGGGTCAGTAGTGATAATGTTCATGATTTTAAATACTCCAAAT
Organism: Lactococcus sp.; assembly: GCF_036648155.1. NCBI lineage: Bacteria > Bacillati > Bacillota > Bacilli > Lactobacillales > Streptococcaceae > Lactococcus > Lactococcus sp. The sequence continues at coordinate 221,209 of NZ_JAVXIY010000002.1, read as the reverse complement.
TATTGGTCTTCAGTAGACGATGTGACGTTAGTATCTGGTTTTAAAGCGACATAATCGCCTTCAAATTTCACTTTAATCCACTCGACTAATTTTCCTAAGATAAGCATATTGATAACAAGTGCTCCAACAACAATCAAGAGAATTTGTGCCCAAAAATGACTGATTAAATTCCACTTGGCCATGATTCCGACACCAGCGGGTAAAAATAAAATGGTCATATTATTAATAAGAAAACTTCCTGCTTCATCAACATGACGAAATTCTAAAATTTTAAATTGCAGGGCTAGAAAAAGTAGTATCATTCCTAAAATAGAGCCAGGAACCGGTAAACGAAAAACGTTTGAGATGACATTTCCAATAAAAGAAAAGCCAAAAATGATTAATAATTGCAGGTAAATTTTCATATTTGTTAACTCCCTAAGTTAATTACGGATAATTTTTACAACAATTTTTATTGTACTCTTTGAAATAGGGTTTTTCAAGGATAAGCTGGTATTGCTTTTATGAAAATAATCTTGAAAAAATTTTTTATAAAGTCCCCTTGACATTTGCTTAAAACGTGTTATAATTAATATAAATAAACTATTAGAAAGGAGCGTTCGCAAGAGCGCTCCTTCTCTTGTGTTTTAAAATTGAAGTTGATTTCAACTTTGGATTTTATGAAAGGAGAATTGCCTATGAATGATGTTGTAAAAATTGTAGAAGATTTCATTAAACCTCATATTCCAAAACCCTTTGAACTCTTTGCTGTTGAATGGGAAAAATTTGGCGGAGATATGATGCTTTCAATTCTGGTGGATAAAGAAGGCGGAATCGAAATTGATGAAACAGCAGAACTAAGTGAACTTATTTCACCTTTGCTTGATACCATCAGCCCAGATCCATTTCCAACAGAAGGTTATCTATTAGAAGTTGCAAGTCCGGGAGCTGAACGTCCTTTGCGTAAGGCTGAACATTTTGCTGGTGCAGTTGGTGAGTATATCTTTGTTAAACTTTATCAAAAAATCAATAATGAAAAAGAATTTACTGGTGATTTGGTTAGTTTTGACGGGGAAACTTTAGTAGTAGATGTTTTAGATAAGACGCGTCATAAAAATATTGAAATTCCTTTATCTGCTGTTGCAAAAGCACAAACGATGGTGAAATTTTAAAGAATTCTGAATGGATTTAATTAATTTTCTACTGGGAAATTAATTTTCCTTAGCTGAGTTCGATTTCCTTGAGTTAGGTGAAATCGGGAAAATTTCCTTGATTCAAGGTAGTCGAACTTAGCAGATATTAAAAATGAAATTTTCTTATAAAAGAAAGAGAGAAAAAAATGAGCAAAGAAATGCTGAACGCCTTTGCAATGTTAGAAGAGCAAAAAGGAATTAAATCTGAGATTGTTATTGAAGCGATTGAGCAAGCTATCACAGCAGCTTACAAGCGTCAATATGGTCAAGCACAAAATGTTAAAGTTATCTTTGATGAAAAGAAAGGAAACTTTAATGTTTATTCTACTCGTGAAGTAGTAGATGAAGTTTTTGATAGTCGTCTCGAAATTTCTCTTGAAGATGCTCATGAATTAAATCCTCATTATGAAATTGGGGACAAAATCATGTTTGAAGAAAAACCAAAAGATTTTGCTCGTACTGCTGCAGGGGCTGCTAAACAAGTTATCATGCAAAAAATGCGTGAAGAAGAACGCACAATCATTTACAACGAATATAGCCGTTACAAGGACGAAATTATCCAAGGAACTGTTGAAAAAGTTGATGCACGTGCCGTTTATGTAAATCTTGGACGTGTTGATGCACTTTTGACTAAGAAAGACCAAATTCCACAAGAAAACTTCCATGTGGGTGACCGTGTGAAGGTTTATGTGACTGATGTTGTCTTGACTCCAAAAGGAACTCGTGTCTTTATTTCTCGTACTGCGCCTGATATGCTCAAACGCATGTTTGAAAAAGAAATTCCTGAAGTTTTTGATGGAACTGTTGAAATCAAATCTATTGCTCGTGATGCTGGTGACCGTGCGAAGGTCATCGTTCAAAGTCATGATGAAAATGTTGATGCGATTGGTACAATGGTTGGGGCTAAAGGTTCACGTATTCAAGGAATTATTCGCGAACTTGCTGGCGAAAAAATGGATATCATTGAATGGTCAGAAGACAAAGCAACTCTTGTAGCTAATGCTTTGAAACCTGCTCGTATTGAACAAGTTTTGATTACTGCTGATGGTTCAAGCCTGGCTGTTGTTGCTCGTGACCAATTGTCACTTGCCATTGGTAAACGCGGACAAAATGTTCGTCTTGCTGCTCACGTCACAAATAGCAAGATTGATATTAAAGCTGCTGACGAGTTTAACATGGACGATTATGAATTTGTTGGTGAAGCTGACGAAGAAACTCCAACTCTTGAAGTTGAGGAAACAATCTCAGTTGATGAAGTTGATGAAGAACCAGTAGTTAGCGAAAGTGAAGAATAAATTTTAAAAGTTGAAAAATTTACTGACAGAACATAAAAGATTATTAGAAGCATAAAGCTTCTAGGAATTTCTTTTTAATAAGTCTGTCAGTAAAATGACTGAGAGTTTAGGAATCAAAAAATGGCTGTCAGTCACTTTTTCAACAGAAATTTTGAGGATTTTCGATGAAGCAGAAAAAAATTCCAATGAGAAAATCTTTAGTTTCAAATGAGCAATTTCCCAAACGGGATTTATTGCGCATTGCCTACAACAAAGAGGGAGAAATTTCAATTGACCCTTCTGGCAAGGCACATGGGCGCGGAGCTTATATTGCAATTCTTAATAAAGAAGCAAAAGAAGCTAAGAAAAAACGCGTATTTGACCGAGCTTTTCAAACTAAAATCGCTGATGAGTTTTATGATGAATTAATCACTTATGTTGAACACCTTGTTGCTCGACGTGAACTTGAATCAACAACTTATTCTGCTGATTTAGCGCCGGATTATGACTAAAGATGGATAAAAAACAACAGATTTCAAATTTGCTAGGTATTGCAAAACGTGCGGGTAAAATTATTAGTGGAGAAGAATTGGTGATTAAGTCAATTCAATCGAATAAGGCAAGACTTATTCTTCTTGCTAATGATGCCGCAGCAAATTTGAGTAAAAGAATTACTGATAAATCAAATTATTATGAGATTCCTGTCTCAACACTCTTTACAGAAATAGAATTATCGCACGCTATAGGCCAAAATCGTAAGGTTATTGCGCTTGTGGACGATGGATTTGCAAAGAAAATGGAGAGCCTCATGAACAATTGATCATATAAGGAGGACAAAGATTGTCTGATAAAAAACGTATTAACCAAATTGCTAAAGAAACTGGATTATCAAATACTGAGCTTGTCGCAACTGCACAATCACTTGGTTTTGAAGTGAAATCACATTCAAGCTCTGTAACAGCAGAACAAGCGGAAAAAATCATTCAAGGTGTAAAAACAGGCACTGATACTATTGTTAAAACTGCTGAAAAAACTGTTAAAGCTAAAACTAAGACTGTTCCAGAAACAGCAAAAAGTAAACAAGAGGACCACCCACGTACTTTTGCTGGGAAAGCAGTCGTTGAAGACCCAGCCATTTTAGCAAGAATCAAAGAAAAAGAAGAAGCTAAAAAGGCTGCTAAAACAGAAGCCGAACCGATTGAAGAGGTTATTACTACGGAAAAACCAAAAGTGGCTGAGCCAGTTAAAAAATCTGAACCTAAAGCCGCAGCAAAAGCTGAAGAAACAAAGGTTGAAAAAGTAGAAGCCAAAGCCAAAACAGTAACTCCAAAAGCTGAAGTAAAAACAGAAAATGTTGCTGACAAAAAAGAACCAGTTGTTACTGAAGAGAAGAAAAAATCATTGACTCAAAAACCAAGAATTCAAATTAAAGTTATCAAACGTGCCGAAGATATCAAAAAAGAACAAGCTGCTGCTCGTCCTGAAAAGAAAAAATTCGACAAAAATCGCAACGATAGAAACAACCGTAATGATAACCGCCGTCCAAACCAAAATGGAAATGGTCAAGGCCATTCACAAGGTGGAAATCATTATGATAAAAACCGTCCAGCTGGTCAAGGACAAAATCAAGGGCAAAAACGTGATAAATTTGCTTCATCAGGTAGCAGCTCTACAAGTGATACCTTTACTCCAGCTGCTTCAGGGAAAAATAATCGTCGTGATCGTGACCGCAAAAAAACGGATAGCAACCGCGATAATACAAAAGATGGTAACCGCAAAGGTGGACCACTTCGCGTAAACGATAATCGTAATCAAGTCCGTAATGCTCGTAACTCAAATTGGAATCAAAAAGGTGGTCGTGGTCGTTACCAAAATAACCAATCTTCAAGTGTTCCAGCAACTCAACGTAAATTCCATGAATTGCCAGAAAGTCTTGAATATGAAGTAGGAATGAACGTTCAAGATATTGCTAAATCAATCAAACGTGAACCGGCTGAAATTATCAAAAAACTCTTCATGATGGGAACAATGGTCAATCAAAACCAATCGCTTGATGAAGATACAATCGAATTAATCCTTATGGATTATGGCGTGACACCACTTAAAAAGGTTGAAGAAGATAAATCAGATATTGAACGTTTGTTTGTTGAAGAGGGTTATCTTAATGAAGATAAACTGGTTGAACGCCCAGCAGTTGTAACAATTATGGGACACGTTGACCATGGTAAAACGACTTTGCTTGACCGTTTCCGTGAATCTCGCGTCACTGAAGGTGAAGCTGGTGGTATCACTCAACATATTGGGGCTTACCAAATTAAAACCAATGGCAAGAAAATTACTTTCCTTGACACACCAGGTCACGAAGCCTTCACTTCTATGCGTGCTCGTGGTGCTTCAGTCACTGATATTACAATCCTCGTTGTTGCTGCTGATGATGGTGTAATGCCTCAAACAATTGAAGCAATTAATCACTCTAAAGCTGCTGGCGTGCCAATTATTGTAGCCATTAACAAGATTGATAAACCAGGGGCTAATCCACAACGTGTGACACAAGAATTGACTGAACATGGTGTTTTCCCAGTCGCATGGGACCCAGAAAATGGTTCAGAATTTGTTGAAATTTCAGCTAAATTCAACCAGAATCTTGAGGAATTGTTAGATACAGTTCTTCTTGTGGCAGAAGTGCAAGAACTCAAAGCTGACCCATCTGTTCGAGCAATTGGTACTGTTGTTGAAGCACGTCTTGACCAAGGTAAAGGGGCGATTGCAACTCTCTTGGTTCAACAAGGGACACTTCATATCCAAGACCCAATCGTTGTCGGAAATACTTACGGTCGTGTACGTACAATGACAAACGACCTTGGACGCCGAATTAAAGAAGCTGGTCCATCAACACCAATTGAGTTAACAGGTCTTTCAGATGTTCCTCAAGCGGGTGACCACTTTGCGGTATTTGAAGATGAAAAAGCAGCCCGCGCTGCTGGTGAAGAACGTGCTAAACGTGCTCAATTGATTAAACGTCAAAATACACGTCGTGTTAACTTGGATAATCTCTTTGACACACTTAAAGAAGGTCAAACTAAATCTGTTAACATTATCATCAAAGCTGATGTACAAGGTTCAGCAGAAGCACTTGCCGCTTCACTTCAAAAAATTGAAGTTGAAGGTGTAAAAGTTGATATCGTCCATTCAGCTGTTGGAGCAATTTCAGAGTCTGATATTTCACTTGCTGCGGCATCAAATGCGATTATCATTGGTTTCAATGTTCGTCCAACTGGTCTTGCTCGTGAACAAGCAGCGCAAGAAGAAGTTGACATTCGCTTGCACAGTATCATTTATAAAGTCATTGAAGAAGTTGAAACAGCAATGCGTGGAATGCTTGACCCAGAATTCAAAGAAGAAATTATCGGTGAAGCAATTGTTCGCGAAACATTCAACGTTTCTAAAGTGGGTACAATTGCCGGATTCATGGTTATTCGTGGTAAAGTGACTCGTGATGCTTCAGTTCGTGTTATCCGTGAAGGTGTCGTGATTCATGATGGTGCCATTGCCAGCCTTAAACATTTTAAAGATGATGTTAAAGAAGTCGGAAATGCTCAAGAAGGTGGTTTGATGGTTGAAGACTTCAATGATGTTGAAATTGATGATACATTTGAAGTTTACAAAATGGTTGAAATCGAACGTAAAAAATAAGATGTGAGGAAGATTCGCTTAGAAGTTAAGAAAAATGTCATTCGACTTGCGACTATAGTCGTATAGCGAGAATGGACAACGCAGTAGCAAAAGTGCGGAGATAGGAAAATTTAGGATTCACACAAGTTGTGTTTCTGTATTTCACCTATTTTCAATGATTTCTAGGACTATTGACTCACTTAAAAAAATGTAAAAATAGTTTCATATTTATTTCTTACATTTTGAAATAAATTAGGAGGAAAAAATGGGAAATTCTTTTCGTAGCGACCGTGTCGCAGTAGAGATTCAACGCGAAATCAATGATATTTTGCGCAATAAAGTTCGCGATCCACGTGTACAAGATGTTAATATTACTGATGTTCAATTGACAGGCGATTTGAGTCAAGCGACTGTTTATTATAGTCTCTTGTCAAACTTAGCTTCTGACAATGAAAAAGCTGCCACTGCTTTGAAAAAAGCAACTGGACTTTTCAAAAGTGAATTGGCAAAACGAATGACTATTTTTAAAATTCCAGATTTAACTTTTGCAAAAGATGAATCTGTTGAATATGGTTCAAAAATCGACGAGCTCTTACGTGGGCTTAACGATAAATCAGAATATTAATTAAAAAGTTACTGACAGAAAAAGTTGAATGTGTTCTCTATAGAGATAGATTCTGCACCTTTTGTCAGTAATTTTTTTGTCTTAAAATTACTGACAAATTGTTCTAGATAAATTTTGTGATATAATAGACATTGTGAAATGAAAGCGAATAAAATCTGCTCATTTGGAGGAAAATATGAAAGAACCATTGTTTTTGAACTCAGTTTTGCAAGAAAAAATCTGGGGCGGCGACCATTTGAAAGAATTTGGCTATGATTTGCCATCCGATAAAGTTGGCGAATATTGGGCCATTTCTGCTCATCCACATGGTGTGTCAACAATTGCTAATGGCGAATTTAAAGGTCAAAAACTTGACCAATTATACGCAAGTCATCGCGAATTGTTTGGTGACAGTAAAAAGGAAGTCTTTCCATTATTAACTAAAATTTTGGATGCCAATGACTGGCTTTCTGTACAAGTTCATCCAGATGATGAATATGGACAAAAACATGAGGGTGAACTTGGGAAAACTGAATGTTGGTACATAATTTCAGCTGAACCAGGAGCTGAAATTATCTATGGTCATAATGCCAAATCACGTGAAGAACTCGCTGAAATGATTAAATCTGGTGATTGGGATCATTTGTTGCGTAAAGTGAAAGTGAAAACGGGTGATTTCTTCCATGTTCCATCAGGAACAATGCACGCAATTGGTGCTGGAATTGTCATTCTTGAAACACAACAATCTTCTGATACGACTTACCGTGTTTACGATTTTGATCGTAAAGACGACCAAGGAAATCTTCGTGAATTACATATTCAACAATCGATTGATGTCTTGAATATTCCGGGCGACAAAGTTCCTGAAAATCAAGTTAAAACTGAAAAATTTGCTGATGCAGAAATTACAACTCTTGTGAAATCAGATTTCTTTGATGTTTATAAATGGCAAATTCATGGTGGCCATGAATTTACCAAAGTTGCTGATTACACTTTGGTTTCTGTCCTTGATGGCGAAGGGAAATTGACTGTTGATGGAAATGAATATCCCTTGAAAAAAGGTGCTCATTTTATCTTACCAAGCAATGTTGAAAACTGGACTTTATCTGGTCATTTAGAAATTATTGCCAGCAATCCAGCCTAATCAAATGAAAAATTACTGACGAAAGTTCAAAAAATCTTGTCAGTAATTTTTTTTTGACAAAATTTCTGTCAGTAAAAATACCATTTTTACAGATAAAAACTGTGGATTTTCAAAAAAATTTAAAAATGTTGACGTTTTCTAAAAATTATTACTTGCAAATCATTCTAAAAAATAATATAATTTGATACAGAAAATCATTTGCAATATAAAAACAAATTGAGTTCATCTTGCGCGAAAGATAAAATAGATTATTAATCAGGGGATAAATTGATGATATTTTGATATCAGTTTATCCCCTGTCTAAATGTAATAATAAAAGCCCATAGGGACTTTTATTTATTTCGTTTTCCTATTTTTACTAATGTCTAAAGTCGGACTCACATCTAAAAAATGAAGAGGATGACAGATGAAAACAGATTTTGATAAGGTAAATGAATGGCTGATTCAACTCTTTCATGATTTTATGATATTAGAGGAGCAATTCTTAAAAGATTCAGCTTATTCAGATGTAACAGTAAAAGAATTACAAATTTTGACACTCGTCCATACGTTGGGAACTTGTCGAGCAACAGATATTGCCAAAAATCAAAAATTGGCCTTATCAACAATTACAATTACCCTCAATCGATTAGAAGATAAGGGATATATCGAACGCAAGCGTTCAACAGCGGACCGACGAGTGACTCACATTATACTGACATCGAAGGGTGATGAGCTTTGTGCGACTCACCGTGAATTTTTCCATACGATTACAGATAATCTATTTGATAGCGTTTATGGAACTACTGAAAATAAATTGGCTGGTGAACTTGCAACTTTACACGATTCTTTGGAGAATATGAAATAATGACTTTTGCGAAAATTACGCAAGTGGCACACTATGTGCCTGAAAATGTGGTATCTAATGATGACTTATCCAAAATAATGGATACTAATGATGAATGGATTTACAGTCGAACAGGAATTAAAAATCGTCATATTTCAACTGGGGAAAATACTTCAGATTTAGCAACAAAAGTTGCTAAACAGTTGATTGAAAATTCTGGGTTAGACCCAGAATTGATAGATTTTATTATTGTTGCTACTGTGACCCCTGATTCAATGATGCCATCAACAGCCGCACGCGTTCAAGCGCAAGTAGGTGCAACTAATGCATTTGCTTACGACTTGACCGCGGCATGCTCAGGATTTGTTTTTGCACTATCAACCGCAGAAAAATTAATTTCCTCAGGTGCTTATCAACGTGGGATTGTCATTGGGGCAGAAGTATTCTCAAAAGTAATTGACTGGTCAGACCGATCAACAGCCGTTCTTTTTGGAGATGGTGCTGCTGGTGTACTCTTGGACAATAGTGGAAGTCAACCTCTTATCATTGCTGAAAAAATGCAGACAGATGGCAAGCGAGGTGGAAGTTTACTTTCTAGCTACGCTGATATTGAAACGCCATTTGCCTCTGTTTCATACGAGGCTTCAAACTTGAGTATGGAAGGGCGAGCAATTTTTGATTTTGCTGTACGCGATGTTCCAAAGAACATTCAAGCAACATTAGAAAAATCTGACCTTGCTGCTGAAGAAATAGATTATTATCTCCTTCATCAAGCAAATTCAAGAATTCTTGATAAAATGGCTAAAAAGTTAGGCGTGACAAGGGATAAGTTCCTCCAAAATATGCAAGAATATGGCAATACATCGGCAGCAAGTATCCCTATATTGTTGTCAGAATCCGTAAAAAATGGTATATTTAGTTTGGACGGTCAAACAAAAGTCGTCTTGACAGGATTTGGTGGTGGCCTCACTTGGGGCACAGCAATTATTAATTTATAAGAGTCAAAAAGTTTAGCCTACTTTTGGTAAGTTGTCTACTTTAAATTTTAAAGAAGTGACGAAAAAGTTGAAGCTGACTTAACTCTTAAGTAGATTTTTAAAATCTACATTTAACTAATGGTTATAAACCGCTTTGCGGATATAATATAAATATTTTCACTCAATTAAAGGAGAAAAAATTATGGCAGTATTTGAAAAAGTACAAGATATTATCGTTGACGAACTCGGTAAAGAAAAAGAAGAAGTAACACTCGAAACTTCATTTGAAGAGCTCGACGCTGATTCACTTGACCTTTTCCAAATCATCAATGACATCGAAGACGAATTCGACGTTGAAGTTGATACAGAAGCAGATATGAAAACAGTTGCTGACCTCGTTAAATACGTAGAAAACAACAAATAATTCGGGATGGGGGTGAAGCGAGCAAGGGAGTTGATTCTTTTGCGACTTTCGCCCCTTCTTTTCGTTGGACTAGCTCTATTTTTAAAAATAGAATTCTAGTATAGGGAGCTCAGTAGTGTTATACTGGGCTTGTCCTATAATTTTCATATTGAGGAATGTCATTTTTTTTAAGATAAAAACATTTTACAATACTAATAATTAACTTTATAAAAGAAAATACGAGGAATTCTAATCTACTAGTTTGAATAGCTTATTTGAATTCGAAATAGTTGATTACTATATATTATGACTAAAACAGCATTTTTATTCTCGGGTCAGGGCGCACAACAGCTAGGAATGGCTCGTGATTTATATGACCAACACGAATCGGTAAAAACGACTTTTGACGAAGCAAGCAAAGCTTTAGGATATGACTTACGTGCTTTGATTGATCATGATGAAGAAAAATTAAATGAAACAAAATATACACAACCCGCTATTTTGACAACTTCTGTTGCCATTATGCGATTGTTGAATGAAAATGGAATAAAACCCGATGTAGTTGCTGGGCTTAGTCTTGGTGAGTATTCAGCATTAGTTGCTTCAGGAATTATTGATTTTCAAGAAGCAGTTAAGCTTGTAGCTAAACGTGGTCAATACATGACAGAAGCTGCTCCGACTGGTTCAGGTAAAATGGTTGCAGTAATGAATACAGAGCCTGCTTTGATTGAAGAGATTTGTCAAAAAGCATCTGAGCGTGGCATTGTGAGCCCGGCAAATTACAACACGCCCGCACAAATTGTTATTGGTGGTGAAGTTTTAGCCGTTGATTACGCCGTTGAATTATTAAAAGAGGCAGGGGTTCGTAAACTGATTGAATTAAAAGTATCAGGACCTTTCCATACAGCTATTCTTAAGCCAGCTTCTGAAAAATTAGCTTTGGAACTTGATAAAATTAATTTTAAATCTTTTGAATTACCTTTAATTTCGAATACTAGCGCTAAAGTAATGCAAGAGGATGAGGTCAAAGCCTTGTTAACTCGCCAAGTAATGGAACCTGTCCGTTTCTATGAATCTGTTGAAACAATACAAAAACTAGGAGTGACTCGCTTTATTGAAGTTGGTCCTGGGAAAGTACTTTCTGGTTTCATAAAGAAAATTGATAAAAGTGCAGAATTTACAAATGTTTGCGATATTGCTACATTTGAAGCCTTGATTAATCAGTAAAATAGGAGAAAGGAATTGAGTTAGCCTACTAGAGTTGAATTGCTTCTGTATTTAAACTCTAGGGAAAGCTCATATCTGGGAATAATGGAAATTAAAAATAAAAACGTCTTTGTAACTGGTTCAACTCGTGGAATTGGTAAAGCAATTGCTCTTCAATTTGCTAAAGCGGGTTCTAATGTGATCATTAATGGACGTTCAGCTGTTTCAGAAGAACTTTTAGCTGAATTTAAAACTTTTGGTGTTCAAGCGGTTGGGATATCAGGTGATATTTCAAAATCAGAAGATGCTAAACGAATGGTTAAAGAAGCAATTGAAGCCCTTGGTTCAGTAGATATTTTGGTAAACAATGCAGGAATCACACGCGATGGCTTATCATTAAAAATGTCAGAAGAAGATTTTGAGACTGTTCTTAAAATCAACTTGACAGGTGCCTTTAATATGACACAAGCAGTTTTAAAACCAATGACTAGAGCGCGTTCTGGAGCAATCATTAATATCTCATCAGTTGTTGGTTTGATGGGAAATGCTGGACAAGCAAATTATGCGGCTTCAAAAGCTGGACTCATTGGTTTAACAAAATCAATTGCCAGAGAGGTAGCAGGACGTAACGTTCGTGTAAATGCTGTGGCTCCAGGATTTATTGAATCAGATATGACAGAAGTTCTTTCTGATAAGGTTAAAGATGCAATGAAAGGGCAAATTCCAATGAAACGTTTTGGTATGCCAGAAGAAATTGCGACCGCGGTTCAATTCTTGGCCGAACAAGAATATATGACTGGACAAGTACTCACCATTGATGGTGGGGTTGCGATGTAAATTGCTCATTTATAAATTTTGAAATTAAGAAGGATAAAAATATGACAAATAGAGTTGTAATCACTGGTTATGGCGTAGTTAGTGCAATTGGGAATAGCCCAGAAGAATTTTGGAACAATCTTAAAGCTGGTAAAACTGGAATTGGTCCAATCACTCATTTTGATGCCGAAGCAACAGGAATTTCTGTTGCAGCAGAAGTAAAAGAATTTCCATTTGACAAATATTTCCAGAAAAAAGATGCACGACGCATGGATACTTTTTCACTTTATGCGGTTTATGCAGCGCTTGATGCGATGGAAATGTCTGGTATTACAGAAGAAAATACTAATTTTGACCGTTTGGGTTGTATCATGGCTTCTGGGATTGGTGGACTTGAACAATCACAAAAAAATTCACAAGCGATTGTTGCTAAAGGACCTCGTAAAGGGGTTGCTCCACTCTATGTTCCACTTGCTATTGCTAATATGGCAACTGGTAATGTTGCTTTACGTACAGGTGCTCGTGGTGTTTCACGTGCCGAAGTTACTGCTTGTGCGGCTGGTGCCAATTCAATTGGTTCAGCTTTCCGTGAAATCAAACATGGTTACGCTGATGCAATGATCGCTGGTGGTGCTGAAGCGGCAATTTGTGAACTTGGAATTGCTGGATTTGCTAATTTGACAGCTTTGACTAAAGAAACTGACCCTGAAAAAGCATGTATTCCATTCGATAAAAACCGCTCTGGTTTCGTAATGGGTGAAGGCTCTGGTGTTTTGATTTTGGAAAGTCTTGAACATGCACAAGCTCGCGGTGCTAATATCTTGGCTGAGATTGTTGGTTACGGAAATACAAATGATGCTTTCCATATGACAACTCCTTCAGGAGTTGGTGCTGAAAATGCCATTAAATTGGCATTGGAAGAAGCTGGGGCAAGTCCTGCTGATGTAGATTATGTCAATGCTCACGGAACTTCAACACATGCTAATGAAGAAACTGAAAGCAAAGCGATTCACAATGTTATCGGCGATAAAGCTTACGTTTCATCTACAAAAGCTTTGCATGGACATGCACTTGGTGCAACGGGTGCAATTGAAGCAGTAGCAACTGTTCAAGCCCTTTTGAATCAATATGCACCAGTAAACGCTGGAACAACTGAACTTGATGAAGGAATGACAATTAATGTTGTTCTTGGTGAAGGGAAACCTGCTGAAATTAACCTTGCCTTGTCACAAGACTTTGGTTTTGGTGGACATAATGCTGTATTGGCATTCAAGAAATGGGAAAATGCGGCCGAATAAGGCGTATTTTGACGATAGAATAAAACTTTGCCTAGCAAAGTGTCAAAAAGGATAAACAAAAATGAACATTTCAGAAGTAAAAGATTTGATGAACCAATTCAATGGTTCTACTTTACGTGAATTTTCTTGGAAAAATGCTGACGGCGAATTATCATTTTCAAAAAATGAAGGGCAAGCCCTTGTTGGTACTCAAAGTTCCGCTCCTATTGCACCTGCTTTTACAGCTCAACAAGCTGCGCCAGTTGCAGAAAGCACAGAAGTTCCCGTGGCAAATGAAACAGCCGTAGAAGCTGAAGGCGAAGCAGTTACTTCTCCATTGGTAGGTGTGGCTTATCTTAAACCTTCTCCAGATAAAGCTGAATTTGCTAAAGTTGGAGATACGGTTAAAAAAGGTCAAACCTTGCTTATTATTGAAGCAATGAAGGTGATGAACGAAATTCCAGCACCAAAAGATGGAATTATCACTGAGGTGATGGTTTCAGGAGAAGATGTTGTTGAATTTGGTCAAGATTTGATGAGAATCAAATAAAAATTACTGACAAGGCTCTGTCAGCTTATCTTTAATGTAAAAATTGCTGACAGTTCTAGAGGCTAGATGATTTACAGGCAAGTTCTGTCAGTAAATCATCTAAAAGAAAAGTGAGAATAAATGACTGAAGTAAATATTAATGTAACAGAAATTATGGAGGCTTTGCCTCATCGTTATCCATTTTTATTAGTGGACCGTGTGATTGATATTGCTGATGATGAGATTACAGCAATTAAAAATGTGACGATTAATGAAGAATTTTTCCAAGGACATTTTCCACAATATCCAGTAATGCCAGGCGTTTTGATTATGGAAGCTCTCGCCCAAGCGGCTGGTGTCTTGGAATTATCTAAACCTGAAAATAAAGGGAAGCTTGTCTTTTATGCGGGAATGGATAACGTTAAATATAAAAAACAAGTCACTCCTGGAGACCAGTTGGTCTTACATGCTAAATTTATCAAACGTCGTGGACCAATTGCGGTTGTTGAAGCAGAAGCAACTGTTGATGGAAAATTGGCAGCGAAAGGAACTTTGACCTTTGCCTTAGGTAAATAGGTTATTCCCATTTAAAAATAATCATATTTATTATGATTAAGAAGCAAAAAATTTATTTTAACCATAAGATTTTTTACTTATGGTAAATTCGGACTTATTTTTATTTATCAAAAAATTGTTTTGTTGGGAATAACTTTCTTTTTTATCATTCCTTTCAAAACACCCATTGAGCAAAAGCTCGGGGTATTTTCCCATATGGAGAACATCTATGTTTAATAAAATTTTGATTGCCAATCGTGGCGAAATTGCTGTAAGAATTATTCGTGCAGCTCGTGAATTAGGAGTGGGTACAGTTGCCATTTATTCAACTGCAGACCGTGACGCTTTACATGTTCATTTAGCTGATGAAGCGATTTGTGTTGGTCCAGCTAGAAGTACAGAATCATATCTTAATATGAATAATATTCTGTCAGCTGCTGTTGCAACTGGCGCACAAGCGATTCACCCAGGTTTTGGATTTCTTTCGGAGAATTCAAAGTTTGCTCGTCTTTGTGAAGAAATGAATATTAAATTTATCGGACCGTCAGCAAAAGTCATGGATATGATGGGTGATAAAATCAATGCTCGTGCAGAAATGATTAAAGCTGGTGTTCCAGTAACTCCGGGTTCTGAGGGCGAAGTTCATACCACTGACGAGGCCGTGAAAATTGCTGAAGAAATTGGCTATCCAATCATGCTTAAAGCGTCAGCTGGTGGTGGTGGTAAAGGAATTCGTAAAGTTAATACTGTCGAAGAACTTGTCCCAGCCTTTGAGGCAGCCCAAGCTGAAGCCCAAGCGGCTTTTGGAAATGGTGCCATGTTCATCGAACGTATGATTTTCCCAGCTCGTCATATTGAAGTTCAAATCTTAGGTGACAGCCATGGCAACGTGATTCATCTTGGCGAACGTGATTGTTCTCTTCAACGTAATAATCAGAAAGTTCTCGAAGAATCTCCGTCAGTAGCAATTGGACATACTTTACGTAATGAAATCACGTCGGCTGCTGTAAAAGCGGCTCAACATGTTTCTTATGAAAATGCAGGAACCATTGAATTTTTACTTGACGAATCTTCTGGTAAGTTTTATTTCATGGAAATGAATACTCGTGTTCAAGTTGAACATCCAGTTACTGAATTTGTCTCTGGTGTAGATATTGTCAAAGAGCAAATTCGTGTAGCCAATGGCAATGAGTTATCTGTTAAGCAAGAAGACGTGACTTTTAGCGGACATGCGATTGAATGTCGAATTAATGCTGAAAATCCTAAGTTTAATTTTGCACCATCGCCAGGAAAGATTACTAATCTTTTCTTACCAGGTGGTGGGGTTGGCTTACGGGTTGATAGTGCCATGTACAGTGGCTACAGTATTCCCCCTTACTATGACAGTATGATTGCTAAAGTCATTGTTCATGGCGAAAATCGTTTTGAAGCTTTGATGAAAATGCAACGTGCCCTCCTTGAATTCGATGTTGAAGGTGTGACAACGAATGTTGATTTTCAATTGGAGCTTATTTCTGATCCACATGTTGTTGCGGGAGATTACGATACAAGTTTCTTAGGAAATGTTTTCTTACCAGAATATCAAAAAGAAGACTGACAAGAAAATTCTGCAAAAGCAGAAAGCGAATGTCTGTCACTAAATTTAATAAAAAAATGAGAAAAGGATGCAAAGATGGCTCTTTTCCAAAAGAAAAAATACATTAAAATTAATCCAAATCGTTCAATTATTGAGAAACAAGCAGAGCATCCGGAAGTTCCAGACGAACTTTTTGCTAAATGTCCTGCTTGTAAACACACGATTTATCAAAAAGATTTAGGAAAGAATAAAGTCTGTCCTAATTGTGACTATAATTTCCGAATTACGGCAAAGGAACGTCTAGCCATTGTTGCTGACAAAGATTCTTTTGTTGAAATGTTTACTGGAATTGATAGTAAAAATCCCTTAGATTTTCCAGGATATCCTGAGAAATTGGCGGCCACAAAAGCAAGAACAGGTCTTGACGAAGCAATTATGACCGGAGTGGCTATGATTAAAGGTCAAAAAACGGCTTTGGCAATCATGGACTCGACTTTTATTATGGCTTCTATGGGGACGGTTGTTGGTGAAAAACTGACACGTCTCTTTGAACATGCGACGACTGAAAAATTACCAATTATTGTTTTTACAGCATCAGGTGGGGCACGTATGCAAGAGGGAATCATGTCCTTGATGCAAATGGCTAAAACCTCAGCTGCTGTCAAACGTCATTCAAATGCTGGTCTTTTTTATATTATTGTTTTGACTGACCCAACCACGGGTGGAGTGACGGCATCTTTTGCTAGCTTGGGCGATATTATTCTTGCCGAACCACAATCTTTGATTGGTTTTGCTGGCCGTCGAGTTATTGAGCAAACGGTGCGTCAAACCTTACCTGATGATTTTCAAAAAGCTGAATTTCTTTTGAATCACGGTTTTGTCGATGCCATTGTTAAGCGCAATGAATTACGTCAAAAATTGGCCCTTCTTTTAGAACTTCATACGGAGGTGGAAAATGTCTGAAACTATTGATTCAATGACAGGTGAAGTTTCGCAAAAAAATATTGCTGATATTATTAATGAAGCAAGAGCTGCTGATAGAATTTCGGCAAGAGATATTATTGATCAGGTTTTCACTGACTTCTTTGAATTACACGGAGATCGTCAATTAACGGATGATGAAGCAATCGTCGGTGGAATTGCACGATTTAATGACCAAGCTGTGACCGTTATCGGAATTCAAAAAGGGCGCAATCTTGAGGAAAATTTGGCGACTAATTTTGGACAACCCAGTCCGAATGGTTATCGGAAAGCTTTGAGATTGATGAAACAGGCCGAAAAATTTGGCCGTCCAGTCATTACTTTTGTCAATACTGCGGGTGCTTATCCCGGCATTGAAGCCGAAGAACGTGGTCAAGGTGAGGCGATTGCTAGAAATCTTTTAGAGATGTCTGACCTTAAAGTCCCACTGATTGCCTTTATAACAGGTGAAGGAGGCTCTGGTGGAGCACTTGCTCTTGCGCTTGCTAATAAGGTTTATATTTTAGAAAATGCCGTTTATTCTGTTCTTTCGCCAGAAGGTTTTGCCACTATTCTGTGGAAAGATGGTTCGCGTCGTGATGAAGCGGCTGAGCTGATGAAAATTACTGCACCACATCTTTTAGAAATGGGAATTGTTGATGGGATTATTTCTGAAGAAAATCTGATTGATAATCTCAAAAGACAGCTGACAGAAACGCTCAGCGAGTTAACTTTACTGACAGAAACTGAATTAGCAGAACAACGCTATAATCGATTTAGAAAATATTAAAAACGAAGCCCTTTGCATCGTTTTTTTATTTTTTTGAAAGATATAGAATTAGCAAGACTCTCCAAGAATGAGCTTAGGAATAGGAAAGGTCAAATTATTAGTATTTATGGTCTCATTATCAAGTACTTCAAATAATAAGTGAATGGTTTTTTCTCCCAATTCAGAAATATTATGGTCTATCGAAGTAATCCGTGGGATATGAAAAGCGCTATCTGGGAAATATTCACAAGAGGCCACTCCGTTTAAAGTTGACGAATTAGAAAAATCTCGCAAGGCACGAAGTGCTCCTTGTGCTACACGGTCATTAATGGCCACAATTCCATCAAATTCTATTTTTGAACTCAGTAAACGAGCGACCGCCTCATAGCCATCTTTAGCATAAAAATTATTATTAATAATTCTACTTTCATCAATCTGTAATTGATTTTCGGCTAAAATATCTCGAAAAGTCCCCGTTCTTTCTTGAGTGATCCAAGTGTTAGGAGAGCCACCAATGAAAGCTAATTTTTGATAGCCTTTTTGAATCATATAGGAAACAAGGAGTTGTGTGGGAGTTCGTTGATCTCTTTTTAGTGAAAATATATTTGTTGACAAGTCGGATAAATCTCTTCCAACAACGACAAGAGGAATCTCCTTAGCCAAATTTTGAAGAGCAGTTTGATATTCTGAATTGATTTCAGCTTCATCCAAAAGTCCCCCTAAAATTAGAACCGCATCAAAATTATTTTCTTGAATTTGTTTAAAAATGCTGACTTCAGTTAGCCTATTTTTTTTATCTTGAATCCTGTTGGCAGTCTGTGTATCGAATAGAGAAAGCGTATAGCCTTTGTCAATAAGCTGACTATCAAGCTCAGCAACCAATTGATTGAAATAAGGATTTGTAATATCTGAAACAAGAATAGCTAACATATTTGTCTTTTTAGAAACCATCCCTCGTGCCAACATACTAGGATGATAATTATTTTCAAGAATAATTTTTTCAATTTTTTGCTTTGTTTTTTCTGAAACTTCTTTATCGTTATTAATAGCTCTGGAAACTGTGCTGACAGAAACACCAGCCATTTTTGCAATATCTTTAATCGTTATTTTTTTCATTAGTTTACCAATCTTTTGATCGCATTTATAATCTAATCTCTATTATCAATTATTTTTTTACAATAGTCAATTCTTTTAAATAAAAACGTTTACAAAAAATTATTGACATCCTCCTTAAGATGAATTATAATATATTTATGGAAACGTTACCGGAAATAAAATATTAATGAAGGAGAGAAGAAGTGGAAGAAACTAAACCAACAATGATGACCTATATCAAGGAGGAGCAAGATGTATTATCCAACATATTAAAAAGATACCCTGATAATTGTCCGGTTATCGAGGGTAATAACTGGTTAATCCTAGCGACTGGGTCAAGTATTAACGCAGCTTACAGCGCGAAATATTATATTGAAAAACTATTAGATGTTTATCTCATGATAGAAGAACCATTCAAATTTCAATATTATGAAAAATTAAGACCAGAAATTGATAGCGTTATCGGTATTTCTCAAAGTGGAGAAAGTACTTCGACAATCGAAGCCTTAAAAGCGATTCAAAAGGAAAAAGCAGACCTTGCTACTTATGGGCTAACAAGTAAAAAAGAAAGCGAACTTGCCGAGATTGTTGGGGAAGTCATTGATATTGAAAATGGGATAGAACGTGTTGGCTATGTCACAAAAGGATTCACGGCAACTATTTTTAAATTAATGTTAAGTGGATTAAAAACGGCCAAAAATAAAGGTTTAATTAGTGAACAGGAAGAAGCAAAAGAACTGAGCAGTTTTGAAAAAGCTATCAATAAAATTTCAGATATTATTGAAAAAACGGAAAACTTTTATGAAAAATGGTCAGAGAAATTAGGCCAAGCAGAGCGTTTTACTTCGTTATGCACTGGTGCCTTGATTGGAACAGCAATGGAAATGCAAACAAAATTTTCAGAAACGATTCGGATTCCAAGTCAAGGAATGGATATAGAGGTTTTCATGCACGGTCCTTATTTTGAAGTCAATTCAATGCATCAACACTTCTATATTGATAGTAATTCGCCAATGAATCAACGACTCTTTAATTTACGAGATTATGAAAAACAATATGTTGGTCAAGTATACACGATCAGTTTAAATAAAAGTCAGAATGATTCTGAACTTGGATTGGAACTGGAGATTGATGAATACAAAGCAGGACTTTTTATGATTATTCCTTTTCAAATTTTGGCACACCATATTGCGCAAGCAAGAGGGAATCATTTAAGTCAGAGGATTTATACAGATTTTGGTCTTGCAATGAAGAGTAAAACTAAGCCTGGTGATTACGCTTAGTTAAAAAGGGGAAATCATGAAAAAAGAAACGGTCTTAGGGGTAGACCTTGGTGGGACTAAGATTCTTATCGGGGAACTTGACCAAGCAGGAAATATTTTGGAAAGTAAATCTTTTCGTTCAAAGGTAACTTCTCAAGTTGAAGCAGTCGAGCAAATAAAAGAAGTGATTGCTTCGTATTTTGAAAATGAAAAGCTCCAAGGGCAATTAGTAGCTATCAGTATTGATTTAGTAGGGAGAGTTGACTCTGAAAAAGGAATTTGGTATGAAATTCACCCTGAGAATGCTAAAGAGATTCCATTAGCCCAAGAAATTAGTCAAAGATTCAATTTACCAGTTGTTATTAATAATGATGTTTCTAGTGCTAGTCTTGCAGAAATGGAGTTAGGAATCGGCAAAAAAACCAAGGATTTTATTTATTTAAATATCGGAACAGGAATTGCCGGCCGAATAATTGCTGAGGGTCAATTGCTAAAAGGCGGTCATTCTAATGCTGGAGAAATCGGTCATAGTCTTGTTGGGATAAATAATCATGTAAGATGTGTCTGCGGCCGAATCGCATGTGTAGAAACTTTTGCCTCTGGTTTAGGAATGAGTAATGAGGTTCATCGTTTAAAAAATAAATATCCAACTCAATTAGAAATTACTGACAAACATCGTGTCAGCGGGGAGGAGATAATCAACGCTTTTCAAAAAAATGACCCACTTGCTAAAGAAGTCGTTGAGCAAGCTACTAAGGGAATTGCTGAACTTATCATGAACTTAGTCAGGACGTCAGACCCAGAAGCGGTAATTTTGGGTGGAGGATTAGCAAACAATGATATTTTTTATGAGCTGATGCTTGAAAAGTTAAATGCCAATACCATGCGTTTTGTGACAGAAGGAGTCCATCAAACAGAAATTGATCCGCGTTTGATTGCCTTAAAAGGGTGTGCGGTTCATGCCTTCAAGAAGCTGGCAGGAAAAGAAGCTCAATAAATTCATTAACAGGAAAATAATGAGGTAAATATGAAAAAATTTTATCAAGACTTACTAGCGACTAATAGTCTCCATAAACCATTGACTGTCCATAAAGAAGAAAGTTTTGAAAGTGAAAGTCTGAAAAAAGAAAAAATAATTCAACAAGTTCCAATTTTAGGGGAATGGGAACAAATCGGAAGGGGAAAGCTTGTTAAAGATGATGCACTGATTCATCTAAAAAGTCCGGCGAGGTTTGAAACTTATCCAGCAGACTGGCCGCAAGATGGGGATTATACCTCATTTGGAATGATTGGGGCCAAACGGATTTTTGCCAATGAAAACTGGGAATCCTTTAATCAATTAAAATTAGTGGTGACTAGCAATTGTAAAAACATTATCAATCCAGCAATTACCATCAGTTTCACAAATGATGGCAAAATAAAAGTTCCAGATAAATATGACCGAGAAGGTCATCATGTCATTAATTTGGAAAATAAAAAGACCCAAGAATATCGTCTAAACTTAAGCAATCTTTCAAGAGATGCCATAAGTAAATTAGAAATTACTTTTAATGCTAATGGTTCCTATATGAATTTACCAGCAGAGTGGGATATTGTTGTTGAACAGGTTTTCTTAGAGACTAATCAAGAAAAAACAAATGTTAAAGGCTGGCAACTTTTAGAAAATGATTTAAGCTATTCACATATTGGCTATCCGAAGGAATCAACTAAAACAGTTATTGCTCATAATAAACATATCGACGAAAGGTTTAGGCTTGTCAGTAAAGAAAATTCTGAAAATGTTTATGAAGGAACCTTCAAAAAAATTGATAAAACTGTTGGAGCTTACGCAATTGCTGATTTTTCAGACTATGAGATAAGCGGTGAATATTATTTCCAAGTTGGTGATTTAAAAACAAAATCATTCAAAATTGCTGATTACGAAAATTTGTTAAAAAGTTCTTTATGGAAAAGTTTAAATTTTGTATTTTGTGAACGTTGTGGTTGTCCAGTTTCTGGGATTCATGGGACTTGTCATCAAGATGTCTATGCTGAATTTAATGACAGAAAAATAATTTTCAATGGAGGTTGGCATGATGCAGGTGACCTTTCACAACAACTGGTCCAGTCAGCAGAAGTGACCTTGGGAATTTTTGAATTAGCAGAAAAAGTAAAAAATAGTGACCCCGTCTTATATGCTCGACTTTTAGAAGAAGGGGAATGGGGCTTAGATTTTATTTTCAAAACTAGACTGGGGAATGGCTATCGTTTGACAAGTGCTGGTGTCAGTCGTTAGACAGATAATCAAATTGGGTCAATGGATGATGCGAAAGCGCGCGTGCATAATAGTTCTTACGATAATTTTCTGATTACAGGTATTTTAGCGAAAATATATCTGTCCTTATCCGAAGAATCTGACTTGAGAGAAAAAATTGCCTCAATCTTAGAAATTGATTATGAAGAGGCACTGACAGAATTTAAAAAAGCACCTTTCGTGCATGAACCCATCAGTTGGGAGCATACTTATTCAACCTCTAAAAGCAGCTATCTAGCAACTATGATATGGACGGCTGCATTACTTTATCAAATTACTGACAAAGTTGATTATCAACTTTTAGTTGAGCAAAAGCTTGTTGAATTGCTCGCTTGTCAGGAAACTGACGGAATTTCTCTTTTTGACGGAACTTTACTAAAAGGGATGTTTTATCGGGATGAAAAGAAAAAAGTTTTTCAACATTTTAATCATCAAGCAAGAGAACACCTTTACGCTTATGCCATGACAGAAGCACAAAAGATAATTACTGACGAAGAATTGAAAGTGAAATTATCAACTTCTGTCAGTAATTATGGGACTTATCTAAAATATTTAATGAAATTTGCGGCTCCTTATCCAATGATTGCCAGTGGAATTTATGAAAAAAATGAGTGGCAAGATAAGGAATCTTTTGATAAGCAACATTTATTAGTCGGGCCAGAAGCGAAAATTGAGTTTCAAGAGCAATTGGTCGCTGGTGAGCAGATTGCCGAAAATTATTATATTAAGCGATTTCCAGTTTGGTTCTCTTTTAGAGGGAATAGTGCAATATTATTATCAATGGGTGAAAGTGCAGCTCTTTTGGGGAAACTTTTAGGAGATAAATCACTGACAGAAATCGCCTATCAGCAATTGGAGTGGCTGATAGGAAAAAATCCTTTTGGACAATCCATGATGTTTGGCGAGGGACATCAATTTCCTGAGATGTATACCGTATCATCAGGAGAAATAGTTGGCGAAATGCCTGTAGGAGTACAGACCTTTGAGAATGAAGATGCTCCTTATTGGCCCCAGTTTAATAATGCAACCTATAAGGAAGTTTGGGTTGGTTTAGCTGGAAAATGGTTTACGTTAGTATCAAAATTACTTGAAGAGGAAGAATATGAAAAAGTTATCGGTTGATCAGTTAAGTCAGCTTGCTGGAAAAATTTCAGCAAATCGTTATATTGCAGCGATTCGTGATGCATTTGCTTCTACGATTCCTATTACGATTACCGCCGCAATTTTTGTCTTAATCAATAATCTATTATTGGAAAAAACAACAGGTCTATTGAGGGGAATTCCT
This sequence comes from Lactococcus sp., assembly GCF_036648155.1. NCBI lineage: Bacteria > Bacillati > Bacillota > Bacilli > Lactobacillales > Streptococcaceae > Lactococcus > Lactococcus sp. The sequence continues at coordinate 197,514 of NZ_JAVXIY010000002.1, read as the reverse complement.
GGGAGAGATTTCATCTCAAATGTCTGTATTCAGGGTTACAATGGGACTTTAGGTATATTAGGTTTAATGATAACTTTCCAAATTGGTTATCATTTGGCAAAAACTTATGGTACAGATGGGGCTTTAGAAGGAATTGTAGCCATTGCCTGCTATATCACTTTAATTCCAAATACTGTCAGCGTTTTGAGTGTGGGAGGTAAGACTTTTCAGGCTGCTGGGACACTCACACAAACTTATACAAGTGCGACAACAATGCTTTTAGGAATTATTGCAGCTTTGGTAGGTGTGACCTTACTCTGTAAGTTTTCACAAAATCAAAAATTGAAAATTAAAATGCCTGAAAGTGTTCCGTCAGCAATTGAGAATTCATTTAATAAACTGATTCCGGCAATTCTAGTCATAACGATTTTTGCAATTGTCGAAGAAACTATCAAAAGCTTGAGTGGTTCCTCTGTCCCAGAACTTATTGTGAAATTCTTGCAAGCCCCTTTAGTGGGTGGTTTCCAATCACTTCCTGGAATCCTACTCTATGTTTTATTATCAACTTTTGTATTTGTTCTTGGAATTCATGGGGCTTATGTATTTGGTGCAATTTCTGGCCCAGTTTTATTGACAAGTTTGCAACAAAATATTGATGCGATTCAGGCTGGACATACAGCACCTAATATTGTCACTCAACCTTTCCTTGATGCCTATGTTTATATGGGTGGCGGTGGAACAATGATTTGTCTTGTGATTGCACTTTTCATCTTTTCAAAACGTAAAGATGAACGAACAATGGCAGAAATTGGGGGAGTTGCTAGTATCTTTAATATCAGTGAACCCATGATGTTTGGTTTGCCAATTGTGTTTAATCCAGTCTATGCCATTCCATTTTGTCTTGTTCCTTTGTTATCAACAGTGATTGCTTATTTTGCAACAAGTCTGCATTTTGTTTCCCCAACTTATATTTCAATTCCATGGGTGACTCCACCTTTGATATCTGGTTATTTAGCAACAGCAGGTGATATCCGCGGTTCAATTGTACAATTTATCATCATTGTTCTTGGTGTCTTAGTTTATATGCCATTTGTTATCTTTTCAAATAAACTTGCACAAAAAGAAAGGGTTGTCACAGAAGACTAAAGACAAAGCGGTAAAAGTTGATTTTTAAAGGAGAAATATGATTCCAAAAATGATTTTTATGGATATTGATGGAACCTTGGTGGATGCAAATATGAAAATATCAGCCCTTGATAAAGACAGTATTTGTCAACTTATTGACCAAGGGACTCTGGTATATCTTGCGACAGGTAGAAAATATCAAGCAGCGAAAGCTGTCGCAAAAAATTTACATCCTCAAGTGAAAGTGATTGCTTCAAATGGTTGTGTTTATGATTGTGAGCAAAAATTAATAAAAAATGCTTTGAACCTTGAAGCGCTAATTGAAGCTTTTGAAATTTGTCAAAGAAAAAATGTTTCCTTATTTTTCTTTGGGCTGTCAGAAACTTTTTACAGTAAAGATTTGCCGGATTACTTCAAAAATGAGGATAAAGGAAGATTAGTTTCAGAAGGAGAAAGAGAATTTATCAAAATTTCTAGCCTAGATGATTTACAAAAGTTTTCAAATCTAATAATCAATGGAATCATAATTTCTGAGGATGATTTTGAAATTTTAGAAGAAATAAAAACCGAATTAGAAGCATCAGAGAATTTATCTGTTTCCTCGTCAGCCATAAATAATCTTGAATTGACCCCAAAATCAGTCACAAAAGCGACAGCAATATCGGCTTTACAAGATTATTATGCAGTGAGTAAGAAAGATACAGTGGCCTTTGGTGATGGGATGAATGACCTTGAAATGTTTGGGCAAGTTCATTATTCGGTGGCCATGGGAAATGCGTCAGAACTTGTCAAAAAGCAAGCCACTTATGAAACTTTATCTAATCTCGACAGTGGAATTAGTCATTTCCTAAAATTTTTAAGTCGTCAATAAATTTCAGATCGTTATAAAAAATATTAAGTCTGCCATAGCATTTTCTTATGGCGACTTTTTAACTTTCATGATATTTTTATATTATAGAAAAAATTAGAAAGTAAAGGACGAATGACAAGTTTAAAAACAAAAGTAATTCACGGTGGAATCTCAACAGATAGAACAACAGGAGCTGTTTCTGTTCCAATTTATCAAACATCAACTTATAAACAAAATGGACTTGGACAACCTAAAGAATATGAATATTCACGTTCAGGTAATCCGACACGACATGCTTTGGAAGAATTAATTGCAGATTTAGAGGGTGGGGTTCAAGGTTTTGCTTTTAGTTCAGGCTTGGCTGGAATTCACGCGGTACTATCTTTATTTTCTGCGGGCGATCATATCATCTTAGCTGATGATGTTTATGGCGGAACTTTTCGATTGATGGACAAGGTGCTGACAAAGACAGGAATAATCTATGATTTAGTAGATTTGAGCAATCTTGACGATTTAAAGGCAGCTTTTAAAGCAGAAACCAAAGCAGTCTACTTTGAAACACCCTCAAATCCCCTCCTAAAAGTCTTGGATATCAAAGAAATTTCAAGGATTGCTAAAGCTCATAATGCTCTAACATTAGTTGATAATACCTTTGCGACGCCTTATTTACAACAACCAATCGCTCTAGGAGCGGATATTGTCTTGCATTCTGCAACGAAATATTTAGGAGGACACTCAGATGTAGTGGCTGGTTTGGTAACGACAAATTCAAATGAACTCGCTAGTGAAATTGGCTTTTTACAAAATTCTATTGGAGCGGTTCTTGGTCCACAAGATAGCTGGTTAGTCCAAAGAGGAATCAAAACACTTGCACTCCGGATGGAGGCCCATTCAGCAAATGCTCAAAAAATCGCTGAGTTTTTAGAAGCATCACAAGCTGTTTCAAAAGTTTATTATCCAGGTCTCGTCAATCATGAAGGACATGAGATTGCTAAAAAACAAATGACTGCTTTTGGTGGAATGATTTCATTTGAATTGACTGACGAAAGTGCGGTTAAAAATTTTGTTGAAAACTTGCGCTATTTTACACTAGCCGAATCACTCGGCGGAGTCGAATCTTTGATTGAAGTGCCATCAGTAATGACTCATGCCTCAATTCCTAAAGAACTTCGGGAAGAAATTGGGATAAAAGATGGATTGATTCGCTTATCAGTCGGTGTTGAAGCTCTTGAAGATTTACTGACGGACCTCAAAGAAGCACTCGAAAAATAATAATTTATTGACAGAGTTGTAAGCAAAGCTTACAACTCATTTCTCCACCCGCTTTAACAGCTCCCGTTGGTCCTGTTGAACTGACAGAAAAATTAGATAGTAAAAATTGAGAATGATTTACTGACAGAATGGTAAACTTCAAAGTCTGTCATTCTTAAGCAGAACTGACAAGACTGTCAGTAATTTAGGAATTAATATGGCAAAAATTGTTGAAAATATCACTGAATTAGTTGGCAATAGTCCAATAATAAAATTAAAAAATAGCCCAGAAAACAGTGCTGAAATTTATCTCAAACTGGAATATTTCAATCCTGGAGGCTCAGTTAAAGACCGGATTGCCCTACAAATGATTCGACAAGCAGAACAAGAGGGACTCTTGAAAAAAGGGGGAACGATTGTAGAGCCTACTTCTGGAAATACAGGGATTGGACTTGCCATGGTTGGAGCAGCCTTGGGTTATAATGTCGTAATTATCATGCCTGATAGTTACTCAAAAGAACGTCGTCAGCTCATTCAAGCTTATGGGGCAAAGTTAATATTAACTCCAGCAGCTGACGGAATTAAGGCTGCCATTGATTTAGGTGAACAGCTGGTCAAAGAAAATGGCTGGTACATGCCAATGCAATTTGAAAATCCAGCCAATTTGAAAGCCCATGAATTGAGCACAGGCCCTGAAATTATTGAAGCCTTTGGTAAAGAAGGACTGGATGCTTTTGTGGCTTGCGCAGGAACTGGTGGGACAATTTCTGGAGTTTCTCATTATCTAAAAAGTCAAAATTCCAAGATAAAAACTTTTGTCGTTGAACCAGCGGAATCTCCGATTTTAACAGGAGGAGAGAGTGGGCCTCATCGAATTCAAGGAATCGGCATTCCTTTTATGTCGCCCAATTTGGATACAAAGTCTTATGACGGCGTGGTGGATGTGACAAGTGATGATGCTTTAGATACCGCACGAAAGATCGGTAAAACAGAAGGTTTTTTAGTCGGAATTTCTTCAGGGGCTGCCATTTGGGCAGCTTATGATTTGGCTAAAAAACTCGGAAAAGGGAAAAAAATACTAGCACTTTGTGCTGATAATGGGGAGCGATATCTTTCAACAGAACTTTATGATTATTAAAACTTGGCATGTTCCAAGTTTTTTTTATCGTTATGAGCAGTTTTCTGTACTTTTTTTGCTACGGATGTTAGAATGAGAATAGATTAAGAAGAGAATAAAGGAGGGAAATCGTACATTCTATTTTATCAATCAATGATTGATAAATTTAACTGATTTAGTTTTTCTAAAAATTATTATGAAACGTTCATGATAATTTGAGATGAAATCGCAAATTACGAGGAGGATTTAAAATGGCTTTAAATGACAAACTTGATGCAACAAAAGATAAAGTAAGTGGAAAAGTTAAAGAAACCACAGGTAAAGTAACTGGTGATGAAAAACTAGAAGCTAAAGGTAAAACAGAAGGACTTATGGGAAAAGCTAAAGAAGGCTTGGAAAATATCAAAGATAAGGCTTCTGACCTTGCTGAAGATGTTGCAGAAAAATTTAATGATACGGTTGACTCTGTCAAACATAAAAAAGATAACTAATTAATTTCCTATTTTTTATCAACAAAAACCTAAGTGATTGAAAACTTAGGTTTTTTTATTTTATAAATTAGGAAGTGATAAAACTTGACTTATATACCCATGGGGGTATATAATGGTTTTAAATTAACTAAAGAAGAGGCAATGAAGTGCAAACAATTGATGCTGGTCAGTTAAAATTACTGACAGAAAATAAAAAAGTAATAATCATTGATGTTCGAGAAGATTTTGAATATCGAAATGGGCATGTTCCAGAAGCTAAAAATATTCCATTAAGTCAGTTAGAAGAAAAATATCAAGAAATTACTGATGGAAGTTATATTATCTGTCAGTCAGGCGCTCGTTCTGCTAGGGCTTGTCAATATCTTTTGTCAAAAGGAATTGAAACAATCAATATTTCTGGAGGCACTTCAGCTTGGGATGGACAGCTAGATTTTGATTAAAAGTAAGAAGTGACAAAGTTGAGGAGAAAATGTGTTCAAGTTATTTAATAAAATAAAAACAATAAGTATCTCTGAATTAACAGATGAAATAAAAAAAGGAAAACAATTAATTGATGTGCGAGAAGTAGAGGAATTTAAAAGAGGACATATTAGTGGCGCCCGAAATCTTCCATTGAGTCAACTGACCGCTCAATCATTAAATAAGAACAAAAAATACTTACTCATCTGTCAGTCAGGAATGAGGTCAAAAAAAGCTTACAAAATATTGAGCAAAGCTGATTATGATGTGACCAATATATCTGGTGGAATGTTAGCTTGGAGAGGAAAAATCAAAAAATGACAGAGAAAATATTAATTGTTGGTGGTGTTGCTGGCGGAATGTCTGCGGCCACCCGCTTGCGTCGTCTTCAGGAAAAGGCAGAAATTATTGTTTTTGAAAAAGGACCTTATGTTTCATTTGCAAATTGTGGTTTGCCTTATTATGTGGGCGGAGAAATTGAAGAACGAGAAAATTTAATTGTCCAATCGTCTAAAGCATTGCAAAAACGTTTTAACTTAGATGTGCGTGAAAATTCTGAGGTCACTGCAATTGACAGTAAAGAAAAGAAAATTACAGTCCTTTCAAATGGGAAAAGTTATTTTGAAAGCTATGATAAACTCATTCTTTCACCAGGTGCCAAACCATTTGTTCCACAAATTAAAGGATTAGATCTGGCAAACAATGTCTTTACTTTACGAAATATTCCTGATGTGGATAAAATAATGGCTCAGCTGAAAGAGAAAGCGCCTAAAAAGGCGACGATCATTGGTGCTGGTTTCATTGGAATAGAAATGGCCGAAAATCTTGCAAAACGTGGAATAGCGGTCACAATCGTTGAAAAAGCGCCACATGTTTTGCCAACGATTGATCGGGAAATGGCTGCTTATGTCAATGAAGAATTAATCAAAAATAATGTATCAGTAATGACAAACACAGGAGCTGTGGAATTTAAGGACAAGCAAATTTTACTTGATAATGGTGAAAGTCTTTTATCAGATTTAACAATTCTCTCGGTCGGTATTCAACCAGAAACGAGTTTAGCTAAAATGGCTGATATTAAATTAGGACTTAGGAATGCTATTCTAGTTGATGAACATTACGAAACATCGGTTAAAGACATTTATGCGGTAGGTGATGCTATTGTTGTCAAAAATCAATTAGGACATGATGCTTTAATTTCACTGGCCTCTCCAGCCAATCGTCAAGGACGTCAGGTCGCTGATATCATTAGTGGCTTGCCAGTTGAAAATCGTGGTTCGCTCGGGACGGCGATTGTTCGTGTATTTGATTTACAAGTGGCAAGTACAGGGCTTTCAGAGTCGCAACTTCAGTCCTTAAATCTGAAGCATAAAATTGTTCATGTGATGGCAAACAATCATGCTGGATATTATCCAGGAGCGACATCTATTGTTCTGAAACTAATTTTTGAGCCAGAGAGTGGGGAAATTTTTGGAGCACAGGCGCTTGGTAAAGAAGGAGTTGATAAAAGAATTGATATTTTATCGACAGCAATTAAAGCTAAACTCACTGTATTTGACTTACCAGAATTAGAATTTACTTATGCTCCACCTTTTGGCTCGGCTAAAGATCCTGTGAATATGGCTGGTTATGCTGCAATGAATATTATATTGGGACAGTCAGAAAATATTCAGTGGCATGAGCTTGCAGATGAATTGGCAAAAGGAAAAGTTTTGCTTGATGTAAGAAATCCTAATGAACTAATTAAAGGTAAATTTAAAAATTCTCAAAATATTCCACTTGATGAGCTCCGTGGACGTCTTAATGAACTGGATAAGAAGATTCAATATATCGTAAGTTGTCAGTCAGGACTTCGCTCTTACAATGCTGAACGGATCTTAAAACAAGAAGGTTATCAAGTTAAAAATTTAGATGGAGCCTTTGGTTTATATAGTAAAGTCAGGAATGATTTAATTGAATAAACAAAGGGAAGATGCTGATGAAAAAATATGATAAAAAAATGGAAAATCGATTGAAAAGGGCTAATGGTCAGCTGTCAGGTGTTTTAAACATGATGGATTCAGGTGAGGAGTGTATTGATGTCGTCAGGCAACTGACTGCAGTTCGTTCTAGTTTAGATAGTCTGATTGGTCTAATCGTGGCAGAAAATCTTAAAGAGCTTTTACTGGATAATGAAGTGACTGACAAGGAAGAAAAACTTGAACAAGCCATCAAATTGATTGTGAAAAAATAACGATGGCTGAAACTTAGTCAGCAATAAAAAACCATATTATGTTAATAATATGGTTTTTTTATCAAGAAATTTTTATAAAAATTGACTTTTTATTATGCTATAATAAGACTGGATTTAAGGAGGGGAAAATGTACGATTTTTATTGGTATCCAAAATGTTCTACTTGTAGAAAAGCAAAAGCAAAATTAGATGAACTTGGTATAGACTATCAAGCGATTGATTTGAAGGAAACACCACCTAGTCAGCAAAAATTTGAAAAGTGGTTTAAAGAAGCTGACTTTCCCATTAAAAAATTTTTCAATACAAGTGGCTTAGTTTATCGTGACTTGAATCTTAAAGATAAGCTAGCAACATTATCGGAAAAAGAAATGGCAGAACTTCTTTCATCAAATGGAATGCTTATCAAACGCCCATTACTCGTAAAAAATGATCAAGTTCAGCAGATTGGTTTTAAAGAATCATCTTATGAAAAAATATAAAAAAATGAGTTGGTTAGACTCATTTTTTTATGTAATAATATTTAAATCTTAGGAGATTCTAAAAAAGCTAAACTTTCAAACGAAAGCGAAAATCTTTCTTATGAAGAAAATATATCATATTTTAGAAAATCTGTCAATAAAAAAATGGACATTGTCCATTTTTTATTGAATAGTCGTGACTTTGATATTTTGATTTTCAAGAATTGCTTCGGTTTCTTTACTGATCGCTTTATCAGTAAAGACTTGCGAAATTTCAGGGAATGAAAAACAAGTGACGGTGCCGTTTTGCTTAAATTTAGAAGCATCAGTTAAAATAATGACTTCCTTAGCGGCAGCGGCCATGACATGAATGGCTTCACTACGGGCAAGGTCATTACTTCTAAAACCACGTATGGGGTCAAAACCATCAATGCCGATAAATAATTTGTCAACATAAAATTCATCAACTACCTTTTTTATCAGTGGACCTACATTGACTTGGGAGTTGTTTTGATATTCTCCACCAAGTAAGATGACTTTAACGGAATCGGATTTCCGGATATAATTGGCAATAAAAACAGAGTTAGTAATGACGGTAACATTTTTCCGATTAAAGGCTAACTCTTCAGCGAGTAGAGCACAAGTAGAGCCAGATTCAATCATCACTGTATCCCCATCAAGAATATTTTCAGCAGCTTTAATGGCAATTTTACGCTTTAAGTCATAGTTTTTTGCTAAACGGAAGTTGATATCATCTGTATTATTAATCAAAGCAAAACCGTGTTGGCGATTAATAATTCCTTTTTCTTCAAGTTTATCAAGATCTTTTCGGATTGTTACGTTTGAAACTTCGAGTAATTGTGAAAGTTGAGTGACTTCGATTTTTTTATAATCACTCACAATCCGGATAATTTCGTCAGAACGGGACATTTAGTAGCCTTTCGTCATCTTTTTTATATTTTAAGACTACCACAAAAATCCAAAAAAATAAAATTTTTTATTAGTATTTCTTTCATTCGTAAGTTAATGAAGTAAAGTATATTCGTTTTTGGTAATTGCCCAATAGTCTGTAAGAATAGGCTGCTTAAACTTAGGAAAATAAGAATAAACCTTTCCTAAATGCTTCATTCCTAATTTTTCCATGACACGACCTGATTTTGAATTTTCTGTTAGGTGTTCGGCCTGAATGACCTCAATCCCCAACTCATTGAAACAGAGCTTGAAAAGGCATCTGGCTGCTTCTGGCATATATCCCTTGCCCCAGCTATTTTGATTTAAAATCCAACCAAATTCAACAATTTTTTCTTTGATAATATTAAGAAAAATTTCCCCAATGAGTTGTCCTGAAGTTTTTTCAATAATTCCCCAATGATTGAGACCATCAGGCAGAAAAAAATTGGCAATTGTGGATTTGGTTGTCTCTACCGAGTCATGCGGTTCAAAGCTAGTATAACGAACAACTTCTGGATTAGAAGCATAGTTAAACATTTCTGTGGCATCCTCAAGTTGTAATTTTCTAAGAATCAAGCGCTCAGTTTCTAAGGTCTGATGCTCTGCTAATATTAAATTTATATCAACCATAATAATTTTTCTCCTTGACTATTTTCACTCAATTATAGCCTCTATTTGTTTTATTGACAATAAAAAAGAACCTTTAAGGTTCTTTTATTTTAGAGTTCAAATTCTAAGAGAATTGGGACGTGATCTAGACGTTCGCCAGAATCAAGGGGTTCAGAAACTTTAATTGCATCTGCAAGACGATTGGAAACTAACCAATAATCAATTCTCCAACCTGAATTATTTAGTTTTGAGGTTTTTGCACGTTGGGCAAACCAAGTATAAATACTGCGTCCTTCTTCATAAAACTTCTCAACAGGACCATGAAGTTTACGGAATGTATCAGTAAATCCAGCCTCTAAAAGTTGACCAAATTTTTCACGTTCTTGGTCGGTAAATCCAGCTGAGTTGTGATTGCCACGGGGATTGGCCAAGTCGATTTCTGTATAGGCTGCATTGAAATCTCCACAAACAAAGACAGGTTTTTGAGCATCAAGGCTTGTGAGATAGTTACGGTAGTTATCATCCCAAATTCCACGTAAATCAAGTCGCGTCAGACCTTCTTGAGCATTTGGTGTATAAACCGTAGTGACAAAGAAGTCAGGAAATTCAAGGGTGATGATTCGACCTTCGGCATCCATAGGTTCAGGAGCATCAATTTCAGGAAAAGTGATGACTGGTTCTGGTAGAGTTTCTTTATAAAGAATCATTGTTCCAGAATATCCTTTACGAGCAGGTTCTACTGATGAACGCCAGACGATTTTATAACCTTTAAAAAGTTCTTCCAAAACTTCGAGATGAGCTTTTTTAGGTCCAGTAGAAGGAAGTTTGGTTTCTTGAATGGCTAAAACGTCTGGTTGTGCTTGGGCAAGATTTTTAACAACGGCAAGAGAAAGTGCAGCACGTTCTGAGGTTCCAGTCAATGCAGCATTGAGTGAGTCAATATTCCATGAGATAAATTTATAGTTCATAATCGTTCCTTTATTTTTTAAAAGAATTTCCAAAGAGCTGTGACTTAAAGGAATTCTTAACTTTTCTATGATAATTATAACAAACTTAATCAGACAATGCGATTTTAGAGGTTTTTTGGTATAATATTTAGATGAGAATCTTCTCAAATATCGAGCCTCATTTGCTCGGAAAGAGGAAAATATGACAGAAAACAAAACTTTTTACATTACAACCCCAATTTATTATCCATCTGGTAAGTTGCATCTTGGTAGTTCTTACACAACTATTGCTTGTGACGTGCTTGCTCGTTACAAACGTTTGATGGGCTTTGATACTTTTTATTTAACAGGGCTTGATGAACACGGAATGAAAATTCAACGAAAAGCCGAAGAATTGGGAATGACTCCTAAAGAATACTTGGACCCAATGGCGGCTGATGTTCAAGAATTATGGAAAAAATTGGATATTTCTTATGATAAATTTATCCGTACTACAGACACTTATCATGAAGAAGCCGTAGCGAAGGCTTTTGAACAGTTATTGGAACAAGATGATATTTATTTGGGAAAATATGCGGGTTGGTATTCTGTTTCTGATGAAGAGTTTTTCACTGAAACACAACTTGAAGAAATTTTCCGAGATGAATCTGGAAATATTACTGGTGGCATTGCACCTTCTGGTCATGAAGTGGAATGGGTTGAAGAAGAAACTTATTTCTTCCGCATGGGAAAATATGCTGACTGGCTTTTACAATATTATGATGAACATCCAGATTTTATTCAACCTGAGGTTCGTAAAAATGAAATGGTCAATAATTTCATCAAGCCAGGTCTAGAAGATTTGGCTTTGACACGGACAAGTTTTACTTGGGGAATTCCTGTCCCTTCTAATCCTAAGCATGTGGTCTACGTGTGGTTTGATGCTTTATTGAACTATATTACAGCGCTCGGCTATAATTCTGACAATGACAGTAATTTTAAAAAATACTGGCCTGGAATTAATATGGTTGGTAAAGAAATTGTTCGTTTCCATACGATTTACTGGCCAATTATGCTTCATGCTCTAGGTTTACCTGCTCCTAAAAAGATTTTCGGACATGGATGGCTCTTGATGAAAGACGGAAAAATGTCTAAATCAAAAGGGAATGTTGTTTATCCTGAGATGTTGATTGAACGTTATGGCCTTGATGCGGTTCGTTATTATTTGATGCGTGCGATTTCTTTTGGACAAGATGGAATTTTCACTCCAGAAGATTTTGTTGGACGTATTAATTTTGATTTGGCCAATGATTTGGGGAATTTGTTGAATCGTACAGTTTCAATGATTAACAAATATAATGACGGAAAAATCGAAGCAACTGGAGTTTCGACTGAATTTGATGCAAGTTTGGAAGAAGTGGTTGAAGAAACAATCAGTCATTTCCATAAAGCAATGGATAAATTTGAATTCAACGTGGCTTTGGCTGATGTTTGGACATTGATTTCAAGAACAAATAAATATATTGATGAAACAGCACCTTGGGTCCTTGCAAAATCAGAAGACGACAAAGCAAAATTGAATAATGTTTTGTATCATTTGGCTGAAAATTTACGAATTGCAGGTAGCCTTTTACAACCATTTATGCGTGCAACTTCAGGTAAAATCTTCGAGCAATTGGGAATGGATGAAGAATCATTTTTACTTGAAAATCTAGCTTTTGGTTATTCATTTACTCATCCTGTAGTAGCAAAAGGCGAACCTATTTTCCCACGTCTTGATGTGGAAGAAGAGGTTGCTTATATTAAATTACAAATGTCTGGTGGCTCAGCGGACTCCGCTGAGGTGGCAGATGAATGGGTGCCTGAAGAAGTTGAATTGAATTTAACTTTACCACAAATTAAATTTGATGATTTTGAAAAAATTGAACTAAAAGTTGCCGAAGTGCTTGAAGTGGAACGTGTGGAAGGCTCTGATAAATTATTGAAATTTAAGCTTGATGCTGGTGATTCTGAACCACGTCAAATCTTGTCAGGAATTGCACAATTCTATCCAAATGAACAAGAATTAGTAGGTAAAAAATTACAAATTGTAGCCAACTTGAAACCACGTAAAATGATGAAAAAATACGTTTCACAAGGAATGATTTTATCAGCTGAATTTGGGGATCAATTGCGTGTCTTGACCGTTGATGCTGATGTTCCTGCTGGTTCATTGATTGGATAATAAATAATATTGCGGGCAAGCTCCGCCAGTAAAATTCGATTGAATAATGAGCATTTTAGTTGTAGATAAAGGAATCGTTAGTAGAGCTGGCAATTCTGTCAGTAATATTAAGAGGGGCGAAAGCCCCTTTTTAAACAATATGGAGGAAAAAAATGACTTTTGAAGAAGCATTAGCTTTACTTAAAGCTGGAAAAAAAGTAGTTAGAACTAAAGGCTGGTCTGGTGCCGAAAATTATGTCAAACTTTATGATTCGATTGTTTTAGAATCTGGTGAAAAGTTAGAAGTGACCCCTTATTTCTTGATTAATGTCTCAGGAGAGGGTGAAGGTTTTTCAATGTGGGCACCAACGCCTTGCGACGTTTTGGCTGATGATTGGGCCTTGGTTGAATAGATAGAATAGATAGGCTACAAAATGAAATTTTCTGGGAAAAAAGTGCTAATTACAGGTGCTGCCAGTGGTATTGGCTTGGCTCAAACAAAAGCATTTTTGGCCGAAGGCGCACAAGTTGTTGCTGTTGACTTACAAGAATTTACTGACGAATCTGTCAGTAAATCAAATAATCTGTCAGTAAAAATGGTTGATGTTTCCAATGCTCAAGCAGTTGAAAAATTGTCTAACGAAGTGGGAATGATTGATATTTTACTCAATACAGCGGGCATTTTAGATGCTTATAAAACCTTGGAAGAAACCGATTTTGCAGAATGGCAACGTATTTTGTCAACGAATCTCAATTCGATGTATTTGATGATTTCGGCTTTCTTACCTAAAATGAAAAGGCAAAAATCAGGAGTCATTATCAATATGGCTTCGGTTGCCGGCTTAGTGGCAGGTGGAGGCGGTGTCGCTTATACGGCCAGTAAGCATGCTATTGTTGGACTGACAAAACAATTGGCTTTAGATGAGGCGCAACATGGGATTCAAATAGCAGCCATTGCTCCGGGGGCAATCAATACTCCGATGAATGCGGCTGATTTTACTGAAAATAATGGTCAGATGGCTCAGTGGGTAGCAGATGAGACACCAGCTAAAAGATGGGCCAGCCCTGATGAAGTGGCTAATCTGACCCTCTTTTTAGCCAGTCCACAGGCTTCTTATATGTCGGGAGTAATTGTTCCAATTGATGGAGGTTGGACAATTAAATAAAAGATATTGAAAGACTTATCAGCATGTTGGTAAGTCTTTTATTTATTGTAGGAAAGTCTGTATTAATTACAAAAGTACTGACAGACTCATTGATTTTACTGACGAGTTGCTCAATTGGTTGTTTTCCGTGAAAAAAATTCTGTCAGTAATTTTTGAGCTTCTTTTTGGCACATTTACTTGATGGTCTGTCTTGAGAGAGTTTTTATTGATTACAAAAAATTAGCAGCTGTCAGCGAAACTAACCTCTCTCTATTTACTGATGAAAGAAAATCTTTGTCACTCCTTTTCATTTGTTCAAAAATCTGTTAAAATAAAAACGTTGCTCAATTGCGAGTCAACCCTTGAGCCTTCTTCCCTTTGCTCAAGCATATTAAACGCGACATTTTGTCGCCAAAGGAGAGTATTTTGAAAAAGTCTAGAACTTATGATATTGTTACGATTGCGATTGTTGCCGCTCTTTATGTTATTCTAACGATGACGCCGGGTCTGAGCGCGATTTCTTATGGGCCAATCCAATTTCGGGTGTCGGAAATGTTAAATTTCACAGCATTCTTCAATAAAAAATATATTATTGCGGTTACGATTGGCTGTATGATTTCAAACTTTTTGTCTTTCACTTGGGTCGATGTGATTGTTGGTGGTTTATCAACTTTAATTTTCTTAAGTCTTGGTCTTTTCTTATTTGAACGCTTTAAAGGACAGTATTTTTGGAATGGTCAGTTAAATAAAGCCTTTCTGTTTTTTGCAATTTTCTTTTCAATTAGTATGTTTACCATTGCTCTTGAGCTAAAATTTGTCTCCGGAGCCCCATTTTTTGTGACATGGTTGACACTTGGTCTGGGTGAATTTGCCAGTCTATTGGTTGGGGCGTTTGTGATGGATAAACTTGGGAAAAGAGTGGATTTAAGCCGATAAATATAGTAAAGCAGCACTTGCTGCTTTTTTTGAACCATTTTTAGAAGCCAAAATTACTTAATTTGTTATAATAAAAATAAATAAAGGATTGGAGAGTTTGTAATGAAAAAAATAGCTGTGATTGCTGCTACTGGTAAAGCTGGAAGTTTAATTGCCCAAAAAGCTCTTAGTCATGGTCATGAAGTGACTGCCATTGTCAGAAATAAAGAGCGATTAAAAAATCAAGTGACTGCTGTTCTTGAAAAAGATATCTTTGCATTGACCGCAGAAGATTTATCTGGATTTGATGCCATCGTTTTGGCTCATCGTGCACCAGCAGGTCAAGAAGAAGATTACTCAAAAGTAGCAGAGAAAATGATAAAAATTCTTGACGGTTCAGAAAGTCGTTTAATCATCGTGGGAGGAGCAAGTTCACTTTATCTTGATGAGAACCGCGATCAACGCCTACTAGATGTAACACCAACGGATTTGCCTTATTATCCAACACTTTTGGAGATGGCTAAAGCAAGCTTGATTTATGAAAGTTCAAAACTCAATTTCACATTCTTTTCCCCAGCAGAATTTTTTGACCCAGAAGGTTTAGAAACAAATGATTATACAATCACCGGAGATGTTTTGGGACACAATAAAGCCGGAAAAAGCCGAATTTCATATGCTGACTATGCCGAAGCGGTCGTAAAAATGATTGAAGACGGAAAATATCAACATGAACATATTGGAATTTACGAAAATTAAAATGTATTAAAATACATAAATAATGATGAATTTAATCTAAAAAAGTAGAATAGCAATGTTCTACTTTTTTTATTTTTTTGAAAAAGTGTATAAAAATACAATGAATTCTTGACAAATAAAAATCAGAGTAGTATAGTGTATAAAAATACACGAAAAGGGTATAGATATGAAAAAAATCGCAATTGTTGGAATTACAGGCTATAGTGGACTAGAACTTCTTAGAATTTTTTATGGTCATCCAGAAGTAGAAGTGGTAAAAGTCTGTGCAACAAGTCATTATGGAGAAAAACTGTCAGAGCTTTTTCCACAATTAGAAAACTTGACTGACTTGACTGTCAGTGAATTTAATGACGAAGAAATCATGACAGAATGTGATGCCGTCTTTTTTGCAACCTCATCTGGAGTGAGTCAAAACTTGGCTTTAGCTTTTATAGATGCAGATTTTCCTGTCATTGATTTATCAGGAGATTTTCGTTTAAAAAAAGTTGAAACATACGAAAAATGGTATAAAAATACAAATATAAAAAATGAATATTTATTAAAGTCGGAATATCATCTGGCGGATATTGGAAAAGCAAGTGGGAACTATATCGCTAATCCCGGCTGTTATGCGACTGCAACTCTACTTGCGCTCTATCCATCCGTGAAAAATGAAATGATTGATTTAAATTCGATTATTGTTGATGCTAAATCGGGTTTGTCAGGAGCTGGAAAGACACTTTCTGAGTCAAGTCATTTTGTCAATGTAGCGGATAATATGTCCATGTATAAAGTCAATGCTCATCAGCATATTCCGGAAATTGCTCAACAATTAAAAATTTGGAATCCGAATTTTCAAGCCCTGCAATTTTCAACTTCTTTAATTCCTGTTAGCAGAGGAATTTTTGTCAGTACTTATGCAAAAGTAGTCAGTAATTTCGACATTGAGCAGATAAGAAGAGCTTATGTTCAGGCTTTTCTTGACAAACCTTTTGTTAGAATACGACGACAAATGCCGCAGCTCTCAGATGTGATTGGGACAAACTTTTGTGATATTGGTTTGGCCTACAATCCAGTAACCAATGTTTTAAGCATTGTATCAGTGATTGATAATCTCATGAAAGGAGCTGCGGGACAGGCAGTGCAAAATTTTAATCAGTTATTTGGCTATGATGAAAGTTTAGGTTTAAACTTTATGCCAAGATTATAGAAGAGGGAAAAATGAAGAAAATAACGGGAACAATTGCCAGTCCGAAAGGTTTTGTTGCGGACGCGGTTCATGCACAATTAAAATATAAAAATTTGGATTTAGGAATGATTCTGAGTGACGTTCCAGCTGTGATTGCAGGCGTTTTTACTACAAACAAAGTTGCTGCGGCACCTGTTTTAATCGACCGTGCTATTGTCAAAAATGGTCAAGCACAAGCAATTATTTGTAATTCAGCAGTGGCTAATGCGGTAACGGGGGAACAAGGGTTTCAAAATGCTTTAAAAACGCAAAAAGTATTTGCTCAAAAATTTAAAATCAAAGCCGATGAAGTGGCAGTTTGTTCAACAGGGGTGATTGGCCTTCAACTTCCGATGGAAAAAATGGTCAATGGAATTTCTAAATTATCACAAAATGGCAAGCCCGAATATTTTGCCAAAGCCATCTTAACGACTGATACTAAATGTAAAACAATTAATTTTGAAAGTGAGATTGGTGGAAAAATGGTCAATATGGCTGGCGTTTGCAAAGGGTCTGGCATGATTCATCCAAACATGGCAACCATGCTTGCCTTTATCACAACTGACGTCAAAATTTCGCAAAGCTTACTTCAAAAAATGCTGTCAGAAATCATTGAAAAAACCTTCAATCAAATCACGGTAGATGGAGATACATCGACCAATGATACGGTTTTGGTCATGGCAAATGGTCAAGCCAAAAATCAAGAAATTCTGGCTGACAGTCAAGACTATCAACTTTTTAAAGAAATGCTGACAGAGGTTTGTCAGCATTTGGCTAAGGAAATTGCAGCTGACGGAGAAGGTGCAACAAAGTTGATTGAAGTGACGGTCAAAGGAGCACCAGATGATTTATCAGCTAGAATGATTGCCAAAAAAATTGTCGGATCAAGCCTGGTCAAAACGGCTATCTTTGGAGCTGACCCCAATTGGGGCAGAATTATCTCATCTATCGGGCAAGTGGCAACTTTTGAAGTTAATGATATTGAGTTGAAAATTCAAAATGAACTTGTCCTTTATCATTCGACGCCAGTCACTTTTGACAATGCTTTTCTTTCTGAAAAATTAAAAGAAGACAAGATTAAGATTGTGGCAGATTTAAATAGTGGAAATGGCAATGGACAGGCTTGGGGCTGTGACTTGACTTACAAGTATGTTGAAATTAATGCTTTATATACCAGCTGAAAAAATGAGGAAAAATAATGACGGATTTATTTGAAAATTACGGACGCTTACCATTTAGCTTGACCAAAGGTCAGGGCGTTTATCTTTATGATGACAAAGGCAATAAATATCTGGATTTCACTAGCGGCATTGGAGTGATGAATCTAGGTTACACTTTTGAAAAGGGCAAGAATGCTGTTAAAGTCCAACTTGACAATCTGGCTCATCTTTCAAATCTTTATCAAAATCCTCTGCAAGAAGAAGTGGCAGCAAAGTTAAGTCAAAATCACAAATACAAAGCTTTCTTTTGTAACTCTGGAACAGAGGCTAATGAAGCTGCCTTAAAATTAACACGATTGATTAAAGCAGGTCACAAAATCTTAGCATTTACTGATGGTTTTCACGGTCGAACTTTTGGAGCCATGAGTGCCACCATGCAAGAGAAAATTCAAGCTGGATTTGCACCATTGCTCCCAGATTTTGTGGCGACTACTTATAATGATGTGGCCGCCCTTCAACAGGTGGTTGAAAATGAGAAAATCGGCGCTATTATCTTTGAAATTATTCAAGGAGAAGGGGGCATTTTGCCAATTCGAGCAGATTTTGTTCAAGCATTGAAAAGTTGTCAACAAAATGGAATTTTATTGATTGTTGACGAGGTTCAAACAGGAATTGGGCGAACAGGAAAACTTTTTTCTTTTGAACATTTTGGCTTTGAACCGGATATTTTCACAGTTGCTAAAGCCTTGGCAAATGGTCTTCCAACCGGCGCAATGTTGGCTAAAAATCACTATGCCCATTATTTTTCTGCTGGGAAACATGGCTCAACTTTTGGCGGAAATCCCTTGGCTATGGCCTGCGCCAATCAAGTTTTGACAGCAATGGACAATGATTTTTTAGAAAATATTACTGACAAAGGAAATTTTTTCCTAAATTTACTGACAGAAAAGTTGTCAGTAAAATCAACAGTAAAAAGCATTCGAGGCTTAGGTTTGATGATTGGCATTCAACTTGCTGACGAGAAAAAAGTGCCCGAAGTTCTTGCTTTATTACGCGAAAATGGCTTGCTTGCTCTGGCAGCTGGACACGATGTCATTCGGTTATTGCCGCCGCTTGTCATGACCAAAGAAGAATTGCAAAAAGGAGCAGAGCTATTGGAGAAACTTTTATGACAGATTCACATAATACAGCCCAGACTTTAACTGAAAGTCTCAAATATTTTCTGAAATATCGTGACCAAACTGTCGTCATCAAATACGGCGGCAATGCCATGGTTGATGAAAAAGTGAAAGAAAGTATTCTAAAAGATATTTTATTACTTAAAACAGTTGGAATTAAAGTCGTTTTGGTTCATGGCGGAGGACCTGCGATTGGAGAATTACTTGAAAAATATGAACAAAAAAGTCAATTTGTTCAGGGTTTGCGCGTGACCAATAAAAAAACAGCTCGATTGGCACTGACAGCTTTAGCTGGAAAAGTAAATAAAAGTTTGGTTCAAGATATCATTCGCTTAGGAGGTAATGCGATTGGTGTTTCAGGAATTGATGGTAAATTAATAGAAGCCAAGCCAATTTCTGAAGATTTAGGCTATGTTGGAGAAATTACGGTGATTCATCCGGAAATCATTGAGCGAATCAATCAAACAGATGCTGTTCCAGTCATTGCGTCAGCCGCTATTGGTCTTGATGGGGAAATTTATAATGTCAACGCTGATACTGCAGCCAGTCGAATCGCTGGAGCGCTTTGTGCCGAGCAATTTATTTTATTAAGTGATGTACGCGGTTTATATGGTAATTTTCCTGACGAAGGTTCATTTATTGATGAAATTAACCTGACCAATCTGGAAAAGTTAGTTAAAGAGAAAAAAATTACTGACGGCATGATTCCAAAGATAGAAGCCATTAAATACGCCATGCAAGAAGGTTTGGGACAGGCCGTATTACTCGACGGACGAGTGCCACATGCTTTATTACTAGAATTATTTACTGACAGAGGTCAAGGGACTTTGATTAATCACTGACAGATTTACTGACGATATAAGCAAACAAAGGAGAGAGAATGTTTCAAGGAAGAAGTTTTTTAAAAGAAATAGATTTTAGTAAAGATGAGTTGTTATATCTGATTGACTTTGCCATTCATCTAAAAAAATTAAAAAAAGAACATATTCAACATAAATATTTATTAGATAAAAATATTGCTCTTATTTTTGAGAAAACCTCGACAAGAACAAGAGCCGCATTCACGACAGCTGCCATTGATTTGGGGGCACACCCAGAATTTTTAGGACCAAATGATATTCAGCTTGGGAAAAAAGAATCCATTTCGGATACGGCAAAGGTTTTGGGAACCATGTTTGACGGCATTGAATTTCGCGGCTTTAAACAAAGTGATGTAGAAATCTTGGCGAAAGACTCGCAAGTGCCAGTCTGGAATGGTCTTACTGATGATTGGCACCCCACGCAAATGTTAGCTGATTTTATGACAATTAAAGAGCATTTTGGTTATTTAAAAGGTCTGACTCTTGCTTACGTTGGTGATGGTCGAAACAATGTGGCCCATTCGTTGCTGGTGACAGGGGCAATTTTGGGAGTCAATGTAACAATTATCTCGCCAGAAAGTTTGCAACCTGCTCATGAAATTCAAAAACTTGCCCGCAATTATGCGCTAAGAACACACAGCAAAATCAGCATTCGTTCGGATTTAAATGGTCTTGAAAATGCCGATATCGTTTATACAGATGTCTGGGTCAGCATGGGTGAAGAAAGCCAAACAGCCGAGCGAATCAAGTTACTAAAATCCTACCAAATCAATCAAAAAGTGGTGGATAAGATTATAAATAAAAACTTTATTTTCATGCATTGTTTGCCAAGTTTCCATGATTTGAATACCGAAGTCATGAAAGAAATAAAAGAAAATTATAATCTTAATGAATTAGAAGTCACCGATGAAGTTTTTAATTCTAAAAATTCAGTCGTTTTTGAGCAAGCCGAAAATCGGATGCACACGATAAAAGCAGTGATGGCAGCTACTTTAGGGGATTTATTTATTCCTAATGTGTAAATCAGAATTAATTTTATTTTTCATGAAATCAATTTATTATAAGAAAAATGATATAATTTTGGGTAATAGAGTCTGAAAGAGTAGATTTTATGGAGGAAGAAATTTTATGAATGATAAAGATGATAGATTTGACAAGGAGCTGGCGGAGTTAAAAAATCCATCATTGAAAAAATTTAAAACTGCGAGTTTATTTTGGAATTCGCGTGAGCTTGGAATTGGATATAATCGAGCAGAAGTAGATGAATACTTATTATTCATCTCGCAAAAACCCTCTTTATCAGATGAACTTACAAAAAAGAAGTTTAAATCAGAGTTTCATGGATATATAAAAATGGATGTAAAGTTCTTTTTGAAAGAAGTTGCTGCCCATCGTTATGCAGAAACACATCAAGAGGAGAATAGGATTAAACAAGAAGAAAAACTGGCATCAATTGATTTGAATAATCCAAATTTTCGCTCATTAATCTACGGTTATAAGAAAGCAGAAGTAGATGAATTTTTACAATTAATGACAAGTTTAGATAGAAAAGAAATATTGGAGAAAAATTTCCATAGTCAAATTGGAGGCTATTCTAAAGATGATGTGGATTGGTATCTGGATAAGGTCATTCAATCTAAGCTAGAAAAATAAAATTTGCAAATTTAAACATTAGATAAAATTTACTTTATCTAATGTTTTTTATTCTTAAGCCATTAAAAAGTGCCATTCCACAAGGAAAGTCATACAAAAAAAGTTTTTTTTGGTATAATAAGGGATAAAACTATAAATGATATAGAAGTTTTAAGTGAAGGAGATTTTTATGCTCAAGCTTCAAGAAAAATTAAAAAATGATTATGGATTAGTCTTCAATGATGAAGACTTGTTAAAAACGGCTTTTACACATTCTTCATTTACGAATGAAGAACGGCTCCCAAAGATTGCAAACAATGAACGTTTGGAATTTTTGGGAGACGTCGCCTTATCTTTGGTGATTTCAGATTACCTTTACCGAACTTATCCGGAAAAACTTGAAGGGGAGCTTTCGAAAATGCGTTCAAGTATTGTTCGGACAGAGTCGTTGGCTAACTTTTCACGTTCTTGTGGATTTGGGGAGTTCTTACGATTAGGTCATGGGGAAGAAAAAATGGGTGGCCGTGACCGAGAGACAACACTAGAAAACCTTTTTGAAGCGTTTTTGGGTGCCCTTTTTATTGACCAAGGGATGGATGAAGTTCGTAAGTTTATTCAACATGTCGTGATTCCCCATGTTAAAAATGATGATTATGTTAAAGTGATTGACTATAAAACAGAATTGCAAGAAGTTCTACAAGTCGGTGGTGAAACCACAATTACCTATAACATCTTGAAAGAAGAAGGACCTGCCCATGACCGCTCATTTGTTGCGGCGGTTTATAACAATGGCAAAGAATTGGGTCGTGGTCTAGGAAAATCCAAAAAAGTGGCAGAACAAAAAGCTGCAGAAAATGCAATAAAAGGGCAAAACCATGTATCTTAAAAAAATGGAAATTGTCGGCTTTAAATCCTTTGCCGATAAGACTAAAGTTGAATTTGATAAAGGGATAACCGCGGTTGTTGGTCCCAATGGTTCTGGAAAATCAAATATTGTTGAAGCTTTACGTTGGGTTTTAGGCGAACAGTCTGCTAAGGCACTTCGTGGCGGGAAAATGCCTGATGTTATTTTTGCTGGAACAGAGAAAAGAAAAGCACTAAATTACGCTGAGGTCATTGCCCATTTTGATAATTCTGACCATTATTTACAAGGGCAAGATGAGCAAGAAGAGGTTGTGATCACAAGACGTTTATATCGCAATGGAGACTCGGAGTTTTTGATGAATGGTCGAAAATGTCGCTTACGCGATATTCATGACTTATTTACAGATACTGGTTTAGGACGTGATTCTTTATCAATTATTTCTCAAGGTCGAATTGAATCGGTTTTTAATTCAAAACCAGAAGAAAGACGGGCCATTTTTGAAGAAGCGGCAGGTGTTTTAAAATACAAAAATCGCCGAAATGAAACGGAATCTAAATTAAATTCAACACAGGACAATCTTGATCGTTTAGAAGATATTATTTTTGAGTTGAATAGTCAGCTGGTTCCCTTACAATCGCAACGTGATGTGGCACTTCGTTTTCAAGAGTTAGAGGCCGTGCGTTCTGATTTATCCCTAGCGGTTTTAGTTGGACAATTGGAAACTAAAAAAGCTCGATATGACCAAACTGAACTTGATTTGACAGCAGTGGTCACTGAATTAAAGCAATTGTCAGCTCGTAAAAAAGAATATGATGAACAAGTCGGTCAGTTGCGCAGAGAGCGTCAAAAGGTCGAATCTGAACAAGAAAAATTGCAAACGGATCAGCTTAATTTTTCAAATTTAAAATCAGATCTAACAAGAAAAATTGAACTCTTTGATGTTCAAAAAGATTCATCAGAGAAATCAGCTGCTGAACGTGAAGAACGACTTGAAAATTTAAAAAGCCGTTTGCTGACAGTGGAACAAGATTTGTCAGAGGTTCAGGAAAAATCAGAAATTTTACTGACAGAAAAAAATGAATTAGATAAATTACTGACAGATTTGTCAGCGGATTTAGCGACCCTTTCTGAATCACCAGAAGTAATCATGGAGCGTTTGCGTGATGAATTTGTCCAATTGGTTGAAAAAGAAGCTCAAATCTCTAATGAAATTGTAAGAAATAAAGCAGAAATAGCTGATTTGAGTCGTCGCCAATCCGAGCAGGATGAATCTGTCAGAGAAAACTTGACCAAATTTGAAAAAATAAGTAAAGATTTATCTGAAACACAAGAAAAATTGACAGCTGTACAAGCCGAAATCAGCCACTTGTTAGCAGAATTTGAAAAGCAAAATCAAGCAGAGAAAAAACAAGCAGAATTAGAGCGTTTAGCACAAAATGAAATGTATGATTATCTGCAAGAACTCAATCAACATAAAGCTCGTTTGGCCTCTTTGCAAAATATTCGTGACAGCCATAGTAATCTTTTTGCTGGAGTTCGCGCGGTCATGCAAAATGCATCTGAAATTGGTGGATTGATTGGGGTGGTCTCTGATTTATTGACCTTTGACCCTAAATATACAACGGCCATTGATATTGCTTTAGGTGGTGGGAGTCAAAATGTCGTCACCGAAGATGAAAATGCGGCGAAGCGGGCGATTGCCTTCTTACGTGAAAAACGTTTAGGGCGAGCAACATTTCTTCCTCTGACGACAATTAAAGGTCGAGAATTTAATGGACTAAACCGTATTCAAAATATGACAGGTTTTGTTGATTTGGCTATCAATCTTGTCCATTTTGAAGAGCGATTGCACAAGGCAATGAGCTCACTTTTGGGAACAACAGTGATTGTGGATACGGCAGAAAATGCCACTGCTATTGCGCGTATGATGAATTATACGGTACGGATTGTCACGCTTGATGGTACACAAATAAATCCCGGAGGTTCTTATGCGGGAGGAGCTGGAAAACGTAATTCTACGACCTTTACTTCTGTTGAAATTGCTAATTTAGAAAAACAAATCGTTTCGTCTGAACAAAAATTAAAAAGAGCAGAACAAGCAGTTCAAAAGGCCCAAAAAACACGTCAAGACTTATTAAAAGAAGTTGAAATTTTGAAAAGTCAAGGCGAAGAAAAACGTTTTGTTGAGCAATCTTTAAATCTAAAAATCGAACAATTAGTAGAACAAAAGAGTGCTTTAGAACAGCTGACAGATCTGTCAGCCACTCAAGAATCAACAAGTAATCTGCTTGAGCTGACTCGACAAAATGAAAATAAATCAGAGCTTCTTACAAAAATTACCCAACGAAAAGGGGAAATTGAAAATCAACTTGAAGAAGTTAAAACAAATAGTCAGACTCACAAAAACTTACTGTCAGAAAAAACAAAGGCTTTGAATCATGCCCAACTTCGACAATCAGAAGTTGCCAGTGAATTGAAGTTCATCAAAGCTGATGAAAAACGTTTATTGGCTGACTTGTCAGCATTATCAGAAGAAAAAAATCAGCTGACAGCACTTTTAAATCCTGTCCAATTTGATGAAACAGAGAGAAATAATTTCTCAAAACAACTGACAGAAGTCGAAGAACGATTGAGTCAGATTAATGTCCGAATGGTCAGTCTAAAATTCGAGCGTGAGGACTTAGCTGCTCAAATGGAAGATTTAGAACAGCATAATCAAGACTTTATTCAACAAACGCAGGAACTTAATACGAAAAAAACGCGTTACGAAATGCAATTGGAGCAAATTGAAGGTCAATTAATGACTCTTCAAGAAACTTTAAATAGTGAACACCAAATGAGTTTTGAAGAAGCGCAAGCTACAGTTGAAAAATTGGAAGATTTAGCAGCAGCAGAGCAAAAACTTAAAGAGTTAGAGCGTCAAATTAAGGCATTAGGTCCGATTAATTTAGATGCTATCGTTCAATATGATGAAGTGAATGAACGCTTTAGTTTCCTATCAAGTCAAAAAGATGATTTGTTAGAAGCTAAAAATCTGCTATTGAATACAATTGATGATATGAATGATGAAGTTAAAATTCGTTTCAAAACAAGTTTTGATGCCATTCGTGAGAGTTTCAAAACGACCTTCGCCCAAATGTTTGCAGGGGGAATGGCAGATTTGGAGTTAACAAGTGATAATCTTCTTGAAGCTGGCGTTGAAATCAAGGTTCAGCCTCCTGGTAAAAAATTATCTAGTTTGAATTTGATGAGTGGTGGCGAAAAAGCACTGACAGCTTTAGCCTTGATTTTTGCGATATTAAGAGTACGCACAGTACCTTTTGTGGTTCTTGATGAAGTTGAAGCTGCGCTTGACGAAGCTAATGTTAAACGTTTTGGTGATTATATGAATCACTTTGACAATAGTAATCAATTTATCGTTGTAACACATCGTCGAGGAACAATGGCAGCAGCTGGTTCGATGTATGGGGTTACAATGGCTGACGCTGGGGTTTCTAAGATGATTTCAGTTAAGCTTGATTCAGCAGTAAATTGAAATTTAAGATAGTTTTAATTTATAAATGCTACACTATAGATTGATTTTTGAAGGACTGCCTAATTTATGGTTTGGTATATGATTTGCCTAAAAACAAGGAAAGTCGTATAATTTAAGCAATAAAAACATGAATTTAAAAAATTTCATTAATTTCAAAGTTGATGAAATCTGGCGTTTTTCGTATTTATTAATAAGTTAATTATTAATGAATTGACTGCAGTTTTTCTTTATATTAAGGAAGAATGAGTATATTTTCTGGGGATAATAAATTGAAAAAATTACTATCTGCTTTCAACACACGTGTTGGTTTGCTTAGTTTTATTGTATTTTTTGTATGGATTAAATCGATGATTGCCTACTTCGGAGTTTTTAATCTTCGGGGAGTTGGTCCAGCAGAATTAGTGCTGATGATTATTAATCCGATTGGCTTTACAGCGATTTGCTTTGCTGTATTACTCTTTATTAGAAGGACGTCGCTATTTTATCTAGCAACGTTAGTCTTGACCATTGCAGCAAATTTCTTGCTCTACCTCAATATTCTCTATTATCGAGAATTTACCGATTTTATCACGATTGATACGATGACGGGTGGAGCTGGAATGTTCCAACATGGTTTTGACTTTGGTTCAGTTCCTGTTCATTTGATGGACTGGGTTTATTGGATTGACCTTGTCGTGATTATCGTGTTATTGATTGCTAAAAAAATCAAATTTGACCAACGTCCAGTTGGTGCCAAAAGAGCATTTACCTATCTTTCAATGGGCTTGGCTTTATTTGGTTTGAACTTTTGGTTCGGCGATTTTAATAAGCATCAGTTAATTTTGCGCAAAGCTCAATCAGACAAAACATATATTGTACGTTATCTTGGCTTAGGCCCATGGATGCTAACTGACAGTTACTATACTCATTTGGCAAATACGCAACGTAAAGATGCTAGCAAAGAAAGTTTGCAAGAAATTCAAAAATACATTGCTTCAAATCGTTATTTGGCGCCAAATATGAAAATGTATGGGATTGCTAAAAACCGTAATGTCATTGAAATTCACTTAGAATCTTTCCAACAAGCTTTGATTGATTTGAAAATCAAAGGGACAGACGGTAAAGAGCATGTTGTGACTCCATTCTTAAATTCAATCTATCATTCAAATTCTACTTATTCATTTAGTAATTTCTTTAATCAGGTTGGACAAGGAAAAACATCTGATGCCGAAAACTTATTGGAAACTTCAACATTTGGTTTGCCTGCTGGCTCACTTTTTGCAAAATATGGTTCAACACAAACATTCCAAGCTATGCCAGCAATTTTGAATCAAACCGATGGCTATAGCTCGGCTGTAGTTCACGGAAATGTTGGTGCTTTCTATAATCGATTGAATACATATAAACAAATGGGTTATCAAAATTTCTTTGACCAAAGTTTCTTTGATAATTCCGCATCAAACATGAGTCCTTGGGGAATCAAAGATAAATTACTCTTCCGTGATTCAGTACCATTGCTTGAACAAATGCAACAGCCATTTTATGTTAAATATTTAACAGTTACCAACCATTTAACTTATACAATGGACGATGAAGATAAAGATCCAAACTTCGCAACTGTTGATTCAGGAAATAAGTTAGTTGACGGTTACTTTGAAACAGCTCATTATTTGGACCAAGCGGTTCAACAGTTCTATGATTATTTGAAAAAATCAGGTCTTTACGATAAATCAATCATTGTATTATATGGTGACCACTACGGAATTTCTGGTAGTGATAATAAGGCTTTTGCTCCTTATGTTGGTTATAACGGAGATACGCTTAATAGTTATGACACTACGATGTTACAACGAACACCATTTATGGTAGATATTCCTGGACAAACCAGTGGCCATATCATCAATACCTATGTTGGTCAACTTGATGTCATGCCAACGCTAGAACATTTACTTGGAATTGATACGAAGAAATATGTTCAATTTGGTCAAGATATGTTTGCTTCTGGCCGACAAGATTTTGTGGCTCTGCGAAATGGTGGATTTGTTACACCAACAATTACGCAGCCAAGTTTGAATGGAAGTTTTTATGACACCCAAACAGGCTTGCAGATTGAGAAACTTAATGCTCAACAAGAACAATATGTCAAAGAAACCAAGCAAAAAGTTTCTGATCTCTTGAAAGCATCTGATAAATTAAATAATCAAAATCTCCTCAGATTCTACACGCCGGAAGGCTTCAAAGCTGTTGACCCTAAAGATTACAACTACACGGTCAAAGCAACTGAGAAGAAACTGAAGAAGGAAAACGAAGACTTAGCAGCTAGATCAAATAGCTTGCTGAGCCAAAATCAAGGAAAATCAACTTTACCAGATTATTCAGTTGATATTCCAGAAGTCCAAAAAGGACAAGATTCACCAAAAGTGAAAGATTAATAAAAATTAAATAAATAAATTGCTGACGGAAATCTTTAGAATGACCTATTCAACTTTCCAAAGTTATCAGCATTTTATATTAAGAGAGGAACCAATGAAAACAGGATATTTTCTTCCAGTGTCACTTAATCATCGATTGGTTTTGCTTTGGGGCATCATTATTTTAAGCTTCGAGCGGACACTTTTTTATGAATTTAATAAAGAGGGCAACTGGTTTTTGACTATTTTGGCAATTGCTTCATATATTATCTTTATCACTTTGATTTGGCCACATCGTTTCTTCATTGCTGATGATGAGCTTCATTTTACAACTTTTCCGCGTGTGCGAATGAAAACAATTGATTTAAAATACATTACAGCCGTAAAAACAACTAAATTTGGTTTTGGATTTTCTTATGCTGGCAAACGTTATCAATTCTTCACTTTTGGAAAGTCTAAAGAAGCTTTAGCAACTTTGCATGATACGATAGAACATTCTGATAAGGTCAGTGATTTAAAAGCCTAATAAAAAAGACGGCAGCTTTGTCGTCTTTTGATTTGTCATTTTAAAAAATAATAACTAAAAATAATTATTTTTGGTTTTGTAAAAGGAAACTTATGAATATAAAATGGATATTCAAAAAAATGCTACTGCCCATTATATTTGCTCTTGTCGCATTTTTTCTCGTTAGTCATGACCAATTCTTGTATAAGGCACCAGTTGGGAAAATAAGTGTTGCTAAAACGCTAAGCAATCATGAAGTTAGTGATGATTTCCAAAATAAAGACCGCCAAATAACACAAGAATTATCGATAAAAGTCCTCAATGCAAAGGCTTCAGAACCTGAAAGCCTGAAATTAGAGAATACGACAACCTTATCGCAGACAACTGGACAGATATATCGAGTCGGTCAGCAAGTGATTTTAAAGAAAATTTCGGGAAATTATCAGATTGTAACCTTAAAAAGAGATGCATTAATTATTGCTCTTGTCGTTTTATTTATTGGTTTTCTAATCAGTTTTGAACGCTTTAAGGCTTCGCTTTTTCTGCTTTTATCCTTGATTTTAAATCTATTATACTTTGTCATCGTTATCGCCTTCAATGTTGAATTTAATCCACCGGTTATTTTACTTTTTGGACTTCTGTCAGTAATTTTTGCGGCTTCATCGCTCTTGTTTGTCTTAGGACCAACAAGGCAGATGCTTTACACCTTTATTACCACAGTCTTAACAACGGCTCTAACATTTTCGATTGTTTTATTCGTTTTAAAGATGACAGGAAATTCTGGCATTCACTTTGAATATTTAGACTATGTGACCCAAAATCCATCAGAATTTTTCTTTGTTGGCACAATGATTTCGGTCTTGGGAGCAATCATGGATGGAACAGGTGATATTGTTGCAGGTCTTTTTGGTTTGGATAGACAAAATAAATTAAACAAAATAAATATGACTAGCAAAGATTACATTAAATCGGGAATTTCAATTGGTCAAGAGCTTATTGGAACTTTGACAAATGTTTTGTTCATGATTTTTATGGCGGAAACTTTACCAATGACCCTCTTATTATTGAGAAATGGCAATTCTTGGTCTTATATTGCGACGGTTGGCCTTAATCTTGGATTATTGCAAACAATCATTTCGGCCATTGGGATTGTACTGGCTGTTCCAATTACCGCTGTTTTCACAAGTTTTGCTCTGGCTAGAAGTCATCAAGGAAAGGGGATTTCACTATGAATGCACTCCTTATCCTCTTGATTTTATTAATTGTCTTGATGATTTTAGTTGCTAAAAAAGATGGCTTACGTAATCTTATCGGTTTAGCTTTCAATTTTATTGCGATTTTTGTTCTGATTACCTTAATTTCATGGGGCTTTAATGCGATAGTCGTTCTGGTTATCCTGTCAGTAATTATTTTGGCAATCGCCATATTTATGTCTGCTGACGAAAGTGAAGTTACATTAATTACCTTTAAAACGAGTATCATTGTTGTCTTATCATTGCTTATTCTGGCTTTAATCATTCAACATTTTGGTCAATTTCAAGGATTTGCAACAGAAGATGTTGATGAATTAGAAAACCTGTCATTAAATGTGGGTCTTAATTTTTCAAATGTCGCAATTGTGGTCATGGTTATTTCCATGCTTGGTGCGGTTGCTGAATCAGCCATGGCTTTAGCTGCCAGCCTTTCAGAAGTTGTTGAGCAAGATGAGTCCATGAGTCTTGAGCAATTTAAAAGTCAAAGGGAAATCATTTCTCAACAAATTTTGGGAACAGCAGTCAATACGTTATTTTTTGGAGTTTTGGGAGCGACAGTTGGTTTAATTCTCTGGTTTGTACGTTTAAATTATCGTTTGGCCGATATTTTTAACTCAAAATTACTGATGGCAGAAGTTGCAGCGATGCTTTTGGGAATGTTAGGGATTTTATTTGCTATTTGGCTTTCGGGTTATTTTGTTCAAAAATCTTTTGAGCGAAAAAAATCGGACAAGTAGTTCTATGAGTGAAAATAAAAGTTTGATGAAAAACATCAAGCTTTTTTTGATGCATTTTATAATTAATTTGTATATCTTATTCAATGCATCCTGTAAGCACTCAATTTATAATAAAAGAATCAAAAATCTAAACTCTCATCGTTTAGAGGAATTATTCTAAGTTACTTTGAAACTATTATGGTGAGTAATAAATAAGGAGAGTGTTTCAGTAAAATACAGCAACTTCAAATAGAGAGAAGTTTTTACTTGAGTGGAAGAAGGGACGGTAAATAAAAATACTGCTTATGCTTATGTTTTTGTATTTTTTAATTAATTTATAATTTAAAATTTATTTATCTTGTTTTTTTAATAAATATAAGACATTTAATACTTCTAAAAAATAGAAAAATATATAAGAATGTTATATTATAAAGCTTTTTTTGTGAATGAATGTTTTATGTATTTTTGCCATAATTTTATATTAAAATTATTTATTTTTAATATATTGTTGACAGATTTAAATCTTACTGCTAAAATAAACTTGTAAGATAGCGAATGATATTAAAAAGAAAGTTTCTGTTAATGTTTTGGTTATTCTTGGTTCGAGTTAAGAAACATCTGTAAATTAATAGAAACAATGTTAGTTCGACTATTTATACATTAATTTCAAAAGTCTAATAAAAATCTAAAGAGGAGATTTTTTCACTATGAAAATCATTATTATTGGAACAAACCATGCAGGAATTGCTGCAGCGAACACTTTACTTGATAACTATCCGGAACATGAAATTTTAATGCTAGATCGTAGCAACAATATGAGCTATATTGGTGCAGGGACTGCTATGTGGTTAGGGCGTCAGATTGATGAAACAGATGATTTGTTCTATTCTCAATCATCTGATTTTCAAACAAAGGGTGCCAAAATATTAACTGAAGCAGAGGTTTCGTTAATTAATTTTGAAAAGAAAGAAGTAAATGTTACTTTAAAATCAGGAGAATTTTTAATTGAAAGCTATGACAAACTAATTCTTGCAACAGGTTCAAGTCCAATTGTTCCTGATTCTTCAGAAAGTGAGCTTGAAGGCGTCCATTTCGTAAAACTTTTTCAAGAAGCTCAAGCTATTGATGAAGAACTTTCTAGACCAGAAGTTAATCGAATTGCTATTATTGGAGCTGGTTATATCGGTACTGAAGTTGCCGAAGGAATAAAACGTCGCGGGAAGGAAGTTCTTTTATTTGATACTGAACCAACTTCTCTTGCCACATACTACGATGAAGAATTTGCAAAAACGATGGATAACAATTTAGAAGAACATGGTATTGAACTTCATTTGGGAGAAATCGTAGTGGGATATGAAGAAAAAAATAATCGAGTTTCACAAGTTAAAACAAATAAAGCGGCTTATGAAATTGATATGGTAATCAACTGTATTGGATTTAAACCAAATAGTGTTTTAGCAGAGGGGAAACTTGAGACACTTAAAAACAAGGCAATTAAAGTAGACAAATATCAACAAACGAGTGATCCGAATGTTTATGCAATAGGAGATGTAGCGTCGATTTATTCTAATGCTCTACAAGATTTTACCTATATTGCTCTTGCCACAAATGCTGTGCGTTCTGGAATTGTTGCGGCTCATAATCTTGCTGGAACCCTGTTAGAATCTGCTGGTGTACAAGGGTCAAATGGAATTTCAATTTTTGGTTATCACATGACTTCTACAGGGCTTTCAGTTAAAAGTGCAAAAAAACTTGGCTTAGAAGTGTTATACACTGATTTTGAAGATAAGCAGAAAGCTTGGTTTCTCAAGACAAGCAATGAAACAGTTAAAATTCGGATTGTTTACGAAAAAGAGAGCCGCCGAATTGTTGGAGCACAAATGGCCAGTTATAGTGAAATCATAGCAGGGAATATAAATATGTTCAGCTTGGCCATTCAAAATCAAACGACAATAGATGAGCTCGCTCTTCTTGACTTATTTTTCTTACCACATTTCAATAATCCTTACAATTATATGACTATGGCTGCTTTAACTGCAAAATAATTAGTAGAGAACCTATGGCTTAAGAAAGTCTCTTGAAGTTTTAACGATTTTCCACTCTTCAATAGGATAGCTTAAGAGGATTTTAATAGGAATATTATTGGATTGCATTTTTATTTTTAAACTTTTCCCTCCAAGACATTAGAAAAGAAGTTAAGTCACTCACTTTGTGAAGTGGCTTTTTAAATTTGAATTTTATAGGAATGATAGTTATTAAAAGATTAACTTTCCATGTTCATTTAAACCTATTGAATCTCAATGACACGCTGTGCTATAATAAAGCAATGAATAAAGAAATTAAACTGATTGCCCTCGATTTGGATGGGACTTTACTTAACTCTTCAAAAGAAATCTCAAAAGAAAATAGACTGGCCATTGATGCGGCACGTCAAAAAGGGGTCCACGTTGTGTTGACAACTGGCCGCCCTCTGATTGCGATTCAGCCTTTTCTTAAGACCTTAGAAATGCTCGATTTTGAAGACTTTTCTATTACATTTAATGGTGGTCTGGTTCAAAGAAATACGGGACAAATCTTATCTAAAAAAAGTTTTACTCATGATGAAATACTTGAAATTAAAGAATTAACTACAAAACTAGGAATTCCATGTGATGTTTTGAGTGAAGAAAAGGTTTATATGACCAAAAGTGACGTTGTTTCTCAATATGATACGTTGAATAAACTCCTGACTTTCATTAAAGTTGAGTTTGACCAAGTTCCACTAGATGTTGTTTACAATAAAATCGTTTCTTGTACGGATAAAGAGTTGCTAGATGCTCAATTAAGCAAAATTCCAGAATCTTATTTTGAAGAATTTGAGATTTTTAAAACACAGGCTAAACTTTTAGAATTTATGCCTAAAGGGATTAATAAAGCTTATGGTTTGACACAATTGACGAATCAGTTGAATTTAGGGGCAGAAAATGTAATGGCTATGGGCGATGAAGCCAATGATTTATCGATGATATCATGGGCGGGTTATGGAGTCGCAATGGCAAATGCTGTGCCCGCTGTTAAAGAAGAAGCCAGAATTATTTCTGATTTAACAAATGACCAACATGCCGTGGCCCATATGATTGAAAAATATGTACTTTAAGGAATTGAAATGAAAGATGAAGTTCAAATAAAGAAATATTTGCCAAGTTTAATTTTCGCAATAATTTTACCTGTTGTTGCCTACTTATTATTGAAAACTTGGGGCAGCACAGACACATTAGCACTCGGAATCGCGACTGCTTTTCCGGTTATTCATATGGTCTGGTCTTTGATTGTTAGAAAAGAAATTAATCCGGTTTCTTTGGTGGCAATAATTGGTTTTTTAATTTCACTTTTGACCGTTTATTTGACTCATGGCAATAATCTTGCCTTCAAGCTTTGGCATCCCATTTTAACAGCGGCAATTGGGACAATTTTTTTACTATCACTTGTTTTTAATCGACCACTATTAGAATTTGCGAATGAAGGACAGAGTCATAAAAAAATGATGATTTTAACACTTTTCATGGGTCTAGTTTTTGTTTGTCATGCTTTGTCAGTTATTTTGTTAGCTTTCTGGGTAAAGACAACAGCTTTTGTTTTAATTTCAAAAATCATTGATTTTTCTGCAGTTGCTATCCTACTTTTAGGACTCGGATTTTTAAGAAAAAAATTAATTTAAAATTTATATTTTACAAATGAACTTTATCATCTATGCATGATATTTATATTAAGGAGAAAATATGGGACTTTTTGACCGTCTCTTCGGAAAGAAGAAACAAGAAGAAACTAAGCATGACGAGCCTGTCATTGAAAAAGTAGTTGTTGAGAACACTCAAGAGCCTAAGAATGAAGAAGAAACAAGAGAAACTACAGAACTTACTGAAGTAAGTCCAAAGCCAGTTGACCTAGAAAATGTTACTGACGAATCTGTCAGTAAAGTAATTGACATTGAAAGAGAAGAAGTTTCAAAAGAAATTGCTGATGGACCTGTTTCTAAAGAGAAAACGATTAGTCCTGAGCGCGAAAATGTAGTCGTTACTGATGAAAAATCAGCAGAAATGACCGACAAAGAAGTAAATTCAGAAGTTTCAACAATTGCAAAGGAAAATGTTACTGACGAAGATGAAGAAGAGATTGTCATTGACATTGATGCTTTGGCTAATATTTTCACTCAATCACGTGAGGAAACTGAGAAAAAATACGAGCAATCATTAACTTTAACTCGTAAGACATTTTCTGATGGTTTCAATGAACTCTTTGCCAATTTCCGCACAGTAGATGAAGAATTTTTCGAAGAGCTTGAAGAAACGTTAATTATGTCAGATGTCGGCGTTGATTTGGCGATGGAAGTGACCGAAGAATTGCGTAAAGAAGCCAAGTTAATCAATGCTAAATCGACAGATGATTTGCGCCAGCTGATTATTGAAAAAATTGTTGATAAGTTTGATGGTGAAAAATTACCAACACAATTGGATATTCAACCAGAAGGATTGAGCATTTTGCTTTTTGTTGGGGTTAATGGCGTTGGTAAAACAACAACCATTGGTAAATTGGCTGCCCGCTATAAAAATGAGGGCAAAAAAGTACTTCTCGCCGCCGCAGACACATTCCGTGCTGGAGCCATTGACCAATTGGTTGAATGGGGAAATCGTTCACAAGTTGAAGTAGTTACAAAACCAGCTGGTTCTGACCCAGCAGCAGTTGTTTTTGACGCTCTAGCAAAAGCTAAATCAGAAAATTATGATATTCTGCTTGTAGATACGGCTGGTCGTTTGCAAAATAAAGATAATCTGATGAAAGAATTGGAAAAAATCGGAAAAGTCATTAAACGTGAAGTTCCAGATGCACCGCACGAAACAATTTTGGCACTTGATGCAACGACGGGGCAAAATGCGATTCAACAGGCTAAGGAATTTTCAGCCGTTACTCCGATTACAGGGATTGCTTTGACCAAACTTGATGGTTCAGCCAAAGGTGGGATTGTGCTCTCTATCGTTCAAAGTCTAAAAATTCCTGTTAAACTCATTGGTTTGGGTGAAAAAATTGATGATTTACAAGATTTTGATGAAGAATTTTTCGTTAGAGGACTCTTCAAAGAATTATTATAAAGGTTTAATAAAGTGAGAAATTAAAAAGAATCTGCAGACTTTAGTAGATTCTTTTTTACTTGTCAACGTTTCCATGAAAATAAAGCCCATGAGCGTTTGAAAAAATTGGGAATTTAATGTAAAATAGAACTACATAAAATAGAACTCCTGTGTTCTTTAGGAATTAAAGAAAGGCTCTTCATGTCGTATTCAAATTTGAAGTTGTTTTCGCTCTCTTCTAACCACGAATTAGCCCAAAAAGTGGCTAAAGAAATTGGAATTGAGCTTGGAAAAGTAAGTGTTGGTGCCCACTCAGATGGCGAAACTGTCGTTCATATCGACGAATCAGTTCGCGGTGATCATGTGTTTATCCTCCAATCAACAAGTGACCCTGTCAATGATAACTTGATGGAACTCTTGATTATGATGGATGCACTTCGTCGTGCCTCTGCCGCATCAATTAACATTGTCTTGCCATACTACGGTTATGCTCGTCAAGACCGTAAAGCTCGTGCCCGTGAACCAATCACATCAAAACTCGTAGCAAACATGCTTCAAATTGCTGGTGCCGACCGTTTAATTACTTTCGACCTTCACGCACCACAAATTCAAGGTTTCTTCAACATTCCAGTTGACCATCTTATGGGGTCACCACTGATTGCTGAATACTTCCGTCGTCAATTAGTTTCTGCTGGTGATGATATCGTTGTTGTTTCACCTGACCATGGTGGTGTCGGACGTGCACGTAAGTTGGCAAACTTCCTAAAAGCGCCACTTGCTATTATTGATAAACGCCGTCCTCGTGCCAATGTTGCTGAAATCATGAATATTATTGGTGACGTTCAAGGTAAAAAATGTATCTTGATTGATGACATGATTGATACAGCTGGAACAATTACCCTTGCAGCAAACGCATTGAAAGAACTTGGGGCAACCGAAGTTTATGCTTCATGTACTCATGCCGTACTTTCAGGACCTGCAATTGATCGGATTAATAATTCAGCAATTACAAAATTGGTTGTTTTGGATACTATTGAAATGCCAGAAGAACGTCAAAGTGAAAAAATTGTGCAACTTTCAATTGCTCACTTACTTGCTGATGCGATTATTCGCATTCATGAACGTCGTCCATTGTCACCACTCTTTGAATTACATCTTCCTTCAGAACAAATTTAAAACTAGTTTTAAATTAATTTAGCTAAATGAGCGATTGTTCTGCTAAGCCTAACTAGTATTTATTAGAATTCAAAGTGGATTTACGATAAGACTTCAAGCGACCAGGGGTCGCTTTTTTAAAAAATGGAACTAGAAAAAATTAGAAAAATTTATGAGAAGGTTGACCCAAGTCAGCTGACAGAACGAGAAAAATTACTGACAGAATTAATTTTTACTGACAGAAAATTGAGTATCGACAACCTTCCTAATGGCCGCTATCGCATTTTACAATTTTCCGGAAATAACTTTGAGGAATTGGAAAACACCTTAAAGTTACTTTTGCCTGATTTTGTGAAGAGTCTTAGAGAACAAAAGATTGTCATTGAATTTTTTTCAAGTGACAGTCCCACCACTTCAGAACTTTTTGATATTTTTCAAACACTTTCCCAAGATATGGGGGAAGAAGTGACCGCTTATGTCGGTCGCTTTGTTGATAAAAATAGGCTCTCGGAAGTTTATGCTGAAGAAAGTAAAATTTTTGAAAATCATTCTACTTTTAGTGAGTATATTTTATCAGAAAGCTTAAATCTTTTGGAAAATAATATTTTACATGAGATTCGTAAAGAATTATTAGAAAATCCTGAGGATCAAAAACTAGTGAAGGCAATGTATAAGGCAAGCGCGAATCAAACAAAAGCTGCTAAATTACTTTATGTCCATCGAAATACCCTGATTAATAAAATAAAAAAATATGAGCAAAAATATGGCTTGCAACTTTCAGGAAGTGACCTAACTCTTGCTTACAATTTATTATAATCATCAGTTTAAAACATTGAATATATGAGAAAGGAACTGAGTTTGATACTGTTGAACTCAAATCTTTAATATGGAATACAATCATCAAGAAATTGAAGCCAAATGGCAAAAATTCTGGGCGGATAATCAAACTTTCCGCACTGGGACAGATAAAACAAAACCAAAATTTTACGCCCTAGACATGTTCCCTTATCCATCTGGAGCTGGACTTCACGTGGGACACCCAGAAGGTTATACAGCAACTGATATTTTGAGCCGTTACAAACGTGCTCAAGGCTTTAATGTTCTTCATCCAATGGGCTGGGACGCTTTTGGTTTACCAGCTGAGCAATATGCTATGGACACAGGGAATGACCCTGCGGAATTTACAGCTGAAAATATTGCTAACTTTAAACGTCAAATCAATAGCTTAGGTTTCAGTTATGATTGGGAGCGTGAAGTAAATACGACTGACCCTAAGTTCTACAAATGGACGCAGTGGATTTTCACTAAACTTTATGAAAAAGGGCTAGCTTATGAAGCAGAAGTTGCAGTGAACTGGGTTGAAGAACTCGGAACTGCCATTGCCAACGAAGAAGTACTACCAGATGGTACCTCTGAACGCGGAGGTTATCCAGTGGTTCGCAAACCAATGCGTCAATGGATGCTTAAAATTACAGCTTACGCCGAACGTTTACTTGAAGACCTTGAAGAAGTGGATTGGCCAGAGTCAATCAAAGAAATGCAACGAAACTGGATTGGTAAATCAGTTGGGGCAGACGTTACCTTCAAAGTTGAGGGAACGGACAAATCATTTGAAGTCTTTACAACTCGTCCTGATACTCTTTTTGGCGCGACTTATGCTGTTTTGGCTCCTGAACATGATTTAGTTGATGCAATTACAACGCCTGAGCAAGTTCAAGCGGTCGCTGATTATCGTCGTCAAGCCAGCCTCAAATCTGATTTGGCTCGTACAGACCTCGCTAAGGAAAAAACTGGCGCCTTTACAGGTGCTTATGCGATTAATCCAATTAATGGACGGAAGATGCCAATTTGGGTTGCAGATTATGTTCTGGCCTCTTATGGACACGGTGCTGTCATGGCTGTACCTGCTCATGATGAACGTGACTGGGAATTTGCTAAAGTTTATGGACTTGAAATTTTGCCTGTTGTTGAGGGTGGAAATGTAGAAGAAGCCGTTTATACTGAAGATGGTCCGCATATTAATTCAGAATTTTTGAATGGTCTTGATAAAGCACAAGCGATTGAAAAAGCCATTGAATTTTTGGAAGAAAAGAAAATCGGGAAGAAAAAAATCACTTACCGTTTGCGTGACTGGCTCTTTAGCCGTCAACGTTATTGGGGTGAGCCAATTCCAATTATTCATTGGGAAGATGGAACATCAACTGCTCTACCCGAAAATGAATTGCCACTTGTTTTACCGGTGACTTCTGACATCAAACCTTCGGGAACTGGTGAGTCACCATTGGCTAATCTGACAGACTGGTTGGAAGTTACACGAGAAGACGGTGTAAAAGGTCGTCGTGAAACGAACACAATGCCTCAATGGGCAGGTTCAAGCTGGTATTACCTCCGTTATATCGACCCACACAATACTGAAGCCTTGGCTGATCCAGAGCTCCTCAAAGAATGGTTGCCAGTTGATATCTATGTCGGAGGAGCTGAACATGCAGTTCTTCACTTACTTTACGCTCGTTTCTGGCATAAAGTACTTTATGACTTAGGAGTGGTGCCAACTAAAGAACCTTTCCAAAAACTCTTTAACCAAGGAATGATTTTGGGAACTTCTTATCGCGACCATCGTGGAGCACTCGTTGCAACTGACAAAGTTGAAAAACGAGATGGTGGATTTTACCACATGGAAACGGGCGAAGAACTTGAACAAGCACCAGCTAAAATGTCTAAGTCTCTTAAAAATGTCGTGAATCCTGATGATGTTGTGGAACATTATGGTGCTGATACATTACGTGTATATGAAATGTTCATGGGACCACTTGATGCAAGTATTCCTTGGTCAGAAGAAGGACTTGAAGGAGCTCGTAAATTCCTTGATCGTGTCGTTCGGATGATTGATAATTCAGAGATTAGTGACAAAAATAATGGAGAATTGGATAAAGTTTATAACGAAACAGTGAAAAATGTCACTGAGCGTTTGGACTTGATGTATTTTAATACAGCTATTTCCCAATTGATGATTTTTGTCAATGCGACAAATAAAGCGAAAGTTTTACCTTTGGAATACGCCAATGGATTTGTTCAACTTTTGGCACCATTCGCACCACATATTGCCGAAGAACTTTGGGTAAAATTAGGGAATGAAGCTGGAATTTCTTATGTTGCTTGGCCAACTTTTGACGAAAGTAAATTAGTTGAATCAGAAGTTGAGATTGTTGTTCAAATCAATGGAAAATTGAAAGCAAAAATCAAAATTGCCAAAGACTTAGGACGTGATGAACTTGAGAAAATTGGTCGCGAAGCCGTTGCTGAGGCACTTGAAGGTAAAAATGTTGTCAAAGTCATTGCTGTTCCAAATAAATTGGTTAATATTGTTGTAAAATAAAAATGACAATTAGAATATTCATCAGATAAAACCCACAAGATTGGCTGTCAGTAAATATATTTTGATAGCTAAAGTATAAAAGTGAACTAAGCTGGTTGACGAATTTGTCAGCTAGCTTATTTTATTTTGAAAAAATACTTATCAATGAATCAGAGAATTCTGTCAGTAAATCATAGTCGTTTTAAAAAGACAGGCTTACAAAAATAACTTAGAAGTACTTTTAGAAAGGTTTGGTCAGTAAAAATGATTGATTTCTTACCTGAGCAAGTACGTACGCTCAATGAACTAGAAACTGCGGCTTTCAACTTCATCCTATCTAATTTATCAACTATCGATAAAATGTCAGTCAGACAACTTGCACAAGCAGTTCATGTTTCGACTGCAACAGTCATGCGAATGACTAGAAAACTTGGCTTTGAAGGTTGGGTAGAATTAAAGTATTATCTCAAAAATCAAAATCAATTAGCAGAAATTCCAGTTAATTATTATGAAAATTTATTGCAACTCGATCTGTTTTTACGAAAAATAACCTCTAAGGAAGCGGGGATAAAACTTGAAGAAGCTATTAAACTCATTCGTGAAGCTCGCTATATTATCTTTATTGGAGTGGGTTCATCTGGCGCTTTAGCTGAATATGGAGCTCGTTATTTTACAAACATTGGCTTAGAATCTTACGCCATTTCTGACCCTTATCAAGCTGTCAAAGGAAAAGGGGCGCCAGACGTTTTAAGCATCGTCTTATCAGCTTCTGGTGAAACTGATAAAATTATTGAACGAGTCGTTAAACTAAGAGAGGAAGCCTCCGCAAAGATTATTTCAATTACTAATCATCCAGAAACAACATTATCCAAACTTTCAAATATCAATCTGACTTATGGCTTTCAAACGGAATATTCTGCCTATGACCCTCTTGAAAATTTGACATCACAACTGCCTGTCATTGCTTTTATTGAAATTTTGGCCCATCAAGCAATAGAAAAAAGTGATAATCGTAACTAATCTTGTAACATGTGACAAAGATAAAAATACCTCTTGCAAATATTTTTGTAAGGGGTATTATTGTATTGTAAACGTTTTAATTGGTGAAAGAGAAGTCTGAAAGGACATTTTATTTCATCTTATTTACCTGAGTTTGGTGTGCTAGAAACTTATGAAAAAAGATAAAATTTGCCATAGTCTCTAAGCGAGCACCCCTCACATCTTAATCAATTGAGTTCGCCCTCCTTGAAATGAGTGAAAATGCGATTCGCCTTGCGACTTTAGTCGCTTAGAGCGAATGGACAGCGTAGCAGCTTGCTGCGTAGATAGATAAAATTTTGAACCTGCACAAGTGCAGAACCAAAAATTTTCCTAATTTTCCTCATTTCAGAACAGTCGGGCTCACATCTTAAAGGAGGTTTATTTATGAACGGCTTCATAAATAATAAAGTATTGCCGCCAATTATGAAATTCGTGAATACACGAGCA
Source organism: Lactococcus sp. (assembly GCF_036648155.1). Taxonomy (NCBI): domain Bacteria; kingdom Bacillati; phylum Bacillota; class Bacilli; order Lactobacillales; family Streptococcaceae; genus Lactococcus; species Lactococcus sp. Next base: position 155,642 of record NZ_JAVXIY010000002.1, on the reverse strand, counting down.
ATGACGGCTTTGAAAAATGGGATGCTATTTGCGATGCCATTTATCATTGTTGGGTCAATTTTCTTAATTTTGGCGAACATTCCAATTCCACCTGTTGCCAAATGGTTATCAGACAATGGCTGGTCAGCAATTTTTACGCAAGCATTTAACGTGTCATTCGGTATTCTAGCCATCTGGGCAGCAGTTGGGATTGGCTATTCTTATGTCAAAGAAGCTGGATTTGGCGATGTGGCTTTACAAGGTGGCTTAACTTCTCTTTCTGCATTTTTCATTGTTCAATCTCTAAGTATTGCAAATCCAATTACGGCGGCTCTATCCACTGGAAAAGAAGCATCAGGCATTGGAAATCTCACGGGAGCTCAAGCAACGGCTGCTTTTGAAAAGCTTCCTCATGCCATGCAAGTTTTCTTGAATAACCCAGTGACAGGAGTGCTCAATTTAACTTGGAATGGTGGTCAAGGAATGATAGCCGCCATCGTTATCGGTATTTTATCAGGTTGGGCTTATTCGGCAATGATGAAAGCTGGTTGGAAAATTACCCTTCCTGAGCAAGTTCCTTCAAATGTTGCCAATCAATTTACATCAATGATTCCAACAGGAGTAATTGTCGTCGCCGCTACGGTTATTTATGCTTTGTTCGATAAAATTGGACATACTGATGCAGTAACCTTTATTTACCACTGGTTATCAGTTCCTCTACAAGGCTTAGGTGGCTCATTTGGCGGAATCATTATTATTTCACTCTTAGTTCCATTCTTCTGGTTCTTTGGGGTTCATGGTGGGATTATTATGGGGGCTATTACCTCTGCCTTCTTGATTCCAAATACTTTTGCCAACGCTTCACTTTATCAGTCACACAAGCTAAGTTTAGCTAATGGCGCTCATATTGTGACCAATGAATTTTATAATAACTTTATTAATCTTTCAGGTTCAGGAATTACTTTTGGATTAATTATCTTTACGATTTTCTTTGCTCGTTCTGAACAGATGAAATCAATTGGTAAAGTAGAGTTAGTCCCAGGTTTATTTAATATCAATGAACCTTTCTTATTTGGCTTGCCCCTTGTATTGAATCCTGTTCTTGCTCTACCATTCTTCCTTGTTCCAGTTGTGGTTTCAGCAACAGTTTATGGTGCCATTTATTTCCATATTGTTCCGCCAATGAATGGTGTTGCTGCTCCTTGGACTACGCCACCCATTATCTCTGGATTCTTAATCGGAGGTTGGCAATATGCGGTGCTACAAGTTATTGCACTTTTAGAATCAATTTTGATTTATCTTCCATTTGCTAGAAAGTATGACAAAATGCTGTTAGAAGAAGAAGCAAAAACTGACGCTGATGAAGCTCTTGCTTAGTCAAACTAATAAGGAGTTTAGAAACTCCGAAGAAGCTTTTTTCTTCGGAATTTCTTTTTATAAAATTAAAGATAAAAGGGGACAAAATGGAAAATAAAATACCAAAAGATTTTTTCTGGGGAAATTCAACTTCATCAATGCAAACCGAAGGAGCGTGGAATGAAGGGGGGAAAGGACTTTCCGTTTATGATGTGGATACTGCGGGGCGTCGGGCTAAAGATTGGCAAGTAACTAATGATAATTACCATGACTATTCACAAGACCTTGAGTTGATGAAAAAAATGAATATGAATATGTACCGCTTTCAGATTTCTTGGTCACGTGTTGTACCTGATGGTGACGGCGCATTTAATGAAGAAGGAATTGCTTTTTATAATCGATTAATTGACGATTTACTTGCTCACGGAATTGAACCTATGATTTGTCTTTATCACTTTGATATGCCATTAAATCTGGCTGAAAAGTATGATGGTTTTTTGAGTCGAAAGGTCAAAGAGGCTTTTGTTCGGTTTGGGCAAGAAATGATGAGAAGATTTGCTGACAGAGTAAAATATTGGATTGTTTTCAATGAACATAATCTTTATTTTGCTGACGGCTTTGAGCATTACTCAGGAGTTTTGAAAAAAGACCTAACGCTCTCTGATATGTACACTGTTTTTCATCATACGATGCTTGCTCATTGTGAATTGGTTCAGTTTTTGCATCAGAATTTTGAAGGAAAAATTGGTGGAATGTTAGCGACAACAGAGATATATCCAGCCAGTCCGTCTCCAAAAGATAATTTATATCTTAGAAAATTTGATGAATTTTACAATCGAAATCTCTGTGATGTTTACGCTTTTGGACATTATTCACATGAAGTTATGACTTTTGTTAAAAATCAGGAAATTGATATGGATTTCCAAGAAGGAGATGATGAAATTTTAAGAAATGGTATTTCTGATTTTATTTCTTTTTCATATTACCGTTCCGTTTTATTAGATGCCAGTCAATTGTCTGAAAATGATGCGCCAAATTCTTACTTGACCAAGGGGATGAAATTAAATCCCTTACTTGAGCATAATCAATGGGACTGGTCCATTGACCCTGAGGGATTTAGAAGGATTTTAAGTAAAATCTATAATGAATTTGGCTTACCAGTCTTTCCTATTGAAAATGGAATTGGTCAGTCAGAAAGTTGGAATGGGAAAACTGAAATTGCTGATGACCTGAGAATTTCTTATCATCGAAGACATCTGGAAGCTATGGAAAAAGCGATATTTACTGACGGAGTCAAAGTACTGGGCTATCTTGGCTGGGGCTTAATTGATATTCCCGCTTCATCAGGAAATATTGATAAACGCTATGGAGCTGTTTATGTTGACCCTAAAAGTCTTAAACGTATTCCAAAAAAATCATTTTATTGGTTCAAAAAAGTTTTTGCTTCAAATGGGAATCAGTTGGAAGAATAATGTGAGTTAATTCAATTTAAATAAGTCCATTATTAAAAAATGAGAATTACTGACGAATCTGTCAGCAATTCAAGAGTTCAGAATCTGCCAGTCCTGGCAGATTTTTTGATACAATGAAAGCATTGAAAAAACTTGAGAGGGAAAAAATGTCTTTTTTTACCACAAATGATTTAGTAAACATAAATTTTCATGATTACGGAAGCGCAATGAATCCTCCTATTATTTTGATTGGGGGTTACTCATCAAGTGAGGTGACTTGGTTTGCACAAATTGAGGCTTTCGTAAATGCCGGATACCGGGTCATTACTCATGATCATCGCTCACATGGGGATTCACAGAAAGTTGATTATGGCTTGACTTTGCATCGATTGGCCATGGATTTAAAAGAATTGATTGACCACTTGCAACTAAAAAACGTCATCTTAATCGGACATTCAATGGGTGCGGCAACAATTATGGCTTATGAAGAATTATTTACTGACGAAAATGTAAGAGCAGTAATCACAGAAGACCAAGCGCCAACTTTTTTTAGATCAGCTGACTGGTTAAATGGTCAATATGGGAAAACACTAACAGAATTATCATCTTTTATTGATGATTTCCCCAAAACTCGCTTGACTCAAAAAAAACTTTCAGATACAGTTAAACGCACTTTAGGACATGGTATGAAACCATTTGATTTTAAACGGTTTCGTCCCTTATTGCAAAATGTAATTTTACAGGACTGGCGAGCTCAACTGACTCAGGAAAAAAAGCCACATTTATTTTTTTCAGGAGGTCAATCCCCTATTTTTCCGGCTATTCATGCCCAAGCAGCGCGTGAACTACAAAAAAATCCAGATTCCGAATGTCAAATTTTTGAAGGATGTGGTCATATTTTACATTTGGAAGAAATTGAAAAGTTTAACCAAGCGGTCATTGATTTTCTTTATAAAATACAAAAAGACTGATTCTGTCAGTTTTTTTTGCTGACCGTCAGTAAAAGTTAGCTTCTTACCAAAGTATTAAATAAATTTTATTTTCATATCATTTTTTTCTAATGAAAAAACTTGGTAAAATAGAACTAAGAAATGGAAAGGAGCCAAACCATGAAAAACATGAACATGGAAGTTGCCCAACAAGAACAAACTGATAATCATCAAATCGTGAAAAGTCATAAAATTGAAACTAAGGTCATGAAATTAGTTGTGGACAGTTACTTACAAGGCGCTCAAACCTGTGAAGTACATGACGGAAAAATTCTTGGCGTAAGTATCCATCAGGGAGCCTGCGATAGTATTCATCTTTTCATCAATGACGACCATAAAGTAACCGTTGAAGTGAGTCAAGGCATTAGTCGAATTTCACTGATGAAAAAGAAAAATATTGAAGACATTGATTATATTCTCCCCTTTATGAAATGTTTGGGAGTATCGGAAGGTCAAGTGATGAAAAATTATCCAACCATCTAAAAAAGAGCCGTAATAAACGGCTTTTTCCTATTTTAAAGTTCAAAAGGTCAATTTATAAACAGAAAAGTGTATATTTATTTCGATAAAAGGTATAATATTTTTGGATTTATTATTAGTAGGAGGCCAAGAGAAATGGCTAAGAAAAAAATAGTTGTTGTAGGTGCTGGATTTGCTGGAGTGTCAGCGACACGCTTACTTGCCAAAAATTTGAAAAATGATGCAGAAATTACTGTCATTGATAAACATGATTTTCAAACTTCCATGACCCAACTTCATGAGGTTGCGGCAAGCCGTGTTGAACCAGATGCGGTTCAATATCAGTTAGAACGAACAATTGGTAAGTTTCACAATGTAAATGTTGTGAAAGATTCTCTGATTGAACTTGATAAAGCTGGCAAAAAGGTTATCACAGAAAAAGGAAGCTATGATTATGATTACCTTGTAGTGTCAATGGGAGGCGAGCCTAACGATTTTGGAGTTCCAGGTGTTAAAGAATATGGATTTACCCTTTGGTCACTTGAAGATGCTTTGAAAATTAAAGCACATCTAAAGGAAATGGTGCAAGCCGCAGCCAAAGAGTCAGATTTAGAAAAACGCAAAAAACTGCTCACATTTAGTGTTGCTGGTTCAGGTTTTACCGGAATTGAAATGGCTGGTGAGTTGATTGACTGGCGAAAAAAAGTTTCTAAAAAATACGGTATTCCTGAATCTGAATTTACAATTAATATTGTGGAAATGATGCCAACCATTATGAATATTTTGGATCGTAGCCTAGCTGACAAAGCTCTTACTTATCTTCAAAATAAAAATATTAATGTGCTGGTCAATCACGGGATTACTGCTGTGGCAGAAGATCATATTACTGTAAATGTTGGCGGGCGTGATGAAGAAAAAGTTGTTAAGGAAATTCCAGGGAACACCTTAATTTGGACAACAGGTGTTCAAGGAAATACAGAAGCAGAAGCCTGTCAACTTTCAGAAACAGAACGAGGACATCGTCTCCAAGCGAATGAATACATGGAAGCAATTGGAAATGAAAACCAAGGAATCTATGTCGCAGGTGATGTCTCAGGCTATATCGTTCCAGAAAATGGTCGCCCAACTCCACAAATTGTTGAAGCTGCAGAACAAACTGGAAGTACTGCTGCGAAGAATATTATTGCGGATATTAAAGGTGGAACAAAAACTAAATTCTCAGGGAACTACCGTGGAACGCTTGTTTCAATTGGTTCTGACTATGCCGTTGGAACAGTTGGAAAAACAAAATTGAGTGGTTTTTCAGCAACCTTTATGAAACATATGGTTTATCTTGTTTATACCTTTGAAATTCGTTCAGGACATTACTTCTTTAAATATATTAATGACCAACTTTTCCACAAAGGAGCGATTTAATTAAAATCACTAAAAAAACAAAACTTTTCTAAAATAATTTTGGAAAAGTTTTTCTTGTGTAACAGTTTACAAATTGCTCTAAAAAGGATATAATAGTGCCTGACGTTATTATTATATTACTAATAGGAGAACCGTTCTAAATGACTAAGAAACAAATCGTAGTCATCGGTGGTGGTGTTGCAGGAGTACATGCGACGCGTGAGCTTTCTAAAAAGCTTAAAGCAGATGCTGACATCACATTGATTGACAAACATAGTTACCACACAACCATGACTCAACTCCACGAAGTTGCAGCTGGTCGTGTTCCATTCACAACTGTACAATATGATTTCCAAAAGCTTTTAGGAAAACGTAAAAATGTTAGTCTTGTGACCGATTCAGTAGTCAGCCTTGACAAAGAAAATAAAAAAGTAATTACAAAACATGGTAGTTACAACTATGACTATGTTATTGTTGCGCTTGGTGGAGAACCAAATGATTTTGGCGTTCCAGGTGTAAAAGAACATGGATTTACTCTTTGGTCACTTGAAGACGCAATGAAAATCAAACGTCACTTGGAAACAATTGTTCAATATGCTTCCACAGAAGTTGACGATGAAAAACGCCGTGCTTTATTGACGGTTTCAGTTGCTGGTTCAGGATTTACTGGTATTGAAATGGCCGGTGAATTGATTGACTGGCGTAAAAAAGTTTCAACAGATTGGAAGATTCCTGAAGAAGAAATCACAATCAATGTTGTTGAAATGATGCCAACAATTCTTAATACATTAGACCGTAAACAAGCAGATAAAGCTCATGCTTATCTTGAAAAGAAAAATGTTCACGTTTTGACTAATCATGGAATTGTTGAAGTGGCCAAAGACCATATCAAAGTAAATGTTGGTGGACGTGACGAAGAAAAAGTTGCCAAAGAACTTCCAACACATACATTGATTTGGACAACAGGTGTTCAAGGAAATACAGCTGCAAAAACAGATCTCAACGAAACAGAACGCGGCCATCGTCTTCAAGCAAATGAATACATGGAAGCTGTTGGTTTTGAAGGAAAAGGGATTTATGTAGCTGGTGACGTTTCAGGCTATATCGAACCAGATACTGGTCGTCCAACACCACAAATCGTTGAAGCCGCAGAACAAACTGCACACACAGCAGCAGCAAATATTCTTGCAGACATCAACGGTGGAAGCAAACATAAACACGAAAGTAAATACCAAGGAACAATGGTTTCAATCGGTTCAACTTGGGGAGTTGCTAAAATCGGTAGCATGCGTCTAACTGGTTTCTGGGCAATGTTGATGAAGAATATTGTTTACTTTATCTATACATTACAAATTCGCTCAGCACATTATTTCTGGCGTTATGCCTTGGATGAAGTCTTCCGCGTAAAAGATAATCGTAACTTTATGCGTGGTCATACTTCACGTCAAGGAAATGTACTTTGGGCTGTTCCGCTTCGTATTTTCTACGGTGTCGTTTGGTTTACCGAAGCAATCAAGAAAATTGTGGGTGACGGTCAATACTTCAATCCAACGACTTGGTTTGGTAAAGGTTCATGGTTTACAAATGACCTCAAATTCCCATTCTCATGGTTACAAGAAGCACCAAAAGCAGCAGATGCTGCAGCTGGAGCTTCAACAGCCGCTTCATCAAGCTCTAGTGTTGCAGATGCCGCAGCAGGTGCCTCAGGTGCAGCAACAACAACCGCTTCAAGTGGTGGTGGAGAAGCCGCACACAAAGCAACTGAATGGGGACTTTCATATGCTTATGGCTCTGACCCAATGACTGTATTTGATAAAGTGCCACATTGGATGGAACCAATCTTTAAGTTCATGATTCCAAACCGTGAAGTTGCCTTGTTCATGCAAAAATTCATGTCTATCGTTGAAATCTTCCTCGCACTTGCACTCATTTTTGGACTTTTCACTTGGATTGCAGCAGCAGCAACAGCCGCTTTGACTGTTATGTTCTCACTTTCAGGAATGTTCTACTGGGTTAACATTTGGTTTATTCCAGTGGCAATTGCCCTCATGAATGGTTCTGGTCGTTCATTTGGTTTAGATAAATGGGTTCAACCTTGGATTCAAAGATGGCTAACCAAGATATGGTATGGTCAATCACGTTCAATTTATAAAGGACGTCAATAGAAAGTAGCTCTTCAGAGCTATTTTTTTTTGCCTGAAAAAGCTTGAAAATTATGTTATGATATTTGAAGATAAAAGATAGTTTATAAACTATCTTTGTAAGAACTGAGGTTTAAATGGATAATTTAAGATATAAAAGTGTCTTTGACATCATTGGTCCAGTGATGATTGGACCATCAAGTTCACACACGGCTGGTGCGGCTCGCATTGGTAAAATAGTACGTTCTATCTTTGGTGAACTTCCAGAAAAATTAGAGATTCATCTTTATGAGTCTTTTGCTAAAACATATAAGGGTCATGGAACGGATGTTGCTCTTGTTGCTGGGGTTTTGGGAATGGATACGGATGATGAACGATTGCCAATGGCTCCGCAACTGGCTTATGAGCAAGGAATGGAAATTTCTTATGTACCACATCCAGAAGAAAGAGCAGATCATCCAAATACCGCACGTTTAATTGCCAAAAAAGGTGACCGAACGATGACGGTGACAGGTATTTCTATTGGTGGTGGAATGATTCAAGTGACAGAACTCAATGGATTTGATATTGCAATTTCGGCTGGCGTACCAACATTTGTTGTCATCCATGAAGACGTTCCCGGAATGATTGCTAGGGTTTCTAGCCTTCTTTCCGAGCATCAAATTAATATTGCTCAAATGAATGTAACCAGGGAAGCCAAAGGTGAAAAAGCCATTATGATTTTAGAAGTTGATACACCAAATGTTAAGGAAGTAATTGGGGAAATGAAACTTATTCCTCGCTTGCATGCTGTCAATTTCTTTAATTAAAAACAGTAGAGGAATAAATATGTTTAAAAATATAGAAGAATTAATTGAGGATTCTAAAAACTATTCTTCAATAACAGAATTAATGATTGCGATTGAAATTGAGCAAACTGGGCGAAATCGTGAACAAATCTGGGAAATGATGGAACATAATCTAGACACGATGCTTGATTCTGTTAAAAAAGGATTGGTTGGAAAAAAATCACTGACAGGTTTGACTGGTGGTGATGCAAAATTAATGGACGACTACATTCAATCAGGGAAAGCTTTGTCAGGAGATATTATTTTAGGAGCTGCGCGTGATGCAGTTGCGGTAAATGAGGTCAATGCCCAAATGGGTCTGATTTGCGCTACTCCAACTGCTGGTTCCGCTGGATGTTTACCGGGGGTCTTAACTTCGGCAATTAAAACATTAGGTTTGACACATGAGCAACAAGTCGAATTTCTATTTGTTGCTGGAGCTTTTGGTCTAGCAATTGCTAATAATGCAACAATCTCGGGTGCTGAGGGAGGATGTCAAGCGGAAGTTGGTTCAGCCTCAGCAATGGCTTCGGCCGCTCTTGTTCTTGCTGCAGGAGGTTCTGCTGAGCAAGCAGGTTATGCAATTGCCATTGTTTTACAAAATATGTTAGGATTGATTTGTGACCCTGTTGCTGGTCTGGTCGAAATTCCCTGTGTTCACCGTAATGCAATGGGCGCTTCACAAGCGATGATTTCTGCTGATATGGCTTTGGCCGGGGTTAAAACAGTAATTCCAGTCGATGAAGTTGTGAATACAATGTATAATGTCGGGCGCTCTTTACCAGCAGCTTTTAGAGAAACAGCCGAAGGCGGATTGGCTCAGACAACCACTGGACGTAAGATTATGGAAGAATTATTTGGTTAAGATTAAACTTAAAGATTCGAATATGAGATTCGAACTTTATTTTTTTGAGTTGAATACTTGACTTTTAGTGTTTACGCGTGTAAACTTATTTTATGAAAACGAATATGGAAAGGAGAAAAAATGAACGAAATAGAATTTAATGTTTCAAATGCCGAATTAATCGTTATGCGTGTAATTTGGTCTTTAGGAGAAGCACGAGTTGATGAGATTTATGCCCAGATTCCTCAAGAATTAGAATGGTCTTTAGCCACGGTAAAAACCTTGCTTGGCCGTTTAGTAAAAAAAGAAATGCTGAGTACCGAAAAAGAAGGAAGAAAATTTGTTTATCGACCTTTGATGGAAGAATGTACAGCAATTAATTTGATGGCAGATGGACTGATTCAAAAGGTCTGCCAAACAAAACATGTAAATGTTTTACAAGAAATGATTGAAAAATCTACTTTAACTGCACAAGATTTGGAGTTTTTGCAAGAATCGCTTAAAGCCAAAGAAGTGGTTGAGCAAAAGCATTGTAATTGTCTAGAAACCAGTGGTCTTTGCGCCTGCAAACATGAACATGAGCAAATTTCTGCTTAGAAAAGAGAGAATTGAAAAATGAAAGAAACTTTAAAAATTGATGGAATGACTTGTGATCACTGCGTGATGCACGTAACAAATGCTTTAGAATCAGTTGAAGGGGTTGAAAAAGCCAAAGTATCTTTGAAGAAAAAAGAAGCACTTGTAAAATTTGATGCTCCTGCCGATTTGGATCAAATGGCACTTGCTGTTGCGGAAGCTGGTTACAAAGTAATTTAAAAAACACTTCGTTTGTGAATTGAAATTAAATTTGCTAGAATGAAATTGGTAAAGCAAACCCCAAATATTGTTTTACTAAATAATAACAGGTCATCTTCATTCCCCAAATGGAGATGATTTTTTCTTGACTTTTTAAGTTTACAATTGTAAACTATACATATAGATAAAATATGAGAAGAGGAACTAATGAGAAGTCAATCATTTGTAATTACAGGAATGACCTGTGCAAATTGTGTAAATACAGTATCAAAAACTTTGAATCAGTCAGATAAAATTGTTGAAGCGACAGTTAATTTAGCCACGGAAAAAGCTAAAATTGTAGCTGATGATAGCTTAACTGATCAGGAAATTATCAATTTAGTGGAAAAAGCGGGTTATGGTGCCATTGTTAATGACAAGGCTCACCAAGAGAAAATCGCAAGACAGGCGGCAAGAAAAGCGAGAAACTTGTCTTTATCTTTTTGGATTTCTTTAATTTTGACTTTGCCCTTAGTAGTTGCAATGTTTGCTGATATTTTTGGAGTACATGCAAATTGGGTGATGTTTTTACATGAACCGCTCTTACAGTTGATTTTAGCAAGTCCGGTACAATTTATTGTTGGTTGGCGCTTTTATGTCGGAGCTTATCATGCTTTACGTAATAAATCGGCAAATATGGATGTTCTTGTTGCTTTAGGAACATCTGTAGCTTATTTTTCAAGTTTGATTTTGGCTGTTTTTATGGGTCAAAAAAATGCTTTAAATTTTGAATCATCAATGGTGATTATTACTTTAGTGGTCATGGGTAAACTTTTAGAACATAATGCAAAAGAGAAAACAACACAGGCAATTACTGGGTTAATGTCTAGTCGAGCAAGCGTTGTTCATACAGAATCTGCTGATTTAGCAATTGAAGAAGTGAAAATGGGACAAGTCATTCGGATTTTGCCAGGGGAAAAAGTTCCTTTGGACGCCATGATTCTTTCTGGGAAAGCTTCGTTCGATGAATCCATTTTGACTGGTGAGTCCCTCCCAGTGGTCAAAATGGATGATGAGATTGTTTTTGAAGGAACGATAAATCTAGATGGCGAAGTCAAAGCCGTTGTTGTCCATGATTTAAATGATTCAACCATCTCTCGCATGGTGGAAATGATGAGCGAAGCTCAGGGTTCTAAGCCAAATATTCAAAAATTAGCTGACAAGATTTCGGGAATTTTTGTCCCAATTGTCCTCGCAATTGCCTTGGTTACTTTTGTTGCAACTTGGGCTGTCAGTGGAATTTTACTGACAGCAATCATGCACGCCGTGGCTGTATTGGTCATTGCCTGCCCTTGTGCCCTCGGTTTAGCAACACCAACAGCAATTATCTCGGGAACTGGCTTGGCGGCAAAGAATGGTCTATTGATTAAAAATGCTAATGCTTTGGAACTTGCTGGTTTAGTTGACACAATCTTTTTTGACAAAACAGGGACGATTACAACAGGTGAATTTGAATTGACAGACTTTAAATTGCTGACAGAAAATGAAAAAATTACTGACAGAACTGAGTCTATCAAATCAAAAATGTTAACTGATGAATTTAAAATTTTGGCGAGTCTTGAGGCACATTCTAATCATCCTTTGGCTAAGTCGCTCAAATTTTCTGGTGATTTGTATGACTTAACAGATTTATCTGAACTTGCCGGTCGTGGTTTGTCAGCAAAAATTAATGGTCAAGAATATTTTGCAGGAAATGATAAATTGATGACGGAGTTAAATTTATCAGTTCCTGAAACTGAAGATACGGTCATTTATCTAGCGGATAAAGAAAAATTATTGGCAATGGCTATCTTTAGTTCAAGTCTAAAAGAAGATAGTGTTGATACAATTCGTGTCTTGCAAAAACGTGGAATAAAAACGGTGATGTTGACAGGAGATAATGCCAATTCAGCCGCAAAAATACAAGAGCTGATTCATTTAGATGAAATCAAAAGTGGTTTGCGACCTGAAGAAAAAGCTGAAATTGTCCAATCAACACCAAATTCAATGATGGTGGGTGATGGAATTAATGATGCCATTGCCCTAGCTTCAGCAACCGTGGGTCTGGCAATGGCAACCGGTTCTGACATTGCTATGGAAGCTGGAGATGTAACGGTGATTGGTGGGCAACTCCATAAAATTTCAACTTTCTTTGAAGTCGCCAAAAAGACGATTTCAAAAATTAAACAAAATTACTTTTGGGCATTTGTTTATAATATTATAGGAATTCCGCTTGCTGCCTTTGGATTACTTAATCCAATGCTTGCCGCCGCGGCAATGAGTTTATCATCAGTTTCAGTTATCTTGAATTCATTACTTTTAACTAAAGCAAAAATAAAAAGCGTTGATTAATCAACGCTTTTTATTTTTAGAATTACTGACAGAAGTGAAAATTTTACTGACAAACCTGTGAGATTCTATTTATTTTTATAGAGGTCTGGGTCAAGTAGGCCTCCTTTTTTGAAATTGACTTCAAAATGTTTTGTTTTTAGAGAATAAGAGACAGGAATGCTTACCGCTACTAGGATTCCAAGAGTAAAGGTTAAAATTGATTTAGCTTTCATTTTGCTGACCTCCAGCTTTTCTATGTTTGTTAGTGAAGTAGTTGTAACCTATAAATAACAAAATTCCTAAGATAAAGCAAATGATTCCTTCTTTTAAGCCATTAGGGAAGAATTTGAGCTCTAGTTGATGTTTTCCAGCGGGAACTGCCACTTTTGTAAAACCATCTTGAGCTTTACTGACAGGGACTTTTTTACCGTCAATTTTAGCTGACCAGCCTTTGTCATAAGGGATAGTAAGGAAAATATCTCCTTTTTCTTTCTCATTATAAGTCATGCGAACACCATTTTTTATGGTTTCCGTTTTAGGGCTACGAGATTTCAAAAGCGCCATTTCTTTTTGATAAGTCTGAGTATCTAGACGCCAAAACGAAGTGGTATCAAAGGTAACTTGTGAATTTTCAGGAAAAGATAAGGTCACTTTGAGTTTCGTTTCTTTAGTAAAACTTCCCAAATTGAAGAAAGAACCAGTGTCATTTGTGCCAATATAATAACTATTAAGGGAACGAGTCATTTTTGGATTAGATACATCAGAGATTGTAATCAAAGTATTTTCAGCATTACTGTTTAGATAAGTAATATTTGGTACTGACAGATAAAGTTGGCTATTAGCGTCAGCTGTAATGCCGTAAGTGACAGATACATCGGTAGCAGTAGAGGTTTTTGGACGTGTCAGCGTCACTGAACTTCCCACACCAGTAATTTTGTCTGATGTTTCTTCACTTGTAGTGTAAAAGGGAGTAAAGAAGGTAGTCTTTGATTGAGTTAATGCATTAACTAACGCTGTTTGGTTATTGATAAAGTTACTAGCTTTCGCTTTATCAGTGAATTTGGCATCTTTAAACCCACCAGGAACAAAGACACCTAGGCCAATTGCATTTGAGTTCTGGGTCAATGTACTAAGGCTGTTGGAAGCAGGTGAAAAACCAAATTTTGGAGGTTGGGCCTGACTGATATTATACTTGATAGCAAAAATTGAATCCATAAGTATTGTATTTCCAGGATAACGTAAGTTCAAATAGGTGCTGTCAGTATGGAATCCTAGCTGACGCATGACTGAACTGGCATTACTATTACGGACAGATGAAAATTGGGAAAGTGCATTGAAATTATACTTCATCCCATCATTAGCGGTATCAGGAACAGTATTGTCTGTTCTGGCGAAAGTTGAACCGGAAAGTTCATTTACTTTATTGGCGATAGGTTCTAAAGAATTTACTTGAGTATTATAGTAGTCACGACTTGCAAAATTCCATTCTTTTTGCACGCCTTGAACTTGATAAAGGGCATTGACACCAGCCTCAACGGTCATAAAGATAAAGAGAAGAATGACAAAAAGATGATTTGAAATCCAGTTTCTGATAGAATTAATAGATAAAATCAGATAGGCAAGACCAAACAAAAAGGTTAGCATAACTTGGGAAGTCATCACGTATTTGTAATGGCCAAAGACTAAAGTTGACAGAAAGCCAAGAATTAAAAATAGGCTGATAGTCAAAATATGCCAAGTTTTGATTTCATTCCAGCGAGATAAAGTTTCAAGAGCCATAATTACGATGAGCAAGCTGAATAAAAAGGCATAACGATGTAAAAACATGTTAGGTGAATGCATTCCTTGCCATAATAAATCTAAGGCTTGAAGATAAAAGGAAGCAATTAAAAAACCAATGATTCCTAGAAAAGCGAATTTACTTCGGAGTCGAATACTTTTAGTAAAAAAGAAGATGATAGCCAGTCCTAGTGGCATCAAGCCGACATAAATCATTGGAATGGCATTGAATTGAGTGGTATCATAAGTTCCAACAAAATTTTTGGCGAAAAGATCGAATAGATGCGAGTTTTCAGTAAAAATTCCTGATAAAGTGGATAAGGCATCGGAATTATTAGACTTCAAATCCAGATACATTGGCAATAGCATGATTAAACTAGCAAATCCAGCCAAAGCAGAAGAAGCCACAAAATCAAGTACTTTTGTCCAAGACCATTTTTCATAGGTCATCCGCGCCAAGAAATAAAGCACTAAGAAAATGGCGACCATAAAGCCAAAGTAGTAATTCTGGATAAATAAAATCAGTAAACTTACAAAATAGAGCCAACGCTTTCGCTCATCCATTAAGCGGTGAAGTCCCCAAATAATCAAGGGAAGGAGAATGAATACATCAAGCCACATGGTAATTTCAAGCTGCGAAGTTAAAAAGCTCATCAGTGCAAAAGCAGTACTTATTGATAAAACAGTCAGATTAGAAAGCTTTTGATACATATTTTTGAAACTGACAAATGATGACAGACCAATTAGGCCAAATTTTATGATGGTAAATAAATACAAAGCATCTGGCATTGATTTCACATCAAAGAAAAAAGTGAACGGCATGAGAAAACTTCCCATATAATAAGCCGAAAATGCATAAAGATTAAGACCAAGTCCACTTGTAAAAGTATATAAGAAACCTTGAGAACCACCAGAATGTAAAATATTACGATAGAGAGAATGTATGGCGACATACTGATGATAAGCATCTCCAGCCAAAATTGACCGTGAACTTCCCCAATAAATCCCAGTCATTGCAAGAACGATAACCATTAAGATTAATGGAATAAAAAAACTTGCAAGAAGTGCCCATTTATTTTTCTTGATAAATTTCATAATTCTATTATACCAAAGATACAAAAATCAAACTTATATTAAGTGTATTAAAAAAACACTGATAAAACTGTCAGTATTTTTTATCTAAACGATTTCTAATTTCGTCAGCAACTTCTTCCAATGCTTCAATTCCATTAACTTGTGGGATTTTATAACCAATAAAATAAGGCGAAGTAATAAAGCGTGGAACAATTTTACAAATATATTTATCATCAAAATGATGGAAAAAGAGATTATAAGAATCACAACGCCCATTCATATAGTCTGTCATTAAATAAGAGGTGATCCCGTGAACATTGTCAGCAAGTTTTTCAACATTTTTAAGATCAGAAATAATGACATTAAATTCTACAAAACCCATAATTGGCCGAGTAGATAAAGTGACTGTCAGGCCATTTTTCTTGATTTCAACGCCTTCAAAATTTTCTTTTGCAATTTGCGCATAACCGTCAGTTTCTTCCAAGCCAACAACCTGTAAATGAGGATGGCGCAAAGTTCCGCCAGAATGAGGTCCGAAATTTTTAAACATCAAAGCTGATTGATAATTTCCAGACTGAATCATCTCATCCCAACAGTCAAAAGCAAAGGAAAAAACTTCGCGATTTTCTTCCAGACTGTAAGTAGAAATATCACCCAGATGTCCATCAGATTCAATAATTACGGTCATCATTGAATTTTTTAGCGTTGGAAATTTATTTTTTAACCAAATTTTATGGTCAGAAGTTTTTAATATACCGGTCAGGTGTTCAACATCACAAAAAGGACAAATTTTTTCTTTGGGTACAACAGTTTCATTACGTTTTTTTGTTCCAATAGCTGTATTGAAAACTAAAGGATTTTCACTATGTTTAATCATTAAAATATTATACCACTTTTTTTGACTACTTTTTTTATCAAAAGTCTAGTTTTTACTTAGGCAATGTGTTATAATATTCCAGTTACCTATTAATGTTCAGCCTTCAACTGTAACATTTACAAAAGTCAGCCTTCAACTGATATTTTGTCTAACTTGAAAAGAAAAAATTTACTGACGAAACGACTAGGATATCTATAAACGCTGAAGCGTCAAGGCCTATTCTAAGATAAAGCTGTCAGTAAGATTTTTGTCATTTCAAAATCAAAATAGAAAGAGATGGTGAAAAATTAATGGATAACACAAATACTCAACTTATGTCTGGTAAAAGTCCAGCTCAAACACGTGTCGTCGTCGGAATGTCTGGTGGTGTAGATAGCTCGGTCACAGCATTGCTTCTTAAAGAACAAGGCTATGATGTCATTGGCGTCTTCATGAAAAACTGGGATGATACTGACGAGAATGGGGTCTGTACGGCCACTGAAGACTACAAAGATGTCGCTGCAGTCGCAGACCAAATTGGTGTTCCCTATTATTCAGTAAACTTTGAAAAAGAATACTGGGACCGTGTTTTTGAATACTTCCTTGCCGAATATCGTGCTGGACGTACCCCTAATCCTGATGTCATGTGTAATAAGGAAATTAAATTTAAAGCTTTCCTAGATTATGCCATGGAACTTGGAGCAGACTATGTCGCAACAGGTCACTATGCACAAGTTCGTACTGATGAAGATGGAACTGTTCATATGTTACGTGGAGCAGACAATAATAAAGACCAAACCTATTTCTTAAGTCAATTGACCCAAGAACAACTCAAAAAAACAATGTTTCCTTTAGGTCATCTGGAAAAACCAGAAGTTCGTAGAATTGCTGAAAAAGCAGGACTTGCGACTGCCAAGAAAAAAGATTCAACAGGGATTTGCTTCATTGGTGAAAAGAATTTCAAAAAGTTCCTTGGAGAATATTTACCAGCTCAACCAGGTAAAATGATGACACTTGACGGTATCGAAATGGGAAACCACGCCGGTTTGATGTACTATACTATCGGTCAACGTGGTGGTCTTGGTATCGGTGGACAACACGGTCAATTAACAAGTGACCCATGGTTTGTTGTTGGTAAAGACTTGACTACCAATACCCTTTATGTTGGACAAGGTTTCCACCATGAACATCTTTATTCAACAAGTCTTGATGCAAGCGATTTGAGCTTTACCAGAGAAATGCCAGAAACTTTTGACCTTCACTGCACAGCGAAATTCCGTTATCGTCAAGAAGACACAGGTGTTACGATTCATGTCAATGGTGATAAAGTAACTGTTGATTTCGACGAACCTGTTCGCGCAATCACCCCTGGACAAGCAGTTGTTTTCTATGATGGAGAAGAATGCCTTGGTGGAGCAATGATTGACGTCGCTTACAAAGAACAAAAAGTGATGCAATATCAATAAAATACCGACCTGCCAAAGTTTTGACAGGTTTTTTTTGAATAAAAAAAGAAACGGTTTTCATATATTGATGATAATATTTTTGTATATAATAAAATACTTACAACTTTTTTAATATAAATCAAGAAAAATGCTTTCCCTAAGCGATTTTTTATGGTATAATGTTTTGTAAGGCTGTGTACCAGCCAAATTGTTGGAGGAATTTTTTTTACAAATGAATGAATTTGAAACACTATTAAACAGCGTTGAAGACGTTAAAGTACGTGACGTCGTTAAGGGCGAAATCCTTTCAGTTGAAAACGGGCAAGCAACTGTTGCCATCGTAGGAACTGGTGTTGAGGGTGTCCTTACACTTCGCGAGATCACTAACGATAAAGATGCTGATATCAATACATTCGTTAAACCTGGTGATGTTCTTGATTTGCTTGTCATCAAACAAATCGTCGGTAAAGAAGCTGAAGGTGCTAACGTATATCTCCTTTCATTGAAACGTCTTGAAGCTCGTAAAGCTTGGACTCAATTGGAAGGCAAAGAAGGCGAAATCGTAACAGTTAAAGTTACTAAGGACGTTAAAGGCGGACTTTCAGTAGACTATAACGGTGTTCGTGGATTTATCCCAGCATCTATGATTGATACTTACTTTGTGAAAGACACTAAGAAATTTGTCGGTGAAGAAATTGAAGCTAAAATTATCGAAGTTAACGCTTCTGAAAACCGCTTTATCCTTAGCCGTCGTGCAGTTGTTGAAGCTGAAGCAATCGAAATGCGTAAAGAAGCTTTTGCGCAACTTCAAGAAGGCGACATCGTTGAAGGTACAGTTTCACGCGTAACTAACTTCGGTGCTTTCGTTGACCTTGGTGGTATTGATGGCTTGGTTCACGTTTCTGAACTTTCACACAGCCGTATCAAACGTCCATCAGATGCAGTTAAACCTGGTGACGTTGTTAACGTTAAGATTTTGAAACTCGATCCAGAAGCTGGACGTCTTTCACTTTCGCTTAAAGCTACACAACCTGGACCATGGGAACAAGTTGAAGAAAAAGCACCAGTTGGCTCAACTGTTGAAGGAACTGTTAAACGTTTGACAGACTTCGGTGCCTTTGTTGAACTTTATCCAGGTGTTGAAGGACTTGTTCACGTTTCACAAATTTCATGGGAACGTGTTGAAAATCCAAAAGATGTTCTTAAAGTTGGTCAAGTTGTGAACGTAAAAGTTCTTGACGTGAAACCTGCTGAAGAACGTATCTCACTTTCAATCAAAGCGCTTGAAGAAGCTCCTGCTCGTCCAGCTCGTAACAACGACAACGACGGTGAAAAACGTGACCGCAAACCACGCGCACCACGTAAAGCAGCTAAACCTTCATACGATTTGCCTGAAACACAAGAAGGCTTCTCACTTGCTGATTTCCTTGGTGAAGACTTCGATATTAACGATTTGTAAGAAAAATTCAAAAATATCCTCTAAAAGACCCAGTGGGTCTTTTTTTGTCATTAAAATTAATCAAATTAACTTTAAATTGTTTAAAATATTTGCTATAATTTAATTGTTTCAAACAAATCAAATAAACCTTTATGAAATGAAGGAGTGACTAATGGAAGAGTTACAAGCACACATCCAATTAAAGAAAACTGATGCAGTAGAAGATGCAATTATTGTAGGTGATCCAGCGCGGGTAGACCAAGTGGCAAAATTTTTGACGGAATTCAGAGAATTAAAATATAACCGTGAATTTCGTTCACTTCGTGGTACCTATAAAAACAAAGAAGTCTTAGTTCTGTCTACAGGAGTTGGGGCGCCGTCAGCTGCTATTGCCATTGAAGAACTTCATAATATTGGAGTTAAGAGAATTATAAGAGTAGGCTCTGCTGGAGCTTTGCAGTTGGGGATTGGTTTAGGAAGTCCAATTATTGGAGAAGGAGCAGTGCGTGACGATGGTCTGACAAAGATGTATGTTCCAGAACAATATCCGGCAGCTCCCTCTAGTACTTTGCTAGCAAAAGCAAAAGAAATTGCACCTGAGGCCATTTATGGAATTATTCGTTCGCATGACGGTTTTTATATGGATAATAATGAGCAGACACAGGAATATTGGTCAAATTTTGGACTTATTGGTGAGGATATGGAGTCTGGAGCCTTATTTACTGTTGGACGCCTGCGAGGAATCGAAACTTTATCTATTTTAAACAACGTTGTAGCTTATAAAGAAGATTTACAAGCTGGGGTAAATGATTTAGTTTCAGGGGCTGATAGGGTCATTGAAGGTGAAAAACGAACAATTGAAATTGCTTTAGAAGTTTTAAATAAGTAATTTAAAAAGGAGAAGAAATGACAAAAGAATCATGGCTTTTTAAACAACTTTTTGCAAATTGGAAAAAGTTTGAAATCACATATATCGCTATTTTATTGTTATTACAAATCATTGTTTATATTATTGCTCCGGATTCCTTCATTGGGATGATTTCGGGTGTCTTTGGAGTGCTTTGTCTCATTTATGGAATGAAAGGACGTAAAATTAATTTTGCGTTTGGATTGATACAGACTATAGCGATGACTTTAATAGCTTATCAGACCCATTCATGGATGAGTTTTGTAATGGGAATTTTTTATATTTTATCTCAACCTGTTGGTTGGTTTTTTTGGGGACAAGATGATGCTATTCATGAATTTAAACCAAAAACTCGTCGACTGATATTTTTAGGAGCTTTTATTGCTTGGCTAATCGTTTGGGTTATTGATGCTTTTTTAAATGGCCAACTTCCTTATTTTGACTCCTTAAATCTGATTATCCCACTTATCGCGCAAGTATTATACATTTTGAAATATAAAGAAAATTGGTCACTCTGGATTGTGGTTAATACTGCTGCCGTGGTCTATTGGTCAATATTGACAATACAATTTATAATGGACGTAAATACTCAAGGCCAATTGGGAATGTATTTATCACAAGTTGCTCTGCAAGGAGCCTTACTCTTCAATGCCATCTATGCAAATCGGGTTTGGGCAAGCGGGGAAGCGGATAATGAAGGTGGTACGAAATGATTAGTCAAAATACCCTAAGGATTTAGGGTGTTTTTTTGTTCTTATTAACATCCAAAAGGAGAGCAGCTCCTACATTTTTTTGCTATAATAAACATTATGAATCAAACGATAAAAGCGAAGTTGGAGCTATTGCCTGATAGCCCTGGCTGTTATTTACATAAAGATAAAAATGGGACTATTATTTATGTCGGAAAGGCAAAGAATCTGAAAAACCGAGTGCGCTCTTATTTTCATGGTTCTCATAATACAAAGACAGAATTATTGGTTTCCGAAATTGAAGATTTGGAATGGATTGTTGTAGGTTCTAATATTGAATCTCTGGTTTTAGAAATAAATCTTATTCAACGTTACAAGCCAAAATATAATATCATGCTTAAGGATGATAAATATTATCCTTTTTTGAAAATAACAAATGAAAAATATCCTCGCCTGTTAGTTGTACGTAAAGTTCAAAAAGACGGGGCGACTTATTTTGGACCTTATCCAGATGTTAAGGCTGCTAATGAGGTTAAACGACTTTTAGACCGAATTTTTCCTTTTAGAAAATGCGGATTGCACGAGAAAAAAGTCTGCTTCTATTTTCATATCCATCAGTGTTTATGTCCGGTTGTTAATCACGTTGACCCACAAGTATATAAGGACATGACTCAGGAAGTTAAAGAATTTCTAACAGGTTCAGATAAAAAAATTGTTAAAGAACTTGAAGGAAAAATGATAAGTGCTTCAGATAATATGGAATTTGAGCAAGCTGCCGAATATCGTGATGTGATTAAGGCGATTGGAACTTTAAGAACGAAACAGCGGGTAATGAATCAGGACTTGAAAGACCGAGATGTATTTGGCTATTACGTTGATAAGGGATGGATGTGTGTTCAAGTCTTTTTCGTGCGTCAAGGGAAACTGATTCAACGAGATGTTAATCTATTTCCATATTACAATGATGCCGAAGAAGATTTCTTGACTTATATTGGTCAGTTTTATCAAGATAATAATCATATGATGCCAAGAGAGATTTTTATTCCTCAAGATATTGATAAGGATTCTGTAGAAGCAGTAGTTGCCGCTAGTCAAGAAGGAAATTTGCTGACAAAAGCGCAAGCTAAAGCAGTAGATGCTAAAGTCTTTACGGCAAAAACGCTTAAATTTTCTGACCAAAAAGATGTTGAGCAATCAATTGTCAAACTAGATAAAGAATTATCATCAGAGAAACGTTTGTCTTCACTTTTAGCTAAAACACAGATTATCCAACCAAGTCGTGGGGAGAAAAAACAATTGGTTAATATGGCGACCAAGAATGCTCAGACTCAATTACAGCTGAAATTCGATGTGGCTGAACGTGACATTTTAAAAACTACTAAAGCAGTTGAAAATTTAGGGAAAATTTTAGGAATACCAAAACCGGTTAGAATAGAGTCTTTTGATAATTCAAATATCATGGGAACTTCACCAGTGTCTGCGATGGTCGTATTTATTGATGGAAAACCGTCAAAAAAAGATTATCGGAAGTATAAAATTAAAACAGTAGTTGGAGCTGACGATTACGCCTCAATGCGCGAAGTGATGACCAGACGTTATTCGCGAGCGCTCAAAGAAGAAACTGCTCTTCCTGATTTGATTGCAATGGATGGGGGGGCAGGTCAAGTTAATATTGCTAAAGAAGTTTTGCGAGAACTTGGTTTAGCTATTCCTGTAGCGGGGATGCAAAAAAATGATAAGCACCAAACATCAGAGTTACTTTTTGGTGATCTACTAGAGGTTGTCCCCCTATCAAGACAATCTCAAGAATTCTTTTT
This sequence comes from Lactococcus sp., assembly GCF_036648155.1. Classification (NCBI taxonomy): domain Bacteria; kingdom Bacillati; phylum Bacillota; class Bacilli; order Lactobacillales; family Streptococcaceae; genus Lactococcus; species Lactococcus sp. The sequence continues at coordinate 133,052 of NZ_JAVXIY010000002.1, read as the reverse complement.
ACTGACCAGAATTCAAGATGAAGTTCACCGCTTTGCGATTACCTTTCATAGACAACTACGTGGGAAAAATACATTTTCAAGTAAGTTGGATGGAATTGTTGGATTAGGACCAAAACGGAAGCAAAAATTGCTGACAACTTTTAAAAATTTAAAAGCGATTGAAGAAGCGACGGTTGAAGAAGTTGCTGAGGCAGGAGTTCCTTATGAAGTTGCCGAGCGTGTCAAAAACACTTTGTCTGCTCCTCATAAAAGCGATGAAAATTGGGAATCCATCAAAGATAATGTTCCTCTTTTAAAAAGTGAAAAGTCATAAGCAAAAGGATTGTCAGTAAAAACTGTCAGTTCTTTTATCTTGTCAGTAAAACAAAGAAGAGTGCTTGAAGCATATCGAAAATGTAAATGGAGAATTGATGGACTGGTCTAAAAATAAAATAAAAGAATTTCAAAAAGATTTACTTTCTTGGTATGATGCTAATAAAAAACCATTACCTTGGCGACAAACGACCGAACCTTATAAAATCTGGATTTCAGAAATTATGTCGCAGCAAACGCAAGTGGAAACGGTCATCCCCTATTTTGAACGCTTCATGAACAAGTACCCTACAGTTGAATCATTAGCTCAAGCTGATGATACAGAGTTATTAAAACTTTGGGAAGGTTTGGGTTATTATTCACGAGCTCGAAACTTAAAAATTGCAGCCCAAGAGATTGTGAATGAATATAATGGAAAATTTCCAGATAATTTGAAAGAGATTCTATCCCTCAAAGGAATTGGTCCTTATACAGCAGCGGCTATTGCATCTATTTCCTTTGATTTGGCTGAACCAGCTATCGATGGAAATTTGATGCGTGTGACAAGTAGAATTTTTGAATTAGAGTGTGATATTTCAAAAAGTAGTTCACGAAAAATATTTGATGAGCATTTGCGGAAACTCATCAGTAAAAAAAGACCTGGTGATTTTAATCAAGGACTAATGGATTTAGGTTCACTTGTGTGTAGCCCAAAGAAGCCGAAATGTGAAACCTGTCCGCTGAATAAATACTGTGCGGCAGCAGCTGATGGAAAACAGTTGAACTACCCAGTAAAAACAAAAAAGCTCAAACAAAAAGAGCTGTATTATACTGCCTTCGCATTAGAGAATTCTCTAGGTGAATACTATTTGGAGAAACGACCATCGAAAGGCTTGTTAGCTGATATGTGGACATTTCCACTGACAGAATTATCATCAGTAGACTTTGAAAAAATAATTACTGACGGAGCGGTCAGTAAAAATATTATCATGCCAGAACTTCCTGAAAGTATTTCCAAAATGGAATATGTAGACAATTTTACACATGTATTTTCTCATCAAAAGTGGCATATTGTCCTTATTAAATTAAAATCAGAAGAAAGATTTGAAATTGCTGACAAATTTTTGTCAGAAGATAAAATCTGGGTTCATTATGATCCGAAAAATTTGACAGAATATAATAAAAGTTTAGGATTTTCAGATAATAAAAAAAGCCACGAGCAAATACCGCTTGCTGGCCCCCAAGTAAAAATGTTTGATATTTTGGATAGGTTGAATTTTTGAAAAAGTTGATGGGAAATAGAGTTTACTTATTATCTAAAAAAAACATTGGAAACGCTAACCAATGTTTTTTTGTACTAAGCAGAAAAATAATATGTTAAAAAAGACATCAATATCTTAGTACAAAGGGGAGTAAGGGATTCGAACCCTCGCACCGGTTTCCCGACCTAACGATTTAGCAAACCGTCCTCTTAAGCCTCTTGAGTAACTCCCCAAAACATCAAAAAAACGGTCCCGACGGGAATCGAACCCGCGATCTTCGCCGTGACAGGGCGACGTGATAACCGCTACACTACGGGACCAAAGGAGGATGTGGGATTCGAACCCACGCACGATTTTACACGCCTGACGGTTTTCAAGACCGTTCCCTTCAGCCAAACTTGGGTAATCCTCCGTAATCAATAAAACAATATTAACATTATTGAAAAATAAAGTCAAGATAAAAGTAACTTTAAAGTAGTACTTATATTAATACAATAAAGTATTAAATAAGATAGAAATATAAATAGATCTTGATTTATAAGTAAGCACAGATAAATTTAATATCAGAACTTAATTTTTTATTCTTAAGTGAATCACTAGTGAGCGCATTATCAAATCTCGTACTACCAGGACTATCAGGAATTTAAGCAGATGATTTTTGTAATTACTGTTATTATTCAGAAGGAGCTTAATCTATTGAGCGTTAGAGAAAGATTAAACAAAATAAAAAAATGATTATTCAGAAATGATTTTTGTCCATAAGAAAGGTTAATTAATTTTCCTCAAATATTCCACTCCCCCGACGATTTTCGTGATGAATTAGAATCATTCAATACTTATCTTATGTCATAATTCCTTGACATCAGTATGACATGTTTGTATAATATATAAATATCGAGTGTATTTTAGTTACTGACGTAATTAGTTATGAGTTTGAAATAAAATTAATAGATTGCTAAGAGATCATTCAATGTCCTACTAACGATTCTGTTATCAACCTTCTTTGTGAATCTAGGATAAGCTGATTACCATGAAGAAAGTGCATCCTTAGGATGAGAAAAAGGAGAAAAATTTCATGAGAATGTATTCAAAAAATATTGAAAAAGAATTAAAAAAAATCACTTGGTTATCAATCCCACAAATATTAAAAGAAACAGCGACAGTAATTATAATTTCTATTGTTCTTTTAATTTTTTTAGGTGGAATTAATTGGTTACTACAACAAAGCTTTATTCACTTAATGAGGTAAAGGAAGTTTAGAATCATCAAGTTTATAGCTTAAAATATTTTATTCTTCCAACATTGGACTAATTTTTAAACAGAAAAATTCTGATACTAAGCCTATTTCTGTTTAAGTTATCGCAAAAGAATATATTCAAAAATTGGATAATTCTTATTTAATATTTTCGAACTTATTAATAGAAAGTTTTTACAGGAGCATTTATACATGTACAGTACTTTAATTTATATGCTAATAGTTGTTAGTTTGATAATTATTATGCTTGTTTTATTGCAACCCTCTAAACAACAAGATGCTTTATCGCTTTTGTCTTCAGACCAAAGTAGTGCCCTTTTTGAAAAACAAAAACTTAGAGGATTTAGTCTTATTTTACAATATACTACAGCAGTTTTGGGAGGAGTATGGCTTATTTTGGGAATTATTTTAATGTATTTGGGTAGTCATTAAAGTTATTATATTATTAATTTAAAGATAAAAAACTTGCGGTAGGCAAGTTTTTTATCTCTTCGTAATTTAGCTTGAAATGGACAAGAGAACTAAATAGTTAATATGCCTTTGTTTTATAGATTAATAAATTAATCAGTTATTAAATAAAAGAATAGCAGAAACACTTATAAAAATTAATTTAAAGTTGTGATCTTTGTATTCGATGAACTATCTAGCAAATGTTGCTTAATTAATTTTATGCCAAATATAAAAAAACTTCAAATGGTAATTTTGAAGTTTTTTTATTTGGAAATTTCCCTATATCTATTAACCTATGTTAGTAAGAAAGAAATCTAAAATTTTAGAATGATAAGTTCTTTGGGAAAGCTGAAAAGTTCTATCAGTTGTGAAAATTTGCTTTCAAATACTTAAAAAAAGATTTCAAGTCCTACGTAAGGTTTCGCAATTATTAATATAAGTTTATCACATCTATTTTAAAAAAATTCAGTATAATTTTTATATTTTGTATATTTTGTACCCGCGATATGAAAGTTTTATCATTCAAAAAATTTAAGAGTAAAAAAAAAAAAGATTGATAAGTTTTTATTTTAAGAGTATTCAGATATTATACTTAAGCGATTTTCCAAAAATTGGAGCTATAAATAATCGATTTTTTATAAAAAAATAACGAAATTTTAGCATAATAAGTCTACGAAAAATTACAATTTTTCGTAGACATAGAGTTTTATAAGTAATCAATTATTTTCTTTATAGAATGCAATATAAAGGAAGATGTAGTGAAATAGGACATGCTTAAGAAAAAAAATAAGGAAATTTCTTTAAATAACTATTTTTTTACACATTATTAAGCCTGAACGTAATATTTTACAAAATGGTTTGCTTCATAAATACATCGGTTTTAAATAAAAAAGATAGCTATTTTTATTTAAAACCTATCTCTTATTTGCAAAAAATAAAAAATGTTTACCATAAGGTGGTTTAAAGGGTTATGAGGTTCCCTTTATTAACAAAAAATCTTAAATATATAAATAAGGAGTATTCACAAACTAAATATGAAAGTCTACAGTGTTAATAAAGGAATTGGTTATGCCTCCAGTGGTGTAGAGTATGCACAAAAGTATCGGAAAGAACTATTCGAGGATTTAGATATTGATGATAAGTATATTTTTTTAAATTACTTATCAAAGAACATTACTGTTTATTCTAATTTATTAGGGTATCAGAAAGAACAAATTATTTGGATTTATAACTTTTTAAGTCATCGTTCAGCTGAAGAGTCATCATTTACAGTGGAGAAATTTTTAGAGGAATTAGAAGAACAAGTTGAAGTGCTAACTCAAAATGAAACAAGCATTGAAATTAAGGTTTCTAATACACAGCGTTATAAAATTTGGCTTTTAGAATTAAATCTTGTTGATAGAGTAGACTATTTTGTAAATGGTTCATTAGTTAGTGTTAGTCACTATGATAAAACACTTAATAATGTTGAAGAATATCACCAGGGAAAATTAGTTAAACGAACTTTTTTTGATTTAGAAGGCAATAAAAGCTATGAACAATTTTATTCAAATAAAGAAATAACAGTCACCTTTATTGATAATCAAATTTTGTATGGGAAAATGGCTTTTTACCAGTATTTTTTCAATAAACTTGAATTACAACAAGAAGATGCGGTGATTATCGATCGACCTCTAGACGTTGTTGAAGGAATTGTTCCTTTATTAGTTCATCAAGTTAGGCTCTTTTCTGTTGTCCATGCCGAACATTATAATGAAAACCTTTCTGAAGGTGACCACATTCTTTGGAATAATAATTATGAGTATATATTTGAACATGCGGATGCTTTCGAAGCAATCATTGTTGCTACTGAGCGACAAAATCAAATTTTAAGTCAGCAGTTAAGAAAAAAAACAATGATAAAGACAATTCCAGTTGGTTACATAGAAGCCATTAATCGCAAAAGGACGTATAAGCCGTATAGTTTGATAACAGCCAGTCGATTGGCCACTGAAAAACATATCGATATATTAATCAAGGCCGTTGCTGCTGCTAGAGAAGTCCTTCCCAGACTAACTTTAGATGTATACGGTGAAGGAGCGGAACGGAATAAATTAGAAGAAATTATTCAAAAATTAGAAGCTGAGAGTTTTATTAAATTATGTGGTCATAAAGATTTGAAAAAAATATACAGTAATTATAGTGGATACGTTTCAGCATCAACATCTGAGGGATTTGGTCTATCATTGCTTGAAGCAATGGGGGAAGCTTTACCATTAATTGGTGTTGATGTTGAATATGGGAACCGTGAATTTATTGAAAATGGCAAGAATGGGATTCTATTTGAAAAAGGCGACTTAAAAGCCATGCCCGAGGTTCTTAATAAAGCGATTATCTCATTTTATGATAAAAAGTTAGATCAAGCAGGACGGGCTGTATCAAGAAAAAAAGCCAAACCATATCTTAAGCAGAATGTTACTAAAAAGTGGCAAAAATTATTAGAAAAAGAAGGAAATTCTTAATGAAAGTTAGCATTTTTGATCAATATAATGAAAATACGAAAAAATTATTGCAATCTCTAATTACAGCAGGAATAACTCGAAAAAATTTATTTGTTCACTATGATGGAGAATTACCTGTTGGCGCAATGAGTCCTTTCACATTTTTTACAAATTGTCATGAAAAGGTTGAAAGACAAGATGGACTATTTTTTGATCAAGTAGCAGTTCCCGATTGGTATGATATTCGCCATAGTGATGGGGAAAGTGCCAGCATTGAATACCTTAAAAAAGCAGTTGGGAAAATTAATTATCGAAAGAAGGGTTACCGTCTAGTAGATACGGTTGATTGGTTTTCACAAGAAAATTCTAAAGTTGTTGTGAAGAAGGATCGATATAATTTAGCGGGACACCATTATGCTTCTACTTATTTCAGTACAGTTGGCCCATATAGAACAGAATATTATGATGTGGATGGCAGAGCTGTGATAATTGAAGATTTGACTCATCGTACAATTCGATTACATCGAAATTCAATGATTCATCATTTTGAAAATCTTACACAATTTTTCCTTTATTTTCTTAAGGTGGCACAAATTAAGGTGTCTGAAAGTTATATTAATTCATTATCGTTTCCATTATTTATAAGTCGAGCATTAAATATGGGAAATAAGACAACATTATTCTGGCAAGAAAATTTAGGAAAAGATGTTCCTGGTAATATGAAGAATGAGTTAGAAAAAGCTGAAGCTTTAAATCAAATTATCTTCATGAAAGAAAATCAATTAATTCATGTCAAAAAAGACTTTCCTACAACAAAAGTCAAGTTGAATTATTTGTCAAATATCGGTGAATTCACTAGAGAAAATCATTTTAGAAAAAGTGCATTTATACTAACAAACAGTGATAATATTCATGGACTACAAGATATCCTCCAGAATTTACCAGAACTTAATATCACCGTTGCTGCTTACACAAATATGAGTACTAAATTACTTCACATGGAGGAAGAATTTAATAATATTAAATTGATTCCATCGATTAATGAAGAGAGATTAAATGTTGAACTAGAGAAGGCAGATATTTATTTAGACATTAATCACGGGATTAAAGTTGGGGATATTTTGAAACGTGCTTATCAACAACAAATGATTATTTTTTCTAATAAAGAAGTTGCACAGCAAGGAGAAAATAGTTTGATTTTTGAGGACACCCGTGAGATATGTAATCATTTATCTTATATTTTGAGTGATCGTACAAATTGGCAAAAATTACTTACGAAGATGGTTGAGAAAAATGGGCAACTCTCGACGATTCATGAGTATAAAACAATTTTAAACCTTCAATAATTTAGTTCAGATTATAGAGTTTTCATAGGAATATATTTGAGAATTGAAAGGAATGAAACTTATGCAAAAAAATTTTTTAAAAGAAAGAATTGAGTCAGGATTTGAGGAAGAAAGAGAATTATTGAATCATGAGGTGGAGAAAAAGGAAAGAATGCCAATAATACTCTACTTTAGACCGGTCTATTTTTTCATCATGATAACTGCAACGTTGGCTGCTTTAGCAAGTAGTGGATTTACAGCTCTTAAGTTTTTCATATCACAATAAAAGTTAGGACAGTATCAAAGAATGTTGAAAATGCGAAAATATCAAAGATTGGCTAAGAAAATCTATCGTGTATTACCTAGATATCGTGAGATGTCAGATGAAGCTTTAAAAGGGCAAACTGAAGTTTTTCGAAAATTACTTTCTGAAGGCAAAACTTTGGTTGAAATACTCCCTCATGCGTTTGCAGTCGTTATAGAGGCAAATAAACGTGTTCTTGGTTTAGAGCCTTACTATGTCCAAGTATTAGGTGGACTTGCACTCTTTTTTGGAAATATTGCTGAAATTAAAACAGGCGAAGGTAAGACTCTTGTAGCAACAATGCCTTTATACGCTCGAGCATTGGAGGGGGAAAAAGGAAACTATCTTATAACCTCCAATGAATATTTAGCCGAACGTGATGGTCAAGAGATGGGACAAGTTTTTCAATGGTTGAATATGAGCGTTGGAATTGGTGCTGGTATTGAAGAGCAAGATTTTGAAGCAAAAAAACGTCTCTATACTTCTGATATTATCTATACAACGCATTCAAAGTTAGGATTTGATTATTTATTTGATAACTTAGGTTCTGAGTTAGCAGAACAAGTGGTATCTAAATTTAATTTTGCAATTGTTGATGAAATTGATGCCGTATTATTAGATGGCGCACAAACTGCACTAGTTATTTCTGGAAGTCCAAAAGTTCAATCTGATTATTATCAGATTTGCGATTGGTTTGTAAAGAGTTTAGGTGATGAAGATTACGAATATAGTGATGATAGACGTGGAGTTTGGATTTCTCAAGTTGGTTTAGAAAAATTGAAACAGTATTTTGATATTGAAGATGTTTTTAGTAAACAATATATTGACTTCTATCGACATATTGTTTTGGCACTTCAAGCAAACTATTTGAAGAAAAAAGGGAAAGATTATGTCGTTATCGATGGGAAGGTCTTATTATTAGATCTCGTCAATGGTCGAACGATGCCAGGGGTTAAACTACAAGGTGGGATTCATCAAGCTATTGAGAGTAAAGAAGGCGTTGAAATTAGTAATGAAACAAAATCTTTAGGAGCTATAAGTTATCAAAGCTTATTTAAAAAATTTAAAAGATTATCAGGAATGACTGGAACAGCCAAAACAGATGAGAAAGAGTTTATGGAAACCTATCATTTACGAGTAGTTGAAATCCCAACTAATCTTCCAATAAAGCGTGATGATAAACCAGATAAGATTTATGTAACTAATCAAACAAAGATTGAAGAGTCAATAAAAGCGGTCAAAAAAGGAATTGATGAAAATAGACCGATTTTAATCGAAACAGGATCAGTTTCAATGTCAGATTTATATTCTTTGGTTTTATTAGAAAATAAAATTCCACATAATCTCTTAAATGCTCGGACAGCGGTACGTGAGAAACAAATTGTTAATGATGCAGGACGTCCGAGAACAGTAACTTTGGCTACTTCTATGGCTGGCCGTGGGACAGATATTAAGCTTACAACAGAAGCAAGGAATAATGGTGGTCTGAAAGTAATCGGAACTGAGAGGCTGAATAATAAGCGAATTGATAATCAGCTAAGAGGACGAGCAGGGAGGCAAGGAGAACCTGGGGAGGCAGCATTCTTTGTTTCACTCGAAGATAAAGTGATTATTGAGAACTCGCCTCGTTGGGTTCGTAAAGCAAGAGCGAATTTTTTAAATAAAATTTCACAGGGTAGGCGAGCAGCAAGCGATAAAATTCACAGCTATCGCTTATCTAAAACTATGGATAAAGCTCAGAAAAAATTAGGAAATTCAGAAATGAAAGCACGTAAAAATACGTTAGCATTTGACACAATTTTGAGTGACCAGAGGAATCGGATTTATGTAGCACGAAATAAAGTAATGTCAGAAGATGAGAGATATTTTGAAAAAATTATTTCTATGTCTGTTCAACAAGTAATTACAAACTTTGTAAATAACGTCGAAGAACTGTCGGTACAGACGGTGTCAGATTTTATTTTCAATAATATGAAGAGCGATTATCCTTTAAAAAAAATCGAGGAGTAGATTGATCAAATGAATCATCCAAGAGTAATTCATGAATTCTTATTCAAACTTGCAAATAATTTAGTTGCTCAATCCTTTAATCGTTTCAAAGATTCAGGGCAATTACGATATTTTAAAAAAGTAGTAATTTTAAGAGCAATTGATAGCGCCTGGATAGATCAGTTAGATTATTTACAACAATTAAAAAGTTTAGTTGATGGACGTACCATGGCACAACACAAACCACTCAATGAGTTTGGAAAGGAAGCACGTCGTCGTTTTTTTGAAATGGAAGATGAAATTTTTATAGCTATCTTTAGAAGTATTTCACTATCAGAATTAAAGGTGCAAGTAGATGGCTCAATTGATATTGAATTTCCTTAGATAAGAGACGGAGAATTATTTATATGAAGAAATATAATGAATTAATCAAAAAAGCTATCTTTACCCTTGCAGTAATATTGTTCTTTTATATTGCTCAAGGGATACCAGTTCCAGGTTACTCGATTAATTTTAGACTACCAGAGGGAACAATTTCTCTTGAAAGAATGTTGTCATTAACAACTGGTGGAGTGCTATCAAGTCCAACATTGCTTGCTTTAGGGATTGGTCCTTATATGACGGTTTCGATATTAATGTCAGTGACTTTATTTGCGAATCGGGATTTATCAGCACAGCTTTCTCTTGAGGAACGGGGACGATTAGAGATCGTTGGTATATTTTTTATGTCTATCCTACAGGCTATTCCTTTAGCGTTTAACCTCAGAAGTGCAGTTACTTCCAAAATTAGTTTCCTATCTACGTTTCATATCTTTCTTTTTACTATCCTATGTTTTGTGGTAGGAGCATTACTTGTTTCGTGGTTGGCAAGTTTGAATGTTATTTACGGATTAGGGGGACCTTTTATTTTACTATTACCAGGGATTATAAAAGGTCTTGCGGGAGGTTTAGGTGCTAACTATAACAGTGTTCTCACTCATTTTGATAGACTTGTTATTTTTTTAATCATCAGTGTATTATTTGTTGCCATAACAGTAGCCATTTATCTTGCTGAATATCGTTTTGATATTCAGCGAATAGGTCTTGATAAACATTCTAAAGAGTCCTATATTGCCTTTCGTCTATTGATTGCAGGATCAATGCCATTAATGTTTGCAACTACGTTAACCTTTTTTCCTTACTATGTAATGAAGTTGTTTAACATAAAAAATGAGGCGATATTATCAATATTTAATATTTCAAATTTAAGCGGTATTTTGGTGTACGGAATTATTTTATATTTGCTAGGTATTTTATTTTCTTTTATTAATATCATGCCAGACCAAATTGCTAAAAATTTAAAAGAATCTGGTGATTATATTTTAGGAATTACTCCGGGAGAAGATACAAAAAGGTATATTTCAAAACGCGTTTGGGGAATTGCATTAATTGGAAATTTATTTCTTCCAGTGATTGTAACAGTACCACTATTGGTAGGCTTTTTAACAAATCATCAATCAATTTCTAATATGTCGAACTACTTCGTAATGTTTTTTGTTTTGGTGGTGATTTATGATAACTTGCAACAGGATATAAGATTTCTGCTTTATAAAAATAACTATGACTTATTTGGCACAAATCGGAGGAATTTTGGATGATTTATTTTTTAACAGACTGGCAAGGAGAAGAACAGCTTGAATTAGATGCAATATTTAATGTGACTAAAACATTTAATATAAGTGAGGTAGAGACAAAAATTATTAATACAAAATTATTGCCATTTTCAAGTTATTTTGCAAATAGTTTTGAGTTTTATAATCCGAATAAGATTATTAACTTATTAGATACGGTAGCTCACCAAGTTGCAGCAACCCATGCTCCACTTAATTTGAGTGATTTACACTTTCCTCAAAACTGGGAAAAAACGTTCACACGAACAAATGTTTTGTTATCTGAAAATGGTGTTATCAAAGGTGAAGTTTTCTTTAATAAGTTTGGTTTTGTATCGGAAGTCCACTATCCTTCTCAGTTAGGGAATGAAATTCATGTCTACTCCGAAAAAGGACATATTTTAAGTAAACAAAAAATTTCATCATCAGGAGAACAGATTGAAAATCAAGTTTTTGATGAGGGAGGGAAACTAATCTTTACAGATTGGAGTGATTATGTATTTATTGGTGAAACTTACAAAAATTATTTCGCAAGAGAGACTTATGCTACTTTTAAAGATTTGTTTATAGAGTTATTGAACACTACCTTAACAAACTTTAATTCTGTTGAGGATCGGATTATTGTTGATGGGACTAGCAGTTGGTTGATGGATATAGTGGAAGGTTTCTCTTTTCCTGAGACAGCTCTCTATGTTTTTTCTGGTGAATTAGGGCAGTGCATAGATCAAATTGATAAACATCGGACTCTTATTGAAAAGGGGAAGAGGATTATTACTGATAATCACTCTCTTCAAAAGAGAATTGAAAACGATCTTGTTTATCAATCTTTAAAAAATGTTACACGATATATGCCTCTTTATCCCACCACATTAACATTAGGGAAAAGTAACACCTATTTAGAACAATCCATTTATTGGCAAATTAATCACTTTGATGTTCAAAGTGAGAAAATATTACTAGATTTCCTACGATTGAAACTTGAAATTAATGATTTATATTTAATAATTGACATGCAAAACAATGCGGACCAAGTAAAAGTACAAAGAACTATTGAATCTTTTATTAGTCAAAATTTAGGGGTTGATACAATATCTTCTGATTATCTACTAGTGAAACAATATTATGAAGCGCTAGAAAAGGAAGAAATGACGCCTGAATTGGATAATTTATTTAGTATTGCAAAAGAAGAACAAAATTTGGAATTTAGTAAAGCCCTCGAAGCATACGCCTTCTTTACATGTATCACATTTAGAAATTTCCCAAGTGTTCAAGAATTAAGACAGGATTTCACTAAAATGAGAATTTTTATTGATTATCGAGATGAAAATCAGTTTCATAGTCACTCTTTAGCGCTTAGCGCAGGGATACCAATTCTTTCAAAAAAGGCCTCACCTTATCTAAACAAAGAGAAGAATGGAGTAGTTTTTCAAAATAATGAACAGTTGATTAGGGCTACTGACAGCTATTTGAGTAATACAGATAAATGGAATCAAAATTTAGTGGAAAGTGTTGATATCATACAAAAGTATAGTATGGATGGATTAATAATCGAATGGAAGGAGTACTTAAAGTGAAGGAAAAATTAAAATTTCTTTTTCATCTTGGCGGTGATAAACTAGCAAGTACTGAAGCAATAACTGAGGATTATAATTACCAACATCTTGAAATTACTGATCACTTGATGCAAGATTTGATGGAGATTCAGCCAATGACTCCTGATCAAATCAATAATTCAACTAGTTTGTTTATTCTAAGTCACGAGGCCATGAGTCACCTCAGTCAAATTGATCTCTCAAAGTTGCCAAGTCATCAAATTTTCTATGAAGATCTTTATGGAGCGAGTGACGCTGACCTGAGAGTTTTGCTGATTAAAGGGGCACAACAAATTGATTTATCAGATAATGGTGAAGCGTTTTTTGAATTTATTAAGAAAAATTATGTTAATCCCTGGGGAACCAGTATTGACAATAGTATGGTTGAAATAAATGAAAATTTTGAAGGATCGGTAACTAAAAAAGGTTCTGCATTGTATATTCTTGATGGAGATTTTGGTTCTGATTATCAACAAGTTATGTTGTGGAAAAATAAATGGGGAGCTTCAGGACGTGTCAATTTTTATCCTGAAATGAGTTCTCTAGGACAAGTTTCTTACTTTTGGCGTATTTATTACAGAAATAATGGAAATAGTCAAAAAGTTCAATATGTGGATATTTATCCAGAGCAAATTAAAGATGGGCAGGTTTATTTTAACTTAGGATTTTCTGAGTTTCCAGTCAACTTTGGATTATTTGTTAAAGGATATGGGAGAGTCCAAATTGGTAGTCTCCATATAAGATATGGTTTAGAGGGAGATAACTTCTTAGCCATGGGGGGCAGACGTATAGTGCAACCGAATCATATGGGAGAAGAACTGGGCTATTATTTTAATGCTGGTGATTTAAAACCACCCCTCAATGTTTATTTTTCGGGTTTTAGACCTTCAGAAGGTTATGAAGGGCGTTGGATGATGGGAAGTTTAGGTTCTCCTTTTATTTTGGTTTATGATCCTCGTTTAGTAGGGGGTTCTTTTTACCGGGGGCCAGGATTAGAGGAAGAATTAATTAAGGTTATTCAGGAGAAACTACAATTACTAGGTTTTTCAAAGAATGAATTAATTTTGTCGGGTTTGTCAATGGGAACCTATGCTGCTTTATACTATGGTTCACAATTAGAACCACATGCGGTTATTGTAGGGAAACCTTTAGCAAATATTGGTGGTTTAGCAGTAAATTCAAGAATGTTTGCCCCATATGGTTGGGATTTAGCAATGGATACGATCATACACTTAACAGGAGAGTTGACTCATGAAAGTGCTGAGGCATTGGATGAAGAATTTTGGGGGAAATTTGAATCTGCAAATTTTTCTGAAACAGCTTTTTTTATTGTTCATATGTTACAGGACACAGATAAGCCGTTTAAGAGAATTTTTGATTATTTAAAGAAGGCTTATCCAACAGCTAAGATCTTACACAAGGGACTGGAGGGGCGACACAACGATAATACTCGTGGTGTGACAGGCTGGTTTTATAAACAATATCAGCAAATGTTAATTTCGGATTTTAATAGGGCTTTGGTCATCGAAGAAGAGGACAAAGAAGTAGATTTGAGAGGTGAGGATGGTGAGTGAGTTGTTTATTGTACGTTGGCCTCAAAATATATCAGCTGTATATGTTAGAGGGGCAACAATTCGCTATTCTAAAAACCAGTCAGTGTATTATGCAAATGAGGTACTCTCACCAGGTCAAGTGATTTGTACATGGAATTCTGAATCGGATTATGTATTAAGTGGTAGTGCTCCATCACTTCCTTTGCTACAAGTGGGCAGACATTATGAGTTAAGTTTTAAATTAAAAGCTGATAATGATTTGCCTGTTCAAATACAAATTAAATTTTTGGATACTCAAAAAGAAATTATAAATTCTTATAGTAGCACTGAAACTTGCTTTAACTTTGAGGTTCCTAAAGGGACTGTTTCTTATGAAATTAATTTAATTAATTTGAAACACCGCTGGTTATTATTTGATTTCTTATCAATTAGTGAATCCGGAGAAGAGAAGATTATTGAGAAACACTTCCGGAAACATTATGATTGGGTTCATGTCAAACAGGCGAAACTCCCACAAAATAAAGCAGCTCATTTGATAGTGAATAGGGGACCCAGAAGTATTGTACCAGTTTCATTAAAACAAAATATAGATTATGAACAAATTTTTGTTTATACTGATGGAAAAAATATAGAAAAGTTAATAACTGACTTAGATACTGCTTTTCAAGTTCATAATGATTATGAATTAACAATTGAGGCAGGAATAGAGTTTTATTCAATACCAAAAGAGATCATCAAAAAAATAGAGATGAGTCTAATATCAAAAAAAATAACTAGGAGGCAGACAAAAAATGACCAATTGGATTACTGAAGTTGAGGATAATGACTACGTTTCACGACGTGCGTCAGGAATTATTGCTAATAAAATGGCAGCGCAATCGATTAGTGATGTTGGATTTCGTAAATTACACTATCCAAGAATATACTCAGCAAAATTGCGTGAAGTTGGAAAAGAAGCAAGACAGGAATATCTGGAAGCGTTACTAAACTGTGTATTACCCGGTGATACAGTCATTGTGCAGTACCCCTTATGGACAAATAACACAGAATTTGAATTAGAGTTTATCAACTATTTGAAATCAGAGCGTCAGGCAAAGATTGTAGCGCTGGTTTGGGATATCGTTTCGTGGCTTCAAGATAATAGGGAGAGAGATTACACAGGGGATGCTTCTTTGTGGATGCTTAATAAATACGATCTCGTCATTTCAGCAAATCCCAAAATGGCAAAAAGGTTACAAAAAGAGGGAGGGGTCACTTCTCCAATGATCCCCATGTATTTATCTGACTTTGTTTACAGTGGACCATTAGCTCAAAAGCACTTCAAAAAAGAAATTTATTATGTTGCAACTGGTATCGACCCGGCAATGATCGAAGAGTATCCTTCGAATCTGCCCATTAATTTTATTGGTCCAAATAATATGGTGAAAGATTTTCCTGATTATGTTCGTTTATTGGGTCCCATGGATAGTAATGATATTCCTCATCAATTAGATGGAGGATTTGGATTATTGTATTATCCACAAAATGGTGGTTACAAAGGAATGCACAGATATGGGGAGTTCAACAACCCAATGAAGTTATCTTTATATTTAGCTTCAGGACTGCCAGTTATTACACTTTCAAATACGGCTCATGCAAAGTGGATCAAGGAACGTGGAGTTGGTCTTGTCATTGACAAATTATCAGATCTTGATCAGGCGATTAATGCAGTGAGTGAGGAAGACTACTACAAAATGCTTGAAAATATCAAACCTTGGCAACGAGCAGTTTCGACAGGATTTTTTGCCAAAGGAGCAGCGGTAGAAGCAGTTCGTTTTGTCAATCTTGGATTTAAAGATTATTTAATTACTCAGGAGGAAAAATAAAATGACTAATTGGATTACACGGCTTAATGCTTCAGACTACAATCAACAACATGATGCGATACAAATTGTGAGTAAAAATGTTGCTTACTCAGCAAAACAACTAGGATTTCAGGAGCTAAATATTACTGGATATACTAATATCAGTGATAATCGAGAAAGACGTCACCATATTCGTGAAGCTGTTTTAGGAGTTATTCAACCTGGGGATTTAGTTGTGGTACAGTTTCCGATGTGGACACACCTAAATTTTCAATCAGAGTTTTTTGACACTATTCTAAGCGTTGAATCTGTCAGAATGGTTTGTTTAATCCATGATGTCCCTACTTGGATGTTTACCAAGGGGGAGGAGGAGTATGACCGAGAAAATGATTTTTGGCTCAATCAACTCAAGAAATTTGATTTGATTATGGTGGCTAATGAAAAGGCTGGACATAAATTACAAGAAGATGGTGTAGAGGTTCCGATGATTCCAATGCATATTTGGGATTATTTGTACAATGGTCCGAGACAAGAAAAGAAATTTATAAAAAAACTATATTATGTTGGTGGGCGAGACATTGTGGATACCACTTACAATGGTTCTACTCCTCTTTACATCTATGATAGAAATGTTGAAAAACGAGTTTTAGAAAGTGGTAGTGTGACATGGTTAGGAAGAAAGCCAAGTGATGAAATTGTGTCCACTATGGACGGTGGATTTGGTGTGGTTGTCACAGAAAATCTCAAAGAAAAATCAAATATGAACTTTGTTTATTATAATCAGTTCAATAATCCAACAAAGTTGTCAATGTATTTAGCAGCTGGTCTTCCAATCATTGTTTCAAGTAAAACTTATCATGCTCAAATGGTAAAAGAGCAAGGAATTGGATTGGTGGTAGATGATTTAAATCAAATTGATTCTATTTTGGCTTCGATGACCGCACAGGACTATCAAAAAATGTTAGATAATGTGAGATTCTGGCAAGAAGCCGTTTCGGAAGGATTCTTCATTAAAAGAGCCCTCATATCGATGATGCGTGCGCTAGAATTGGGCTTTAAAGATGACTTGGTTAAAAAAATAAATAATTGAAAGGAGGTGAGGTAAAATGCCAATTCGAGACGAGCAAAAGAGAAGAATGAACCGAGAACAGTTAAGTTTATTGAATACTGGTGCCTATAATCGTGAAGAGATAATTTCTAAAGAGCGAGTATTGCTTAATATAGAAACAAAAGCAAATATTTATATTGATGTTCCTTTTCAAGTTGATTATGGAACAAATATTCATTTCTCGGGAAATTTTTATGCGGATACCGATTGTCTTTTCTCGGATATAGGCGATATTAATTTTGGTAAAGATGTGAAGCTCGGGCCACGTGTACAAATTTATACGGTCAACCATCCGGTTGATCCAAAAGAGCGTTTAGAAAGAGGGCTTGTAATAGCCTCTCCTGTGAATGTGGGCGATAACGTTTGGATTGGTGGAGGAACCATTATCAATCCTGGAGTTACAATTGGAGCAAATACGGTTGTTGGCTCCGGCAGTGTCGTAACCAAATCATTGCCAGCTAATGTGCTGGCTGCTGGTAATCCAGCAAAAATTATTCGAAATATTTGAGAAAACTGTGAAAGGTTAACAAAAAAGGTAATGTCCAGAAAGAATAATATAAAAAAATTATGGATGTCTGACAAAAAAGAAAGATATAAATCCTATAAGCGAAAAAAAACGTGGATGTATGCCACAATCACCGGGATAGCTAGTATCGTTGGAGGTGGAGGAATTGCGGTTCCTATGATTAAAGCCGATACTATAGGTTCTGGTGATACTACTACTAAAGAGGTTGACAGTGATAAACTGTTGGTGAATCAGAGTAGTGTGAATATCCCGGCTAGTAATGCAAATGTTGTAGAGACAGGTGCCAAAGCCGGTCAAGAAGTAACAATAACACTTAGTGATGAGGCAAATAATCCAACAGATGGTTACTATATTAATGTTGATGGTTATTGGACTCAAGGAATTTGTGCGATAAACAATGATGATGCTCAACTTGTTGTACTATTAGTAAGTAAAGCAGATCCATCAAAAGTTTATTACGCAACGGCTACCTATGACGGGAGTGTCCATCTTACGAGTAGTCCGGCACTAGTAACAACTTCACCGCAAAACTTATCTTCAGGTTCAACGATTGTAATTAAGACAGGTTCGAATTTTGTCATGTCTTCCGTAATTACGCAACCTAAAGAAGCTACAAACAATATTCAAGGTATCTATGTAAAATATCGTAGTATGACTGGTGGAGAAATACCAGGAACAGCTTTACCTTCGGATAAGGACTGGCAACCAGAGTTTCCAAAGCAAGTTTCTGTAATTGTTAAGTACCAAGATGAAGCAGGACACACGCTAAGAACTGATACTAAGGAAGTATTTTATAATCAAATTCAAGAGTATACAGTAAGTGATATCCCTCCAGTTATTAATGGATTGACTTATGATCCAATTACTAGTACAGGGAAGTTAATTGGTCGTGACCAGGAAACGGTAATCTTAAGATATAAGGATACCTTACCAAGTGAGTCTGACTCAACCAGTGATTCAGTTTCTGACAGTAATTCAACCTCTGATTCTGAATCTGACAGTGATTTATCTTCCGATTCTGAATCGGATAGTAACTCAACCAGTGATTCAATAAGTGATAGTGACTCGACCAGTGATTCAGTCAGTGATTCTGATTCGACCAGTGATTCGGTCAGTGATAGCGACTCAACCTCTGATTCAGTCAGTGGTTCTGATTCAACCTCTGACTCAATAAGCGATTCTGACTCAACCTCTGATTCAGTCAGTGATAGTGATTCAGTTTCTGACTCAGTTTCCGATAGTGACAGCTCAAGTGATTCGCTCTCTGATTCACTTTCTGATAGTGATTCAATGTCTGATTCTGCATCTGATAGTGATAGCACAAGTGACTCCATTTCCGATTCTGCATCTGATAGTGACAGTACAAGTGATTCACTTTCTGATTCAGTAAGTGATAGCGATTCAACCTCTGATTCAGTTTCTGACTCAGTTTCCGATAGTGACAGCTCGAGTGACTCGCTCTCTGATTCGCTTTCTGATAGTGATTCAACGTCTGATTCTGCATCTGATAGTGATAGCACGAGTGACTCCATTTCCGATTCTGCATCTGATAGTGACAGTACGAGTGATTCGGTTTCTGATTCAACCAGTGATTCGGTAAGTGATAGCGATTCAACGTCTGATTCAACGTCTGACTCAGTTTCCGATAGTGATAGTTCAAGTGACTCGCTCTCTGATTCGCTTTCTGATAGTGATTCAACGTCAGATTCAACATCTGACTCAGTGTCTGATAGTGATTCAACATCCGACTCAGTAAGTGATTCAGATTCAACGTCTGACTCAGTTTCTGATAGTGATTCAACATCCGACTCAGTAAGTGATTCTGATTCAACAAGCGATTCAGTTTCTGATTCTGACTCAACCAGTGATTCAGTTTCTGATAGTGATTCAACATCTGACTCAGTCAGTGATAGTGATTCAACGTCAGATTCAGTGTCTGATAGTGATTCAACATCTGATTCAGTCAGTGATAGTGATTCAACATCCGACTCAGTCAGCGATTCAGATTCAACGTCAGATTCAGTAAGTGATAGCGATTCAACAAGCGATTCAGTTTCTGATAGTGATTCAACGTCCGACTCAGTAAGTGATAGCGATTCAACCAGTGATTCAGTTTCTGATAGTGATTCAACATCTGATTCAGTCAGTGATAGTGATTCAACATCCGACTCAGTCAGCGATTCAGATTCAACGTCAGATTCAGTAAGTGATAGCGATTCAACAAGCGATTCAGTTTCTGATAGTGATTCAACGTCCGACTCAGTAAGTGATAGCGATTCAACCAGTGATTCAGTTTCTGATAGTGATTCAACATCTGATTCAGTCAGTGATAGTGATTCAACATCCGACTCAGTCAGCGATTCAGATTCAACGTCAGATTCAGTAAGTGATAGCGATTCAACATCTGACTCAGTTAGCGATTCAGATTCAACGTCCGACTCAGTTTCTGATAGTGATTCAACCAGTGATTCAGTTTCTGATAGTGATTCAACATCCGATTCAGTAAGTGATTCTGACTCAACCAGTGATTCAGTAAGTGATAGTGATTCAACATCCGACTCAGTCAGTGATTCAGATTCAACCAGTGATTCAGTTTCTGATAGTGATTCAACATCCGATTCAGTAAGTGATTCTGACTCAACCAGTGATTCAGTAAGTGATAGTGATTCAACATCCGACTCAGTCAGCGATTCAGATTCAACATCCGACTCAGTCAGCGATTCAGATTCAACATCTGATTCAGTCAGTGATAGTGATTCAACATCTGACTCAGTTTCTGATAGTGATTCAACATCTGACTCAGTCAGTGATAGTGATTCAACATCTGATTCAGTAAGTGATAGTGATTCAACGTCCGACTCAGTCAGTGATAGTGATTCAACATCTGATTCAGTCAGTGATAGTGATTCAACGTCCGATTCAGTCAGCGATTCAGATTCAACATCTGACTCAGTCAGCGATAGCGATTCAACCAGTGATTCAGTTTCTGATTCAGATTCAACATCTGACTCAGTTAGCGATTCTGATTCATTGCCTGGTAGTGATTCATTGAGTGATTCAGATTCAATGTCTGATTCAGTCTCTGATAGTGATTCATTGAGTGATTCAGATTCAATGTCCGATTCAGTCTCTGATAGTGATTCATTGAGCGATTCAGATTCAATGTCTGATTCAGTCTCTGATAGTGATTCATTGAGCGATTCAGATTCAATGTCCGATTCATTAAGTGACTCTGATTCAGAAAGCAGTAATAACTCAGAAACTTCTGAAAATCCACCATCAGGTTATTTACCTAAAACAGGGGTTGAAGAAGGCTCATTATCTGAAGTAGGAACTTTAGTGACAATGTTGACAATGTTACTTGTTGCAATTGCAGCAAAAAGAAGAAAAGAAGAAAATTGATAAATGACTAGACAATAGTCAAATTACTGATTGACAACTGGGGAGGTTATTAGATTGTCTAAATATATTATAAAAGCAATTTATCCCCCTCAGAAATCATCAGTGAAAGAGATAATAATAAGTTTAAAAAGAGGATTTTAGATGACTAATTGGGTTGTAACTAATAATAGCTGGCATGGTGCTGGCGGTTACCCGTTCTGGGGAGGAGCTGGTGGAAAAGCACGGTTCGACTTTGAAGAAACAATGGTAAAAGATATGGACTTTAAACAACTATCTTTGGGTTTTTTTGGAGATCCTAAAGATATTGATGAGCATATTAATGGGGTGACTAATGCGGTTAAAACAGGTGATATAATATTTTTACAATTTCCACAGTTCACAAGTGTATTTTTCATGAAATGTTTCATAGAAAAAGTGACTCAAACATTTGGAGCGAAAGTTGTTGCATACATTCATGATGTACTACCTTGGAGAGATCCAGGAAATTATAATGAATCTGCCAGAGCCGAATTTTTCCAAACTTTATCTTTATGTCAAGGTCTGATTGTTCATAGTGATGTGATGAAAAATAGGCTAGATGAAGAGTTTAAATATTATGATTATAGTAGTAATCAAGTTTATATTATTCAAAAATATTTTGGTTACAGAGCTAATAGAATGACGTTTGATTGGAAACGAAAATGGGATGACTTTCCTAATATGAGTCTTGATTATGCAGGTAATCTAGATGTTGCACAATTTTTGAATCAACTTCCTGAAAACATCAATATTAATGTTTATGGTGAGAATAAAAGTATCACTCCAAATCCAAATATTAACCTAATGGGTAACTTTGATAGTGAAGCTATCACTCATGTATTGAAAGGTGATTTTGGACTTGTATGGAAATCGACAACTTATCCTTATATTACTGGATTATATGGTGAGTATGAAAAGATTAATGCCCCTCATAAACTATCTATGTATTTAGCGGCCGACTTGCCTGTTATTGTTTCATCTCAATCAGCGATGGCTAAGTATGTTAAAGAAAATAATATAGGTATCGTTATTGACAGTTTGGAAGATTTACCAAACATACCTGAAAAAATAACCAAAGAAGATTACAATAAAATGGTTTTTAATGTTAATAGAATTGGTAATCTAATTCGGAGTATGTTCCCTGCTAAATGGGCAGTCATGCAAATGATTGATAAATTGGATTTTGAACCTAACGATGACATGAAATATTTTAGAGAACACAATGGTCGACCATATAGATAATATCTTGTTCTAAACACTCAATTGAACTAAAGTTATTCTAAAATTTAAGCAGCAGCTCAGGATGAATTCAAACGTTATAGCATCAGAAAGAGGTTATTTCTAGTAGGGCTCCACATAAAGGTAATACTTTGAGTTTACCTAAGTGGGTTCCTTCTAAAGCACTAGAAATAAAAAATCATCATTTGAAGTTAGAGCGATAATTGTGACAAAAATAATTTGAATCAATAGATTTTATCCGTTAGATGAGTTATTAATCATGAAATGGAATTTGATTGGAGTAATCTATTCCTAGAAAAGCAGTCCTATTCCATTAGAAGTAAAATCGGGAATAGGACTGTTTAATTTAATGTGATAAAACTTCTTAAAAATTTTACTGGTAAATACTTGATATAAAGGCGTGATTGATTGAAGAATATTTGATTATAAAGTGGTAGCTCATCACGAGTACACTTGATTAGGATATGAAAGATGCCAGAGTTTAACAATCAGGAAAATATGAGAAAAACAGTTTAGTTTGATGGTATATAATAAATAATAAAAAATTCGGGAGATAAAATAGTTATCATACTTAAAGAAAGGAATGAAATAGTGGAAAGTAACTTTTATCAACGTTTAAGAGATTTGGCTAAGGCATCAAAAAAATCTTTTAATAAAATTGAGAGAGAAATGAACTATCCAAGAAATGCCCTACATAATTATAAAGAAGGGCGAGATCCTTCAGGGACAAGAGTAGTTGAATTGGCTCATTATTTCGGAGTTACTCCAGAATATTTACTTGGTAAAGAGCTTCAACCTAAAAGTACTTCAGCCAATTTTCTTTTTAAATCACTTAGTATTGAAGAAAAAAAAGAAATGTGTCTTCTCTGTTATGAATGGTTGTTAGTTTCAAAATAAGTGAGATGGCAGAGAGAGAGAGCTTTTAATGAATTATCTTTCATACTAAGAGATAGAGCCAAGCATGGCCAAAAACTTGAAAATCAGTATTAGAGATAGAACTTTAAAAAGCAGGAGAATTTCTTTTATAATTGAGATTTAAAAGACAAGATTAATTTCTTGTCTTTTTATTTTTAGCTGGTATTTTTATTAAAATTATTTAAAAATCAATAATATATATTTTAAAAGTTTATAAGTTGAGAAAAAGGCATAAATGTATAAAGAGATACAAATTGAGATGATTTGAAAGAGACATAAATATGGCCAATGGATTATGATACTTATTGCACCATAATGCTTAACTATGATACAATAGATAAATATACTACTTCAAGGAGAAGATTATGACAACTATTGATTTTAAAGCTGAAGTTGAAAAGCGTAAAGACGCTTTGATGGAAGATTTGTTTAGCCTTTTGCGCATTGATTCTGCAATGGATATGGAACATGCAGATGCTGAAAATCCATTTGGCCCTGGTCCAAGAAAAGCTTTGGATGCTTTCTTGAAAATTGCTGAACGTGATGGTTATACAACTAAAAATTATGATAACTATGTTGGACATTTTGAATATGAAAATGGAGCAAAGGCTGATGCCGAAGTTCTCGGAATTATTGGTCACTTAGATGTTGTTCCTGCTGGTTCTGGTTGGGATTCAAATCCATTTGAGCCAGAAATCCGTAATGGAAATCTCTATGCCCGTGGTGCTTCTGATGATAAAGGACCAACAGTTGCATGTTACTATGCACTCAAAATTTTGAAAGAACTTAATCTTCCATTATCTAAAAAAATCCGCTTCATCGTTGGTACAAACGAAGAAACAGGTTGGGCAGATATGGATTACTACTTTGAGCACTGTGAATTGCCATTGCCTGATTTTGGTTTCTCACCTGATGCTGAGTTCCCAATTATCAATGGTGAAAAAGGAAATATCACAGAATATCTCCATTTCTCAGGTAAAAATGCTGGTCAAGTTGTTCTTCACAGCTTTAAAGCAGGTCTTGCAGAAAATATGGTTCCAGAATCAGCAACTGCAGTGATTTCAGGTGCTAAAGATTTAGAAGTTGCACTTGAAAAATTTGTAGCTGAACATGCAAGCAAAAATCTTCGTTTTGACCTTGAAGAAGCTGATGGAAAAGCAACAATTACGCTTTATGGTAAATCAGCGCATGGTGCGATGCCAGAAAAAGGGATTAATGGAGCAACTTATCTTACTTTGTTCTTGAATCAATTTGACTTTGCTGACGGTGCTGCTGCCTTCATTAAAGTTGGGGCTGAAAAACTTCTTGAAGATCATGAAGGTGAAAAATTAGGTACAGCTTTTGTTGATGAATTGATGGGAAATACCTCAATGAATGCTGGTGTTTGGTCATTTGATGAAAATGGTGAAGGTAAAATCGCCCTCAATTTCCGTTTCCCACAAGGGAACAGCCCAGAGCGTATGCAAGAAATTCTTGCTAAACTTGATGGGGTTGTTGAAGTTGAACTTTCAAAACACCTCCACACACCTCACTATGTTCCAATGTCAGACCCACTTGTATCAACATTGATTGATGTTTATGAAAAACACACTGGTCTTAAAGGCTATGAAACAATCATTGGTGGTGGAACATTCGGTCGTCTGTTGGAACGTGGTGTTGCTTATGGAGCAATGTTTGAAGGCGAACCAGATTCAATGCACCAAGCGAATGAAATGAAACCTGTTGAAAATATCTACAAAGCGGCAGTGATTTATGCTGAAGCAATTTATGAACTTGCAAAATAAGTTATAAAAATTTAGAGATTCTCTCTTTTAAGAAAATTTATAACTAATAAAAATTTGTTTTCAAAAGGTGAAAAATCTGGCAGTCTTTGCCAGATTTTAGCCTTTATTCTAGAAATAGAGGTGAAAGGATGGTTTTTGGGACAGGTGTTGATAATGTTGAACTTTCTCGAATTCAAAAAGCATTAATGCGCTCAGAGCGTTTTGTGGAACAAGTTCTTACAACAATGGAGCTAGAAAAGTACAATAATTTTCAATCCACTGCTCGTAAAACAGAATTTCTCGCTGGACGCTGGGCGGCAAAGGAGGCTTTTTCTAAGGCTTATGGTACCGGATTTGGTAAAGCTTTAGGAATGCATGATCTTGAAATAAAAAATGATGAATTGGGAAAACCTTATTTTTCAAAACATCCTTTTGAGGGTCAAGTTCATTTATCTATTTCGCATAGTAATTTAGAAGCAGTTGCTTTTGTTGTTTTAGAAAAAAATTAAGAAGTAATAAAAATTTTGCTTAAACTAGAGAAAGGTTTAAAAGATGAAAACTTCACCACATCGTAATACTTCAGCTATTGTTGATTTAAAAGCGATTAGAAATAATATTGAAAAATTTAAAAAGCATATTAACCCTAATGCAGAGATTTGGCCAGCAGTGAAAGCAGATGCTTATGGTCATGGCTCGGTTGAGGTTTCTAAAGCGGTGAGCGATTTGGTAGGTGGTTTTTGTGTATCAAACCTAGATGAGGCAATTGAATTACGAAATCATCTGGTGACTAAACCGATTTTAGTTTTATCCGGAATTGTTCCAGAAGATGTTGATATTGCAGCTGCCCTTAATATTAGTCTGACTGCCCCAAGTTTAGAATGGTTGAAATTGGTTGTTCAAGAAGAAGCAGAACTTTCAGATTTAAAGATTCATATTGGTGTAGATTCTGGTATGGGTCGGATTGGTATTCGTGATGTTGAAGAAGCTAATCAGATGATTGAACTTGCTGATAAATATGCGATTAATTTTGAAGGAATTTTCACTCATTTTGCGACTGCGGATATGGCTGATGAAACAAAATTTAAAGATCAACAGGCAAGATTTAACAAAATTATGGCCGGATTATCACGTCAACCAAAATTTGTTCACTCAACTAATACGGCCGCCGCTTTATGGCATAAGGAACAAGTTCAAGCTATTGAACGTTTAGGGATTTCAATGTATGGCTTGAATCCAAGTGGTAAAACTTTGGAACTTCCTTTTGAAATTGAACCCGCTCTCTCTTTAGTTTCTGAATTGACTCATATAAAAAAAATAGTTGCAGGTGAAACGGTTGGTTATGGTGCAACTTATGAGACGAGTGAAGAAACTTGGATTGGAACTGTTCCAATTGGTTACGCTGACGGATGGACCCGTCAAATGCAAGGTTTCAAAGTGCTTGTTGATGGAAAGTTTTGTGAGATTGTTGGTCGAGTTTGTATGGATCAAATGATGATAAAACTTGATAAGTCTTACCCTTTGGGAACGAAGGTCACTTTGATTGGTCGAGATAAGGCTAATGAAATCACGACAACAGACGTTGCTGATTGGCGTGGAACGATTAATTATGAAGTGCTTTGCTTACTTTCTGATAGAATCAAAAGAATCTATAAATAAAATTAAAAAAACTGTATTTTTACAGTTTTTTTGTTTTCTGTTAAAAACAGATGATAACCTCATTTTTATCTCATAAAAGCCTTTACAAATTATCTTTTTATGGTAGAATATAATTAAGAGATAAATGAGAATGTGATAAGAAATAGATGAGGTGAACATTATGATAAAAATCTACACGGTAGCATCTTGCAGCTCTTGTAAAAAAGCGAAAGAATGGTTGGAAAAACATCAACTTGCCTATCAGGAAATAAATTTAGTTACAAATCATATTGGAAGAGAGGATTTATTAGAAATATTATCCCTAACAGAAGGGGGGACAGTAGATATTATTTCTAAGAGGAGTCAAGCTTACGAACGTTTAAATATTGATTTTGAATCAATTAAATTAAATGATTTAGTTGAGCTGATTGAAATGAATCCAACAATCTTACGTCGTCCATTGATTATTGATAATAAACGGTTGCAAGTCGGCTATAATGACGATGAAATCAGAAAATTTTTGCCTAGAAAAATGAGAAAAATCCAAATTGAAGCAGCTACAGAGCGCTTATATCAATTTGATTTGGAAGAGGAATTTCAAGAAGGATAAATCAGTAGTGCTTACTACTGATTTTTTTATATTAAAGGCTAAATGGTTTGATATTTGGGAGAAAAAAAGTAGAATTAATCTAAAGCCTTGTAAGTTATTACATTAAAAGTTTAATTTGAAAATTAGAAGGAGAAAGAATGTTTGATTATATTATTATTGGAGCAGGACCTGGGGGACTTGGCTTAGCTTATCGCCTTAAAACGAAAGATAATAAAATTGCAATCATTGAAAATGATAAGTGGGGTGGAACTTGTCCAAATTATGGTTGTGACCCAACTAAAATGATGATGGCAGTGATTGAGGCTAAAAGTCATGTTGAACATTTAAAAGGTCAAGGAATTTCGGGTGATTTAAAGATTGATTGGAAAGGTTTGCGAAGTCGTAAGTTAAATATTACCGACCCTTATGAAAAATCGACTTTTGAAGGGTTAAAAAATGCTGATATTGAAACGATATATGGTAGCGCAAGTTTTACTGAGCAAGGAGAACTGCAAGTTGCAGGAGAGATTTATCAGGCCAAAACTTATATTATTGCGACAGGAAGTCGTCCACGTCGTCTAGAACTTGATGGTGGCGAATTTCTAAAAACAAGTAATGATTTTTTAGCTCTTGAAGAATTACCTGCTAAGATTAGTTTCATGGGAAGTGGGCCAATATCATTAGAATTAGCTCAAATTGCTAAAGCTGCTGGAAGTGATGTAACGATTATTTCTCGTAAGAAAAGTAATGTTGCTCATTTTGATGAAGAAATGGGACAAGAATTTATCAATTACCTCAAAAATCAGGGCATTAATTTTATTGAAGATATTTCTGTAAGCAAAGTTGAAAAATTGACTGACGGTTTTTTGTTGACTGATGGAGCTGGTTTTGAACATAAAACAGATTTAGTGATTGCTGGAGTTGGTCGTCAGCCAAATAGCGATCAGCTTAATTTAGATAAAGTTGGCGTTGAAACAGACCCCAAAGGGATTAAAGTAAACGACTATCTACAAACAAGCAATCCTAAAATTTATGCCATGGGAGATGTCCTCTCTAAAGCGGAGCCTCATTTAACTCCTGTTTCTTCATTTGAAGGAAATTATTTGGGTCAAAATTTGCCAAATGCTAATAAAGTACCAATCCATTATCCACAGATTCCGACAATTATTTTTGGAACGGCGAAATTAGCTGAGGTTGGTATTTTGACAGGGACTGGAATTCGCACAAAAAGTTTGAATTTAAAATCTTGGTATACTTATAAGAGAATTAATGACCCCTTAGCAAAACTAAAAGTTGCCATCAATGAAAATCAAGAAATCGTCGGTGCTTCAACAGTAAGTTCAGTGGCTGATGAAGTGATTAATTTAATCAGTATTTTAATTCAACAAAAAATGACATTGGCTGATGTTGAAAAAATGATTTTTACTTATCCAACAGTAGCCAGTGACTTAGAATATTTTTACTGACAGTTTGCTTGACTGATGAGTAACATTATAATAGAAGAAACCATAAGTCAAAGCTGAAGAAAATTTTTTACTGACAGAATATATTTTCAAGTGGTCAGTAAATTTTAATGATAGAAATGAGGACATTCATGATTGAATTCCAGAATGTGTCCAAGGCTTTCGCTAGTAAAAAAATTCTTGATCATGCTAATTTTACTATTAAAGACCAAGAGTTTTTTGTGCTAGTAGGGCCGAGTGGAAGTGGAAAAACGACCACTTTAAAGATGATTAATCAATTAGTCACTCACAGTGAGGGGAAAATTTTAATCAACAATGAAGAAGTAAGTACAACAAATCTGAGGAAATTAAGATTATCTGTGGGTTATGTCTTACAACAAATCGCTTTATTTCCCAATCTAACCGTTTCAGAGAACATTGCTTTGATTCCTGAAATGAAAGGTTGGGATAAAACAAAAATTACTGACAGAACCAATGAACTTCTAGATTTAGTTGGTCTGGATGCTAAAGATTATGCTCACCGCCAACCCAGTGAATTATCAGGAGGGGAGCAACAAAGGGTCGGAATTTTGCGGGCAATTGCTGCCAATCCTAAAATTGTTTTGATGGATGAGCCTTTTTCAGCACTTGACCCAATTTCACGTCGTCAGTTGCAAATATTTATTAAAGATTTACAAAAGAAAATGAATTTGACGATTGTCTTTGTTACTCATGATTTAGATGAAGCCTTATATTTGGCTGACCGTGTGGCCGTTATGAATGATGGCTTAATCCAGCAAATTGCTGAGCCAGCTGATATTTATCAACATCCAGCAAATGATTTCGTTAAAACATTTTTCAAAGAATATCATCAGAACTTATCAACGGTTTCTGTTGAAAATTTATTACTGACAGAGCTGTCAGTAAATCCAGAAGCACAAGAAGTTGCTGAAAATACAACGATATCTGAAATAATCAATCGTCTATCTGAAAAAGAAGTTTTGAAATACAGGGGCAAAAGCATCACCTCAGATGATATTATTTGTTATATTGCAGGAGGTGAAAAATGAGCCAATTAATTTCAACTTTTCAAAATCAGCAAGGACAATTTTGGCAGGCGCTTTTGGAACATATTCAAATCTCACTCATTTCAATTTTTATTGCGATTTTGATTTCGATTCCCCTAGCCCTCTTACTTCGACGTTTTCCGAAAATTGCCGAACCGATTTTGCAAGTCACAGGAATTTTTCAAACCATTCCTAGTTTAGCTCTTTTGGGATTATTAATTCCATTTATCGGAATTGGAAGTTTACCAGCCATTGTTGCACTTGTTGTTTATGCGATTTTTCCAATTGTTCAAAATACATATACGGGTTTAGAGCAAATTGAACCTTCCTTGATTGAGACCGCAACGGCATTTGGGATGAATCGCAGGGAACGACTGATGAAATTTGAACTCTCATTGGCAATGCCCTTTATCATGGCAGGAATTCGGACGAGTACAGTTATGGTCATTGGTACCGCGACACTCGCTGCCCTGATTGGCGCTGGAGGTTTAGGAAACTTTATTCTTCTTGGAATAAATATGAATGATGTTTCATTGATTTTGATTGGAGCCATTTCGTCAGCACTTTTAGCGATTATTTTCAGTAGTCTTTTAAAATTTTTAGAAAAAGCCAAGATAAAAACAATTCTCATCAGTTTTTTCATTGGCTTACTCGTTCTTGGAGGCTCTTATTATCGCCCTCAAACTTCTAATCATCCACAAATTACAATTGCTGGTAAATTGGGAGCAGAACCTGATGTATTGATTAACATGTACAAGTTACTCATTGAGAAGGATAGTAATATTCGTGTCAATTTAAAATCAAATTTTGGTGATACGACTTTCCTCTATAATGCCTTAAAAGCAGGAAAAATTGACATCTATCCTGAATACACAGGGACGATTACTTCTACATTTTTAAAAGACCCAGTTAATTCTACTGACCCGTCTGTAGTTTGGCAAAAAGCAGAAGAAGGCATTGAAAAACTCAATCAATTTACCTATTTATCACCAATGAAATTTCAAGATACTTATGCTCTTGCTGTCAAATCTGATTTTGCTAAAGAACATCAGCTCACGAAAATTTCTGATTTGGTTAACGTTTCAGGATTAACTGCAGGTTTTGATGTTGAATTTGCTAATCGTTCAGATGGAAATATTGGCTTGAAAAAACGATATGGACTTGATTTAAATGTCAAAACCATGCAAAGTAGTCTGATTTATAATGCCTTAAACTCTGGGGCTGTGGATGTCGCTGAAGTCTATTCTACTGACAGTCAAATTAAACAATATAATCTTACTGTTTTAAAAGATGATAAGAACCTTTTTCCACCTTATCAGGCAGCACCACTGATGAAAGAAAGTTTATTAAAAAAATATCCTGAACTCAAGAAGATTCTCAATAAACTGTCAGGAAAAATTACTGACCAAGAGATGATTGAGATGAACTATGATGTTAATGTTAAGCAGGAAGACGCTTCAAAAGTAGCAGAAAGATATTTAAAAGCTAAAGGATTAATTTAAAAGAAAAAGACCATTGTATAATGGTCTTTTTCTTTTAAGAGGAGGAGAAAATATAAATGCGCGTGTAAGAACACAACATAAGATATTTCAGCCTTTTATTGAAATAGATACCTATCACTTTTGGTAGGTTTTTTTTTGTATTCTAAAAGTCTTGTTTATAAATTTGGTTAAAATTATTACTTTATGTTGACATAAGTTTCTGATTAAGTGTATAATATTAAATAATCAGAAAACAAAAAATATTCACTAAAAGGAGGTTTTACATTGGAAAATCAGAAAAACCCCTTTCAGATGAAGTCACCAAGCAAATTTTGGTTGCTTAGCACTGGAATTCTTTTAAGTTTGTTAGTTACTAGTTTGCCTTTAGCAGTAAAAGCAGATGAAAATCTAGCTGTTACACAAACAAGCCAAGCTGAAGCTGTCAACAATCCAACTGTAAATTCTTCCCTTGCCGTGTCTGATTCGACAACCGAAGGAAATACAGGAAGTTCACAGGCAGAAATGCAAACTAAAGAGG
>NZ_JAVXIY010000002.1:0-100806 GCF_036648155.1 Lactococcus sp. | reverse complement strand
CTATACTATGAATGCTGGAGATTCTGGACGAATTACCAATGTTGGAACAACCCTAGCCGGAACGAATCTAGATTTGATATACAAAGTCATCTCGACAGATGAATCAAGCTGGCAAGTCCCTAAAGAAAGTACGTCTGACTGTCCGATTGGATTGGCTTTTACAGGCGAGCAAAACATCGCTAACTCAGACGGAAACTCGATTGTTGCACTTTATTTTGGGGCAAACAATGTCAATATTAACTATCAAATCGTCGCACATAATACAGACTTTCAAGTCCCGGTCCTCGCTTCGTTTATCACAACGGATATTGATATGGCTCAAGGAGTCAAGACCAATCTTGCCAATCTCTTAACCGTCATTCCAAAGACAACCAACCTTGCGGCAGACACTAACAATATCATTTATGATACGACAAGTCCCGACACCGATTTGAATGGACAGGCCAGCTTGCCTTATGGCGGTTATCTGGGTGTTGGTTTTCTGTCAAACTTTGACTATGATTTTTACAGTCCAGCGCCCGCTCGTGTGGGAAATTCTTATCAATATTCGCAAGGGGTTCGCTATGACCTCTTTGGGTCGGCACTTCAAGCACATCTGACCACACAAGTCAGAGATATTGTTTATCTTAACTACTATGATGCGGACGAAAACAATCAATTGATTGTTCCTCAACATCAATTTATCTGGTTTCCAGGGCTTTCTTGGACAATACCAGCTAGTAAGTTCCCACACTATCAATACGGTTGGCAAAACCAAAGGACCAACGGAAATACAATTACCATTGGCGACTACTACCATATCCAAAGTACCGTTACCTATGATTATTACGGCACAGACGGTCTTTATCTAGGTCAAAAATCAACCACAGGACTTTATGGACATGCTTATTCAGTCAATGTGCCTTATAACTTTGGCAATTACTACATTGAAGGTAGCACCACACGGTCGGGACTTTATCCAAAACATGATGAAACACTTGATGTTTATTACAAATACGTCCCACCGATTGTTTATTACAATACGAGTAACCCTTATGCGACGACTTACTACGCTAATGGGTATGAGTATGTGCCAAATTATATTCCACCTGTGGTTTATTATGCGCCAACTTATGGCTATGACGGTGATTACTCTTCTGATAGTGGAAATTCTGATGGAGATTATAACTCCGCCAATAATGTTGCACAATCTCAATCCCCTCAACAAAACAATAATAAGAATTCATCTGTTCACTCACAAAAATCTAGCAGGAAATCTTATAAAACTAGGGCTACCCATGGTAGTTCTACATTAAAAGGTATTCTTAGCACAATAGTAGGTGACATAACTTCTAAATTAGGGACATGGGGGATTATGGCTGAACGTGCAACAAGCAAAGAAATTTCTGATACAATTTTTGGAACAGTATTTGATGCTTTTTTACAATTCTCTACAAATAATCCAAGTATAGCAGCACTAAAAACAGCGGTTCATTTGGGGATAACAATTTTGGTAAATATATTAGTTGATTTATTGAGTTTTGGGGCTGCTTTTCTATTAGGTTGGGTTATTGCATATTTCTTGGATACACTAGCTGATTGGGCAATAGATAAGTGGGTAAGGTAATGATGCAGAATCAAAAGAACCGACTTATTCCACTAACAACCCAAAATAAGGTTATTTATTTCATTGGAGAGCAAGACCATAAAATTTATAAAGGAGAATATCAAAATAAGTTTATTGCGACTCTTGTGACAACATCGCCAACAATCATTAGTCCTATTACTAGCCTGTCAGGGGTTTTACTCCAAAATTCGACTCGGACTTCAATATTAATTAACCTTTTAATAACAATAGCAATATTGGTTATCTCTGTTCTAGCAGGAGTGCTGGCAAATTTCCTTTCAAGTAAAATTAAATATAATTATTCTTTAACAGCTGTAAATTTAAAGATTAAATATTCTTTACTCAAGCGTGCGCAATTTTCATATCGAGTAATTGTTATTTTAATTATAATTTGGTTAATAGTAACGCTTTTTACGGGCTATCTTTTTATCGAAAGTTCGAATTTACAATTACTAATCATATATGCTGTTGTAGTTTTTGCTATCCCGGTTTTAATTTCTGGTTTTAATATCATTAAAGATAGAAATTGTATCGCAGAAGTTGTATTGAAAGAATTATTGGAGGAAAAGAGTTTAGATGATTAAGCAATTTTCCTCATTATCAATACGGTTGGCAAAACCAAAAGGCGAATGGGAACACGATAAATGTTGGTGATTATTATCATATCCAAGTACCGTCACTTATGATTACTATGGTACGGACGGTACCTATCTAGGACAACAATCAACCACAGGCCTCTATGGGCATGCTTATTCAGTGAACGTCCCTTATAACTTTGGAAATTACTATATTGAAGGTAGTACCACAGAGTCAGGCACTTATCCCAAACACGATGAAACGCTAGAGGTTTACTACAAATACGTGCCACCAATTGTCTATTACAACACAAGCAATCCTTATGCGACGACTTATTATGCCAATGGCTATGAGTATGTGCCAAATTATATTCCACCTGTGGTTTATTACTCACCGACTTATGGTGATTACAGTTATGATGGAGGTTATTCTTATTCTAGTGGTTATGGTTATTCATCAGGTGGATATAGTAGTTCTAGCGGAGCTTACTATCCAAATTATGTTCCGAAATCTGCTTATTATTCTAAAGAAGCCCAGCTAGTTGCAGAGGAAAATTATTCTTCAAGTACACAAACGAAAAAATCGTCTGGTGGGGGCTTTGGGTGGATATCAAACCAGTGGAATTTGGCAATGGAAAGTGAAAAACATTTTGATTGGGGGTTAGCTGGAGCGAGTGTTGCAACTGTAATGGTCGCCGGATTGGCAACTTTCTCTTCAATGGGGAATGGAGGTGACACGAATGTTATTACTCCATATGAAGAATATTATAAAAATGGGTCAGTTTCTCCTAAATCAGATAATTTATCTGATTTAGGTTCTCCCTTAGACTACGACTCTTTTGAAGATGATGAAGATGAAGAATATTCACCTTTAGGAGGCACCGGTGACCCAGAATAAAGAAAAGATTGATGTTTCTTCTATGAACGATTTTTTAGAAAGAAATAAAAAGTTAGAACAAGAGAAAACAGAAAAGCAAAAGCATTCAAATAAAATTCGACAATATGCTTTTTCAAATCAGGTAACTTTTGAAAGTCTAACGAAACAAAAACCTAGAAAGATTCATCACGGTAGGGCATTTAAAAAGATGTCGAAACTTATTTCAAGTTCATTGGATTCAGATGATTTATCTGATACGATACGCTTAATTTTGGAAAACACTAAAAAATATATGGACTTGAAGATATTTGATTTGCAAGATGCTAGGCGTTATCTTCAGGGGGGAATTTGGCAGTATTCTCAATCTGATAAGGACAATGAATTAACAGAATTAGAGAAGAATATATTATCGGAAATGAAAAAAAGTATATTTCTTAGAATACTTAGTTATCGAATTGTTATTCTGCTATTCATTTGTTCGATAATAATATATTTACTGTGGAGATAGAAGTTGGAGGCACCAAATGACCCAGAATAAAGAACCCGAAAGAAAACCGATAGACCCAAAAGATTTAAATAAATTTGTTAATGGGCTTAATGATTATCGTGATAATTGGATGTCTGAAATTAATGGTAAAGACTATCTAACACCAAATCGAAAAATTGAGGAAAATAAAAAAAGTAAAAAAGAACAAAACAATAGTACGAAAGCTTTACAAAAAATTGAGGACCTTTTAAATGATTCGAATAAATCTGTCGATTCATAGATGATTCTGCAAATAGCTAAAAAGAAATTAGAAAGTGGAGAGTTTAATTCAGAGGATGCAGAGGATTTTATTGTACATGATTTATTGTTATTGACTACAACACCGGGAAAACAAGGAATAACGAATAGGGAGAGAGATTATATTAATAGTCGACGAAAAAGAGGCGGTATGAGAACAGCCTTGATTTCTGTAATTGGTACTATCATAATTTTTCTAGCATGGGCAATTAAAATGGGTTTCTTCAAATAGGAGGGAAAAATGAAATCAATTACTTCCAAACAAACAGCTTTTGTCGGAAATATTTTAACTACTGTTATGGTAGCATTTATGGGCACGATAAATATCATAAATAATTTGTATTCTTTCGCTGGCTATTCTCCTTTTGTAATAGCACTAATGGGAATAGTTGCAATGTCAGTTTACCCTGCATTAGAATGGGTGGCATATAGTCGTATTGGGAGAAGGGGAGGGAAATGGTGGAAATTATTTCTGCTTGTGATGGGGATATTATCTATATTTCATAGTTATAGTAGTTTAGGAAATATTTTAGTATTTTCATTTAGAATCATTATAGGAATTTGCTACATCTTTACATTTTTTCTAAAGGATACTAAGCTTTCAAGTAACAGTAACTAAGAAAGAAGGGAGCTAATGAGTCAAAATAAAGAGATTGAAAATTTAGATGATATTTTTTTAACTAAAGATAAAAATAAATCTAAAAAAAATAAAGAAAAAACGGCTGAAGAAAAAGCCAGAGAAACTGAGCAGATTGTGGCTAACCTTAAAGAAATGCAAGAGCGCGGGAAGAAGTGGAATGAAGAACATAAAAGTGAAGTTTATTATGACAGGCGAGGGCTAGTCAGATTTGAAAGTCTTACTAAGCAAAAACCAAGAAAAATTAAGAGAGGAAGAAAGTATCAAGTATTTATGGAAAATATCGATAGCTATCTTGATTCTAATGAGATTAGATTAGAAATAAAAAAACTGCTTCAAGATACTAAAGATTATTTACTTCAAGGAATCTTTGATATTTTTGACGCTAATCGTTATCTTAGAGGTAATATTAATTTTCTAGTTCATCAAGGGAGTCAATTAAATGATTATGAACGAAAGATTCTTAAATCATTTAAAAATAAATCATATATAAAAAATATCATCACAATCATAAGCATCTGTGTGATAATATATTTAATGTTTAAGTATATTTAAATAATAAAAGGCTTCTATCAAATTTTCTTTTAATTATGGCTTGAAAAATAAAAAAATAGAAGAGCATATGCTCTTCTATTTTTTATCATACCTCAATCCCATCGCATTGATTGAAACAATCACAGTTGAGATTGACATAAGAACTGCTGCAATAAGAGGGTCAATATAAATCCCCGTAAATGGATAAAGGATTCCTGCTGCGACAGGGATAGCAATAATATTATAACCTGCCCCAAACCAGAGGTTTTGCTTCATTTTCTTAAGCATTCTTTTTGAGATATTTATCATATCTAAGACGTCACTTGGATTGGAGTTAACTAGAACAACATCAGCAGTGTTAATGGCAACGGAAGTACCTGCGCCAATTGCAAAACCAATCGTAGCTGTTGCAAGTGCTGGTGAATCATTGACACCATCACCAATGAAGAGAACACCTGCTTTCTTCTGATATTCTTTCACAATCTCTGCTTTATCTTCAGGCTTTAATTCCGCTCTAAATTCAGGAATATTTAGTGCGGTAGCAATTTTTTGAGCAGTTTCCTTGTTATCTCCTGTTAACATGACGGGTGTGATTCCTTGAGCTAACAGGCCGTTTATAAAATATTTGGCATCAGCTTTTGGAGTATCTCCTAAAGCGATGAACCCTAAAACCTTTTGTTGGTCATTGATTAAGAAGGATACAGTTAACCCAAGTTCTAAGTATTGGGCAATTTTTGATTCATCATAAGAAAGTTGATGTTCGCGAAGATATTTATAATTAACGATTTGATAAAAGTGTTGATTGACTTGACCTTTAATCCCAACCCCAGGGATATTTTCAATTGCTTCAACTTTTAGACTTTTCAGAGGTTGAGCTGCATTAACGATTGATTGAGCAATCGGATGAGTAGAACTTCCTTCAAGAGCTGCCATGATTTGTAGAATGTCCGTATCATCAGTAAAATCAATAACATTACGGACGACAAATTTACCATCAGTTAATGTGCCTGTTTTATCCATCAATGCATATTTAATCGTATTGATTTTTTCTAAAGAAGTTCTATTTTGAATAAGCAAACCATTTTTAGCCGAAATACTGGTTAAGCGTGAAACGACAAGTGGAACCGCAAGGCCTAAAGCATGTGGACATGCAATCACAAAAACAGAAACCGCAAGAAGTAAGGCAAAACTAAAGTTAGAACTAATCGTCCAAAAAATTAATGAAAATATACCGACAATAAGTGCAGCGTAGAAGAGGTATCCAGCTACCTTATCTGCCATATTTTCAAGATTAGATTTTTGGGATTGAGCTTTTTTGACTAGTTCGGCAACTTGATTAAGGAATGAATCTTTTCCAAGTGTTGTGACTTTCATTTCAAAAGGTTGATTTTGGTTCAGTGAACCACCATAAACAGAATCATTCATTTTTTTGCTAATCGCCCGACTTTCGCCAGTAATCATAGATTCATCAATAAGGGCTTCACCTAAAATTATTCCGTCAGCAGGTATTTTCTCATTTTCTTTTACTAAAAGTAAATCACCAACTTTTAATTCGGAAAGTTCCACATCTTCACCATTTTTTAAGTGAGCTTTTTTAGGAACAAGACTTGCTAAGTCTTTTAGTGCATCACCGGCACCCATGATTGCTTTCATTTCAATGAGGTGACCAATCAGCATAATGACAATTAAGGTTGCAAGTTCAAACCAGAAGTTCATTCCCATCTGTCCATTAAGACTCATGATTGTGGCATAGACTGAGTAAGCATAGGCAACGGTAATTCCCATTGTAATCAGCATCATCATGGCTGGCTTATGACTTTTTAGTTCGCCTTTAGCCCCGCTGAAAAAAGGAGTTCCAGAATAGAAGAAGATGATTGTTCCGAGAATGAGTTGGAGAATTTCACTACCGGGGAATTTAAGGATTGTAAATCCAGCAATTGGTGAAATGAGTAGAAGCGGAATCATTAGAACGATAGCAACTTTGAGCTTTTTACTCATATCGCCCATGTGCATCATGTGTCCGCCATGATTCATCATGTCCATATTTTCCATATCACCCATTGGATGTTTGTTATTTTCCATAGTCATCATTTCATGATTATGATGATTTTCATGCATCATTTCATCATGGTTTGATGAATGAGTTATTTTTGACATATCTTCCTCCTAATTGAATATTTTAAGTTTGCTTTTCTATATATAGTTTACAACTGTAAACTCACAAAGTCAAGGGAATAAGTTGTATTCTGTAAATGTTACAAAAAATAACCGAAAGGTTTCTTTTGTTTCTTAAATGTGTTATTATAATATGTGACGACAGCATACTTTTAGAAAAAGGTAGCGGTAAGGAGAGAATAAATGAAAAAGACACGTCCAGAAGTGACTACTGTTAATTCCAAATCTCATTTTCGGACTTGGAAATCGGGGAAAAGTTGGCTGTATGCTACATCAGCATTAGCTCTAATTATTGCTTCAGGAACAATTACTGAGCAAACTGTAAAAGCGGACACAGCAGTTGATAGTAGTCAGCAAATCATAACTACAGGTAGTATCGCTAATGAAGTAACAAGCCATTCAGATCTAGGTTCATCAATAAACAGTGACGTAGCCATTAGTCAAAACCAAGTTGTTTATGAACAACCTAGTGCCATAAGTTCTAATGCGACAGTTAGTTCAGAAACATCTAATAGTGAAACACCGACTCTTGTTTCTTCGGAAAATAGTAGCGCGAGCGATTCTTCAGTAAATCAAAATATTACGACTGCAACAACACAAAGCACTACAAATTCTAGCGCTTCATCAGAAATTTTAAGTTCAGCAAGTGATATCACCACAAGTGCAAGCATTACAAGTTCTGTTGTGAGCTCTTCAGCTTCGGCAGATAGCTCACTATTGTCAGACAGCTCTCAAAGTTCAGCCACTTCACTTCCAACTGAAGTGCAAAGCTCGACGGATTCATTAACCATAATAAGTAGTAGCTCAGCTCTTGATAATAATCTCCAAGCAAGTTCAATGAGTTCAAACATTAGTTCTATCGCAAGTAGTAGTACCGATAGTGCTGTTGTTTCTTCTTTCACAGCCTTACTTGCCGCTAATCCGTCTATGACAACAATGCTTACTCAAATGCTTGCTGCTAGCGCTCCTGCTACAAGTACGGCAAGCAATTCACCTATTCTAGACACGACATTGGGTGACCTTGTCAATCAAGCGATATCTACAGTTGGAATTAGTGGTTTAGAAAGTATTTTCAATACTCTAGCCGGTTTTAATATTCCGGGAATGAGTACGGCTGCAACTGCCTTAAGTGGTGTTGAACAAATCGTAAATATCGTAGGAAATATTCAAGAGGCCGCTGCTAACCCTGGAGGTTATCTGCTAAGTAGCCTAAAAACTGCGGGAATAGATGTTGCTCAAATTCCATTAGTTGGTGGAGCAATTGCTGACGCATTTAATTCTATTCCATCAATGAGTCCTGCTGATATGCTTACTTTTCTTGAAAATCCGACAATTCCAGGACTTTCAAGTATTCCTGGAGCCAGTCTTGTATTAAGTCCTGTACTTAATGCTATCAGTACTATCACAAGTGGAATTGTCAGTCAGCTCAATACAACCACCTCGGATGCTTTGGGTGGTGTCAATTTTGATTTAAATACGCTTGTATCGCTT
Source organism: Lactococcus sp. (assembly GCF_036648155.1). Classification (NCBI taxonomy): domain Bacteria; kingdom Bacillati; phylum Bacillota; class Bacilli; order Lactobacillales; family Streptococcaceae; genus Lactococcus; species Lactococcus sp. The sequence goes on along the minus strand of NZ_JAVXIY010000002.1, from coordinate 92,127 downwards.
CAAGGAAATGATCTTGTTAATTATCTTGCAGGTTTAGTGGTTAATTCAGCCATCAACCGAGTAGGTCAAGCGGCTTGGAGTCAATTGTCACCAATCATTAATGATGTTCCGGTTGTCGGCTCTGCCATCAGCAATGTCCTCGGACCAATTTTAAATAATCTTACGAATACTTCACTAGGTGAAGTTGCTAATTTAACAGGAATTTCTAGTGTAGTTGACCAAATAAATAATGCCTTGAGTAATTTAACAAGTCTTGGTTCTAATGCTTTATCAACTATCGAAAATGTAGTTCAAAACGGTTTAAGTTCTCTAGGGAACCTTCCATCAGATGCTGCAGATGCACTGAATCAGATCCTCAATCAAGTGCAAAATGCCATAAGCAATATTGTTAATAGTGTCACAAACATCGTCAACAGTTTACCAGGTCTTGGAGCAATCGAAAATGGAGCTTCAAATATTATCAATCAAATACAAAATGGCCTTGGTGGTTTTGTTAATAATGCGCTCAATGAAATAACGACGATTATCAATTCTTTAGAACCAGGCGCTTCTGCATCAACAACCAGTCCAAGTTCTGGTGCTAATAGTAATCAGACAAGTTCATCTTCAAGTAATTCAAGCAGTTCAAGCTCAACTTCAAATAATTCAAGCTTAAGCTCAAGTGAAGCAAGTAATTCGAGTTCAACATCAAGTGAGATGAGTAGTGTTGCTTCAAATTCAAGTGATTCAAATATTTCGAGTTCGTCTTCAAGTGAATCGAGCAGTGCTAATTCAGATTCATCTGATTCGAATATTTCAAGTTCAGCATCAAGTGAGATGAGTAGTGCTAATTCAGGTTCAAATGATTCGAATAATTCAAGTTCAGCATCAAGTGAGATGAGTAGTGCTAATTCAGATTCATCTGATTCGAATATTTCGAGTTCGTCATCAAGTGAGATGAGTAGTGTTGCTTCAAATTCAAGTGATTCAAATATTTCCAGTTCGTCTTCAAGTGAATCGAGCAGTGCTAATTCAGATTCATCTGATTCGAATATTTCAAGTTCAGCATCAAGTGAGATGAGTAGTGCTGGTTCAAATTCAAGTGATTCGAATATTTCGAGTTCGTCTTCAAGTGAATCGAGTAGCGCTAATTCCAGTTCATCTAATTCAAATAGTTCGAGCTCCAGTGAATCAAGCAGCGCTAATTCAAATTCAAATTCAAATGATTCGAATAATTCAAGTCCAGCATCAAGTGAGATGAGTAGTGCTAATTCAGATTCAAGTGATTCGAATAGTTCCAGTTTGAGTTCGAGTGAGATGAGTAGTGCTAATTCAGATTCAAGTGATTCGAATAGTTCCAGTTTGAGTTCGGGTGAGATGAGTAGTGCTAATTTAGATTCAAGTGATTCGAATAGTTCCAGTTTGAGTTCGAGTGAGATGAGTAGTGCTAGTTCCAATTCATCTGATTCGAGTATTTCGAGTTTGTCTTCAGGTGAGATGAGTAGTGTTGGTTCAAGCCCCAGTGATTCCAACAGTTCAAGTTCAACATCAAGTGAATCAAGCAATGCCAGTTTATCAGCTATAGATAATAATACTCCACCTATTTATAGTGAGACGAGTTCGTCTTCAAACCCAGCGAGTCACTCCAGTTCGGTTTCAAATAAATCAAGTAATGCTAATTCAACTTCAAATGATTCAAATAGTCCAAGTTCAACTTTAGTGGTGGGAATGACAAAACCTATTAACTATATGAATGTTAAAGGTGTAAATGTTAGTGATGTTACAAGTGGACAAGGAATAAAATCAAGTCCTCTATCTACTCAAAGTACCATAGTTTCTACTATGCCAAATCTTGAAAATCCTATTTCGATAAGTAGAGCAACTTTGCCGATGAGTGCGACAGTAACTACAAGTAGCACACTTCCTGATACAGGTTCTGATGATAGTTTAAGTGCTGAATTAGCGATATTGGGACTTGGACTGATTGCAACATTGACTATTGGGGAAGTTAAATATAAAAAAGTACGTAAGTAATATCTTAGAAGAAAAAGAAATTTTCCTCACCTATGAGAAAATTTCTTTTTTTATTAAAATTTACGAACAATTAAAACTAAAGCTGACAAATCCAATTTGAGGAGTTGAGGGTTGAAAGTCAGCTTATGGTATAATAGTTTTATGAACTTGATAGATGGAAAAGCACTTGCAGCTAAAATGCAAGCTGAGTTGAAAGTTAAAGTCGATAAATTAAAAGAAGCAGGCAGCGTTCCTGGACTTGCTGTTATCCTTGTGGGTGAAGACCCAGCAAGTCAAATCTATGTCCGAAATAAAGCCCGTCAAGCAACGGCAATTGGTTTGAATTCTAGCGTAGTCCGTCTACCAGAAACAGTTTCAGAAAAAGAGCTTTTGGAGCTGATTGAACAATATAATCAATCAGAACAGTGGCATGGTATTTTGGTTCAATTACCTTTACCAAAACATATTTCTGAAGAAAAAGTTTTATTAGCAATTGACCCTGAAAAGGATGTAGATGGTTTTCACCCAATGAATATGGGGCGTTTGTGGGCTGGAAATCCGTTGATGATTCCTTCAACACCAGCTGGAATTATGGAGATGTTCCGTGAATATAATGTCGAACTTTCGGGAAAACGTGCGGTGGTGATTGGGCGTTCAAACATTGTTGGAAAACCAATGGCACAGTTACTGATGATGGCAGATGCGACGGTGACAATTGCTCATTCAAGGACAAAAAACTTACGAGAATTAACTAAAGAAGCGGATATATTAGTGGTAGCCATTGGTCGTGACCGGATGATTAAAGCGGATGATGTTAAAGGTGGAGCAGTTGTCATTGATGTCGGCATGAATCGTGATGAAGACGGAAAATTGCATGGCGATGTTGATTTTGATGAAGTCAAAGAAGTTGCAAGTTTGATTACTCCTGTTCCTGGTGGAGTTGGTCCAATGACCATTACAATGTTGATGGAACAAACGGTGCGTGAGGCAACTAGAAAAATGAATGAAAATAGTAACTGATAAGAATAGATGAAAGAGTAATTAAGTTTATAAGCAAAGTTCTCCTCAATTATTGATAATAAATAATTTGTCAGGATATAAACTTTTTACTTTTTTTCGATTTTACAAAGTAGAGTAAAAATTGACAAGTTGTCAGTAAAATTAATTAGAGAAATATAAAGAGTGAGGGAATGACAGAATATTTATCAGTATCAACCTTAACAAAATATTTGAAAGCAAAATTTGAACGTGACCCGTATCTTGAGCGCGTGTATTTGACAGGGGAAATTTCAAATTTTAGAAGAAGACCTAATCATCAGTATTTTGCCCTTAAAGATGAAGGGGCTGTGATTCAAGCGACGATGTGGGCAGTACAATTTCGTAAGTTGGATTTTGAATTGGAAGAAGGGATGAAAGTACTTGCGGTTGGACGTATTAGCATTTATCCCCCTTCTGGGTCATATTCTATAAATATTGAGAGTTTAGTTCCTGATGGAGTTGGAGCGCTTGCCCTTAAGTTTGAACAATTGAAGAAAAAATTGGCGGCAGAAGGACTTTTTGACCAACGTTGGAAACAAAATCTACCACAATTTTCCAAAAAAATTGCGGTGGTCACGAGTCCATCAGGAGCAGTGATCAGAGATATTATTACAACCGTTCAACGCCGTTTTCCAATGAGTCAAATTGTCTTATATCCGACTAAAGTTCAAGGGGCTGGCGCGGCCGAAGAAATTTCTGGAAATATCCGACGCGCCAATGAACGTGGCGATTTTGATGTGATGATTATTGGTCGGGGTGGCGGCTCTATCGAGGATTTATGGGGATTTAATGAAGAGATTGTTGTTCGAGCAATTTTTGAATCACGTATTCCAATTATTTCATCAGTTGGACACGAAACTGATGTGACCTTGGCCGATTTTGTAGCTGATAGTCGTGCTGCTACACCAACTGCCGCCGCTGAATTAGCCACACCAAATACAAAAATTGACTTAATCAATTGGGCAAATGAGCAAGAAAGTCGTCTTTTCAATCGTTTAACTCATTTGATTAAAATTCGTAGAGAGCGACTTGAAAAATTAAGTCAGTCAGTGGTGTTTAGACAACCTGAACGCCTTTACGATGGACATGTACAAAAACTTGACCGATTGTGCGAACGATTGACAGTACTGACAGAAAATAAAGTTGCAACTATGAAGCACCGTTATGAGCTGTCAGCAAATAGATTGATTCCAACCTATAGTAAAATTGTTGAAAGTAAAAAAAATAAGACCGAGCAACTCTATCAGTCTTTGCTTTTATTAGATATTTCAAAAATAAAAGCGCGTGGTTTTTCCCTAATTACTGACGAAAATGGAAAAATCATTAAATCTGTAAGCGATGTAAAAAAAGGTCAGGCACTTGATGTGGAATTAACTGACGGACAAGTAAAAGTGGAGGTAAAATAAAAATGGCAACAAAAAAAGAAGAAGTAAAATTTGAAGATAATTTAGCAGAATTAGAAAATATCGTACGTAAGTTAGAATCTGGTGATGTTGCGTTGGAAGATGCAATTGCTGAATTTCAAAAAGGAATGAAAATTTCTGAGACATTGAAAAAAACACTCAATGAAGCCGAACAAACCTTAGTCAAAATCGTCGGAAAAGATGATAATGAAAGTGAATTTTCAGCTGAACAAAAAGAATATTAATAAGTGAAATTTGAATAAAAAGCTTTTGATTTGTCAAGAGTCTTTTTATTTTGTTTAAATAAAAGATTTTGCGGTTAAAATAGGTCAAAAATTCAAAGATAAAAAAGATTTATTATATACTAATATTAGATAGAATAAAGCAAAGTATTTTTAAGAAAGTGAGGAAAAATGAATAAGAAATTTGTATTAGCACCAGATTCTTTTAAAGAAAGTCTAAGTGCAAAAGAAGTTTGTTGGGCCATGGAAAGGGGAATTAAAAAGGTATTTCCAGAAGCTGAAATTATATTAGCACCAATGGCTGACGGAGGAGAAGGAACAATAGAAGCTTTGATTGATGCAACGGAGGGGCGCCGAGTATTTAAAAATGTAAGAGGACCTCTTGAAAATAGCGAAGTAGAAGCATATTTTGGTATCTTAGGAAATTCAGATACGGCAGTAATTGAAATGGCCAAGGCGAGTGGTTTAGAATTATTGGCCTTGAAAGATAGAAATCCATTGATAACTTCTACTTACGGAACAGGGCAACTTATTAAAGCAGCCATTGATGAAGGTGTGCACAAGATTATTATTGGAATTGGGGGAAGTGCAACTAATGACGGTGGCACTGGAATGGCCAGAGCTCTGGGGGCAAAATTTCTGGACGAGAAAGGAGAAGAAATTCCTAGTGGGGGCGGATTTCTAAAAAAGCTCAACCAGATTGACATGAGCAACTTTGATAAACATTTACAGGAAGTCGAAATTTTTATTGCCAGTGATGTTACGAATCCTTTAGTGGGAAAAAATGGCGCCTCTTATGTTTTTGGGCCACAAAAGGGAGCTTCAGCTAAAATGGTTGAAGAATTGGACGAAAACATGAACCATTATGCAAATATTATATATAGAGATTTAGGGAAAGATATAAAAAATAAAGCGGGAGCAGGTGCAGCTGGTGGTTTAGGAGCGGGATTGCTTGCTTTTACTGCTGCCGAGATGAAGTTAGGAATTGAATTGGTTGCCAACAATATTCATTTAGAAGATAAAATAAAAGAAGCCGATTATGTTTTTACGGGAGAAGGTGGAATGGATTATCAAACTAAGTTTGGCAAGGCTCCATTCGGTGTTTCTAAACTGGCGAAAAAATATAAAAAACCTTGCTTTGCTTTGGCGGGTCACATTGGTGAGGGGATTGAGGTTTTATATGAAGAAGGGATGACGGCTATTTTTGGGATTCAGGGAACAGCTCAGACTTTGCCAGAAGCTTTGAAAAGTGGGGCAAAAAATATTGAAAGAACCAGTGAAAATATTTCAAGAATTTTGTCCATAAGTGAATGGTGAGGACTAATTTAGAATTTAAAGAAGTTAAAAGGTTTGTAAACAGCTCATTTTGAGTTGTTTTTTTTATTTTATTCAAATAGAATCAAAAAGTCTTCTTTTATTTAACATTTGATTGATGCCAGTTATCATATAAAGCTCTAAAGCTTGAAAGCAAAGGCTTTCAATAATCAATGAGGCTTAACAGCAAAGAACACAAAATTTTTGGTATAATTAGGGTAATGGATACGAAGATATTAAAGCTAGAACATTTTTTAACTGAATTTTATGAAAGCGCTGAATTTCCAAAAGGATTAGCTGAGCCAGCAAAATATTCCTTAATGGCGGGCGGTAAACGAATTCGTCCTCTCCTTTTTTTGAATCTTTTGGAGGCTTTTGATTTGGAAGTTACAACGGCCCATTATCAAGTGGCCGCAGCGCTTGAAATGATTCATACGGGCTCGTTAATTCATGATGACTTGCCTGCGATGGACAATGATGATTATCGTCGTGGAAAGTTAACGAACCATAAAAAATTTGATGAAGCGACAGCAATTCTGGCTGGAGATACTTTATTTTTCGACCCTTTTTATGTTCTTTCAAGTAGCGATTTGTCGGCGCAAACAATTGTATCATTGACCCGCGAATTGGCTTATGCCTCGGGCTCGTATGGAATGGTTGCTGGTCAAATTTTGGATATGGCTGGTGAAGGTAAAGATTTAACTTTGACTCAGATTGAGCAAATTCATCGATTAAAAACGGGTCGACTTTTAACTTTTCCTTTTGTGGCTGCTGGAATCGTGGCCCAAAAAACAAATGAAGAAATCGAAAAACTTCGTGTAGTCGGACAAATTTTAGGATTAGCTTTTCAAATTCGTGATGACATTTTAGATGTGACGGCCACTTTTGCTGAACTGGGTAAGACACCTGGAAAGGATGTTTTAGAAGAAAAGTCGACTTATGTTGCGCATTTAGGACTTGAAGGAGCTAAAAAATCACTGACAGATAAGTTGTCAGAAGTAAAAACATTACTGACAGAGTTGAATGTTACTGACAGCTCCGAGATTTTCAAAATAATTGAACAACTGGAAGTGGAATAAATGTATTTTGAACTTAGAATCCTCACAGAGAATGATAAAAACATCATTGAGCATTTTTTTGAAGAAGCCAGTGATTATGCTATTCTTGAGAGCGGAGAGTCAAATCCTCAGCTTGAATGTGAGAGCCTTTTGAATGATTTACCGCCTGAAAAAACTAAATCCGACAAGTTTGTCTATGGCATTTTTAACGATAAGAGTATTTTGATTGGTCTTGTGGATTTAGTGAAAGATTTTCCAACAAAAGGTGAATTTATGCTAGGTTTGCTTGAGTTTGTTCCAGAAGTTCGGCATCAAGGCTTAGGTAAAGCAGTTCATGAAATTTTGGTCGAAAAAGTTCGTCATTTAGGTGCTAATAGTTTGAGAATAGGTGTATTAGAAGTCAATATTGCTGCTTTGAAATTTTGGAAATCATTAGGATACATAAAATTTAAAGAAACAGAACTAGAATTTGGAAGTAAAAAGCAAAAAATAGATGTGATGAGATTAAATCTAAGGGACTGAACCAATTTTTATATAAAAATTGATGATTATTGGTTACATTTTTAGAAAAAATACGTATAATAAAGAAAGATACAAATGAAAGAAAGAATTGACGTACTTGCCACAAATCAAGGACTTTTTGAAACACGGGAACAAGCCAAAAGAGGAGTAATGGCGGGTTTAGTTGTTGATAGTAAGTCTGGGGAACGTTATGATAAACCTGGTCAAAAAATTGATGATGGAACGGAACTCCGACTTAAAGGTGAAAAATTACGATATGTTAGTCGAGGAGGGTTAAAATTAGAAAAAGCGCTCAAAGAATTTAATATAAAAATTGAAGGAAAAATGTGTCTTGATATTGGATCATCGACGGGAGGATTTACTGATGTGATGCTCCAAAATGGAGCAAAATTAGTGTATGCTTTAGATGTTGGAACTAATCAATTGGCTTGGAAAATTCGCTCTGATGAACGAGTCGTTGTGATGGAACAATTTAATTTTCGTAATGCCCTTCTAAGCGATTTTGAGCAAGGAAGACCGGAATTTACAAGCATTGATGTCAGTTTTATCTCACTGGAGTTAATTCTCCCACCCCTTTATGAAATTTTAGAAGAAGGTGGAGAAGTAGCTGCACTTATTAAGCCGCAATTTGAAGCAGGACGTGAGCAAGTCGGAAAAAACGGAATTATCCGCGACCCAAAAGTTCACAAAATGACCATTGAAAAAGTTTTAGCAGCAGCGACTCGCCTTGGATTCTCAATAAAAGGCTTGACCTTTTCACCAATCAAGGGAGGAGCTGGAAACGTCGAATTTCTTGTCCATTTACTTAAAGATGGAAAAGCCGAAATATCTCAGCAGATTAATATTGAATCAGTTTTACAAGAAGAAAGCGAAGAACTATGAAAAGAGAAGAACGATTAAACTTTATTGCTCAATTTATCCGAGAAAATGAAATTAAAACTCAAGAAGAACTTGTGAATACCCTTTTAACTCATGGAATTGATGTCACTCAAGCAACCGTTTCGCGTGATATAAAATCACTGGCTTTAATTAAAGTTCCGGCTGAGTCGGGTGGTTACCGATATGACTTACCTAAAAATAAGGAAGTTTTACAATCAAGTCTTCACAAAGCTTTAGCTTTTGATGCAATTACAGGTGTAAAGATGAAAGATAACATGCTTTGGATCCTTGCAAACCCTGGAACAACCAGTCTTGTGAAAAATTATCTTCTGGAAGAATATGGAGACGATATTTTTTCAATTATCATTGATGACGATAGTGCCTTAGTTATCTTTGAAGCCGAAGAAGAAGCTAAAACACTTTATAATTTACTGACAGAGTTTTAAATTTACTGATTAAATATTTGATAAGTCGCCAGAAAAAAGAGTTGAGGCAGCTTATTCATTGTGAGCCAATTGTTCATAGCTGTCAGTAAAAAATATAATGATAGAGATGCCCAAAAGGACAAGTCAAGGTTGTTGGAGTACTGACAGCCTTGTTAATTATTTTTGAGAAAGGAAATTTGATGTTACAAGAGATTTCAATCAAAAATTTTGCAATTATTGAAGAAATTCATCTTTCATTTGAAAGTGGAATGACTATTTTAACTGGGGAAACAGGGGCTGGAAAATCAATTATTATTGATGCCATGTCCTTATTATTAGGTGGACGTGCATCAAGTGATTTCGTGCGTCATGGCGCTAGTAAAGCCGAAATTGAGGGTCTCTTTTTCTTTGAAAAAACACCAGAATTAAATTCTGCTTTATTAGAATTGGGCTTTGAAGAATTAGATTCTGAAATTATTTTGCGACGTGAAATTTTTGCAAATGGTCGCTCTGTCTGTCGAATTAATGGACAAATGGTCAATTTAACAAGACTTCGTCAAATTGGAGAATTTTTAGTAGACATTCATGGTCAACATGACAGTCAAGAACTGATGAATCCTAAAAGTCATCTTCGTTTATTGGATGAGTTTGGAGATGAAAATTTTGAAGTCATTAAAAATAATTACAAAAATAAATTTGAAAACTTCAAAAATCTTCGGCAACAATTGAATCTTCGTCAAAAAAATGAACAAGAATTTGCCCAAAGAATTGAAATTCTCCAATTTCAGGCTGAAGAAATTGAAGCAGCAGAAATTAATCTTGAAGAAGATGAGCTTTTAGTTAATCGCCGTGAAAAATTAAATAATATAAAAAATATTGCGGATTCTCTAAGTACGGCATATTTAGCACTAGATGATGAAGACAACGACTATTCAAGTCTGAATAACATTCGGACGACAATGACAGAATTGGATAGAATTGGCAATTTTGATAAGGATTATCAAGAACTTGCTGACAAAACTGCTGAAAGTTATTATATATTAGAAGAAGTTGCCAATCAAATTCAAAGCATCATGAGTGATTTGGAATTCAACCCAGCAGAACTCTTGCAGATTGAAGACCGTATTATGACACTGACAACTTTGAGAAAAAAATATGGACCAACACTTTCTGATGTCATCAATTATTTGGAAAAAGTTCAACTTGAACTTTCAGAACTCACAGGCTCAGAAAATGATTCCGTCAGTCTGGAAAAATCAGTTAAAAATGCCCAAGTTGAACTCCTTGAAGCGAGCCAAGAACTCAATAAAGCCCGTCATCAAATCGCCAAAGAAATTGAAAAAGATATCAAGCATGAACTTTCAGAACTTTATATGGAAAAGGCTGATTTTAAAGTCAGTTTTGATAGTGCGAAATTTTCAGCAAATGGTAATGAGCATGTCGAATTTTTCATTCAAACTAATCCAGGCGAGGGTTTCAAACCATTGGCAAAAACTGCATCCGGTGGTGAACTTTCACGTTTAATGCTTGCAATAAAATCAAGCTTTTCGAGACGTGAAAATAAAACAGCCATTGTTTTTGATGAAGTTGATACAGGAGTTTCTGGGCGTGTGGCTCAAGCAATTGCCAATAAAATACATAAAATTGCCAGTCATGGACAAGTTCTTGCGATTTCTCATCTACCCCAAGTAGTGGCAATTGCTGACAGACAATTTTATATTGAAAAAGCTTCGACTGATGATATTACAACCTCGACTGTGCGAAAATTGAATTTTGACGAACGAGTAAAAGAGATTGCAAAAATGCTTGCTGGTGAAGATTTAACTGAAGAAGCACTTGCTCAAGCAAAACGTTTGTTAACTAAGTAAATTGATCTTGACTTCTGTCAAGATTTTTTTACCATATCCAATGATAAATCATAAAAAATATAATTTTGCAACTACAAATGTGTATATACCAAAGTAAATAAATGATAAAATTAAATTGTGGTTACACTATTAAAAAAGATTATCTGGGGAGAATTGTGAAAGTAAATAAAGTCTGGTTTTTTATTATATTAATTTGTTTAGTTTTTTTTATTCACGGCGAATACTATAAAATTTATATTTCACTATTCATAGGTTTAGTAGGGATTTCTGCAAGTATCATTTGTATGTTATCTGATTTTATTTTGCAGTTTGTAAGAAATCAAAGAATAAAAAAATAATTTTATTCTTTAGTTCGTTAACAAATGTTACTGAAAAAAATGATGAATTAGCCTATAATAATTTTATTCTATGCGCCAACTTCCAAGTCAAACAGCCATAGTTAAAACGCCTTCTCCTATATAAGATAATGGCGTTTTTTTATTAAAGTTTTTTTATGAATCAAAATCAATATGTTATAATAAGATATCAACTAGATTGGGAAAAATGAGAGGAGGAGTGAAATTTTAATGACAATGTGAGTAAAGCGATTTTATAGTTTAGGAGCCAGAAATGAGTAAAACGCGTTTAGAGGCATTTACAGATGCTGTTATTGCAATTATCATGACCGTTTTGGTCTTGGAGTTAGTACGTCCAGATTCGGATAGTTTACAAAGCTTTATTGCCCTACTTCCGCATCTTGGGGTTTATCTTGTAAGTTTTTTTATCTTAGCAATTTATTGGGTCAATCATCATCATCTATTTCAAAGTATAAAGAAAATCAACGGAAAAGTCTTATGGATTAATATCAGTTTTCTTTTTGTTTTATCATTAATTCCTATTTTTTCTAACTGGGTTTCGATTTACCCCAACTCATTTATTCCAGAGCTGGGTTATGTTATTATCTTTTTCTTTGGAAATTTCATTTACCTTCTATTAACAAGAGAATTATTAAAAATTAATGGTCGACGTAAAACGTCTGAATCAACAGTTAGAAAAAATATCATAAGTGTGGTTTTTAATTTAATTAGTATCATCTTGGGATATTTTATTGCACCGGTAATTATGCTCATCGGTTCAGGATTGATCTTTTCAATGTGGGTCATACCAGACAAGAATATTGAAAAAATGTTTAAATAAGTCTCTTAATAAAAAAGAGCGAACACTTAAAAAATTGGCTAAAACGACTGACAAAAATACTGTCAGTGAATTAAATATTAATTAAGGAGAAAACAATGATTAAAGCATATATTAAATATTGGAAAAAAGCAGGCGATTTCAAAACATATTCTAGTCGTTCAGATTACTGGTGGGTTTTCTTAACGAATTTCATTATCTTTGCCATTTTAAGCTTTTTTAATTTTATGATAATGATACCAAAAGCTGTTAAAATTATGAATCAAGCAGGTGATTCATCTCAAACAGAAATCATTCGGCAAGTTACAGATTTATATGCCAAACCTACTGGCGGAGCATTAATGATTATTGTAATTACTGCTATCTTTGGTCTGGCTATTCTTATCCCTAATATCAGTTTGACTGCCCGACGCTTACGTGACGCTCGACTTCCATGGTGGATTTCTCTCATTTTTGGTTTGTCTGCTATTCATGGATTGTTGACGCTATTTATTCATCAAGGAATTCTTATACAATTGGGCTTCATTTTTAATCTTATTAGTTTTATTGTCTATATTTTATGCCTTTTCCCATCAAAATATGGAGTTGATGAAGAGGATGACTCAAGAACTTATGAGTAATATCTAAAAAGAAAGGTAAAATATGATTCAAGCTTATAAAAAATTTTGGCAAGGGACTTTTGTTTTCAATAAAAGGACCAATCGCAAAGATTTTTGGATGGCTTTATTCATTCATCTGATTATTTTTGTCATTTTACTAAAAGGTTATAATTTTTTCAACTTTTCAAGTTATTTTCAACTGCCACTCTTATGGCAAGCAATTTCCTCATTATTCCTTTGGCTTTTTTGGCTATATTTTTTAGGAAGTTTGTTAGCTTATTTGGCACTGACAGTTCGCCGATTAAATGATGCTGATTTACCATGGGGTCTAGTCTTTCTAAATCTAATTTTTGTTTTAGGAACAATTGTACTTTTGGTTCTTAATCTGTTTCCAAGCTCACTTAAAGGAGCTAAGTTCCAACCGTTTGAGTTAAAAAGAAAATCTGCTTTCATTGCTTCAGAAGAGCCTAAAGGTTTTTCAGAAATGTTTAAAGATTATTTTAAAAATTATTTTGAATTTCGAGGAAATGCTAGCAGAAGAAATTTTTGGTGGGTTCAAATTGGCTGGGGAGCCCTTACTTTAATTTTTATTATTCTGATTTATGCCAGTGGACAATTTGACCAAGTAATGTTTGGCCGTGATTTTATCGGAACAGTTTTATTAAAACTAGTATTTATCCTTTTCCTTATCGGTAGCTTTATGCCTGAACTGACCATACACGTACGTCGCTTAAGGGATGTAGGTTTAAGTGATTTAGGTCTTTCTATTCTTTTGGGAGTTACGGCAGGAATGACTATACTTTATCGTATCTTTGCAAATATGATTAAAATGACTTATAGCACAAGTCACTATCAATTATTTCAATATCTGATGTTTCTATTAGTAATGATTTGTTGGATTAGCCTCATTATTATTGAGCTAATGGCTAGTGGCGAATTAAAAAAAGTGAAAAAAATTCATTATTTATAAAAATAGACTGATTCATTTCAGTCTATTTTTAGTATTCATTGCTAAACTATAAAAAGGCTTCGTTTACACCACTTGTAAATTAAATTGACATTGAAAAAGGTAGAGATAGACCTAATCAATCTCAATGTAAGCGACTTCTTACAAAAAATCTTTACATAATCATGTAAACTACTACAAAAAAGGAAAAAAAGTGATATAATAAATTGTAAGTATACAAGGAGGACGGCGCTCTTGCCAAAAACAACAGCATTTAAGCACGATACAGTCCTATTACATGAGACTGTGGACATGCTTGAAGTCAAGCCAAATGGAATTTATGTTGATGCGACACTAGGTGGCGCAGGACATAGTGAGTATCTTCTTAGTAAACTAACTACTGGTCATCTTTATTCATTTGACCAAGATGATACCGCTCATGCAAACGCAAAAGTACGTTTGAGTGAGCAACTTGCAGAAGATAAAGTAACATTGATAAAAAGTAATTTTCGTAATCTAAAATCGGCGTTAGCTGAATTAGACATAACGAAAATCGACGGAATTCTTTATGATTTAGGTGTTTCTAGCCCCCAATTCGATGATAGTCAGCGTGGTTTCTCATATAAAAAAGAAGCTCGATTAGATATGCGAATGGATCAAAGTCAAACACTTTCTGCCTATGAAGTTGTAAATGATTATCCTTATGAAGCATTGGTTCGAATTTTTTTCCGCTATGGCGAAGATAAATTTTCTAAACAGATTGCTCGTAAGATTGAACAAAGTAGAAAAATTAAACCAATTGAGACAACAATTGAGCTTGCAGATTTGATTAAATCGGCATTACCTCAAAAAGAACTCAAGAAAAAAGGGCATCCAGCCAAACGTATATTCCAAGCTATTCGTATAGAAGTAAATGACGAGCTTGGGGCGGCAGAAGAATCAATTGAACAGGCCATTGACCTATTAAAAGTTGATGGACGAATTTCGGTAATCACTTTTCATTCTTTAGAAGATCGTCTGACGAAATCTATATTCAAAGAATATAGTACAGTCAATGTTCCTAAAGGATTACCGATGCTTCCTAAAGAAATGGAAGCAAAACTAAAATTGATTAATCGAAAGCCAGTGCTCGCTAGTGAAGAAGAACTGGAATTTAATAATCGAGCGCATAGTGCAAAATTACGAGTCGCACAAAAGCAAAGAGATTAATTAAAAATATGTTGGTCTAATAAACGGGTTTTTCCCACTTGAGGATTGATTTTGGATGTCTTATATAAGTGAATAATACTGTTCAGTTTCTCCAATTTTAAGGATTGAGAGAATGCTGAATTCCTTTAGTAAGATAAACGAGTGGAGGCAACAAATGGCAGCACAGCCAAAAGAATACTTCGATATAGAAACTGCGGCAAAAAAAGATAGCTATCTTATTGATACTGAGACTTTAGCGCCAGAAGTTCTAGCAAGTAAGTTTAAAAAATTTAGTGGTGTGGAAAAAGTATTCTACTTGACGATGGTAGTTGCTGCTTTAGTGTTGGCTGTTGGACTACTTTATGTAAAAACCAAAACGCTTGAAGTCCAAGGGAATACAATGGATTTGAGAACAAAAATTTCTCAAGAAACCACACGTAAATCCGAATATGATCAACAAATTTTAGATCTAACATCTGGTAATAGAGTGTTAGATGCAGCAAACAAAGCAAGTTTAAAAACAAATCCATCTAATGTATTGAAGGCAACGAAATGATAAAATTTTTAAGAAAACTAATTTTTTTTCCTTTTAGAAAAGTATCACGAAATGCCAGAAAAACGAATTGGAGTCCAGAAAGAAATCGTAAACGAGTAGGTAAGAGCCTGTTTTTCCTAGCTATTGCGCTGTTTACGGTTTTTATATTTCGTTTTGTCTGGTTAATTACCGTCAACCATGTCGGTGATACCAATCTTAAAGAGATGGCTAAGAGTAATTATCAGAGTACGGTACCCGTTCAAGCAAAGCGTGGAACGATTTATGATCGGACAGGAACGCCCATTGCGGTCGACTCTAGTACTTATACAATTTATGCCGTCATTGATAAAACGCAGGTTGATTCAAATGGAAACCCTCTCTATGTTAAGAAAGAGGATTTTGATAAAGTCGCTACATTTTTAAGTAGTAAACTTAAGATTGACCGTAGCTTAATTGAAAAACAACTTAATTCTAAGTTGAAACAAGTTCAATTTGGTGCAGAAGGAAGTAATATTTCCTTGCAACAGATGCAAGAGATTCAAAAGGCAGCAGAGAATGAAAAAATAGTTGGGCTTGGTTTTACGTCTAATGTGTCTCGTTCTTATCCATTTGGAAATTTTGCTTCTCAATTTATTGGAATTGCTCGTCCTAAAGATGAAAATGGTTTTCAAACCTTAAAAGGGGACATGGGCTTAGAAAAAGCCTTCGATAACGTTTTGAGTGGTGAAAATGGTCAAGAAACATACCAAAAAGATATTTACGGTCGTCCGATTCCGGGAACAACGAAAGTAGATAAAGCGGTTAAAAATGGTCAAGATGTTTATACAACTCTTGATGCTCAACTTCAAAGAAACCTTGAAGGTTATATGGACAAAGCCGCTACGGATACTGGAGCTCAACAGCTTTCAGGAACCTTGGTTGATGCCCATACCGGTGAGATTTTAGCCACAAGTCAACGTCCAACTTATACGGCAACTACAATCAATAGTGCAGAAAAACAAAAATATTTCACATGGAATAGTTTGCTTTCACAATCAGCTTTTGAACCGGGTTCAACATTTAAGACTTTCTTAATGGCCGGCGCATTAGATAGTGGTAAAGTTAATCTTAACGAAACTTATCAACGGAAACTTCAAGTTTATGATACAACGATTAATGACTGGGACGTCACGGAAAATAAAAGTTATACTTTGCCAGAAACCGTAACTTATGCTCAAGGTTTTGCTTTATCTTCAAATATTGGGATGAGTAAGATTGAAATGAATATGGGTGATGCTTTATGGGGAAGTTACCTTAATAAATTTAAATTCGGTCTAAAAGTACGGGCTGGTTTAGATGGTGAAAATCCAGGGGCGCTTCCTTCATCAAATGCGGTTTCACAAATTCAATCTTCATTTGGTCAAGGGGTTGCAGTCACGCCGCTTCAATTGATAAGAGGCTGGACTGCCATTGCTGGAAACGGAACAATGCTTGAACCGCATATTGTCAGCAAAGTAGTCGACACGAACACCAAAACAAGCTTAACTTCTAAAGCAGAAGTAGTTGGACATCCTGTTTCCAATGAAGCTGCAAGTGGGGTACGAGACTTGATGCTTACTGTAAATACTGACCCAGTTTACGGAACTTCTTATTCAACAGCAGGAGATCCTGAGCAAGATCTTGCGGCGGGACCATTGTTTATGGTAAATGGAGAACCAGCTGCAGTGAAAACGGGGACTGCCCAAATCGCAGCGACTACTGGTGGATATATGACTGGTTCTCAGGATTATCTTTATTCAGCTGTAGTGATGTATCCTGCTAAGAATCCTGATTTTATCTTTTATATGAATGTCAAAATTCCTTCAGAACCTTGGACGCTTAAATATATTGCTCGGGTAGCAAATCCTTTGTTAACAAGTGCAGAAGCAATGAAGGGTGATTTAGCGGCTACTTCTAGTACTGATTCTGATATTAAAGCAGGAAAAGTGACGATTGAGAATTACAAAGGTAAGGATTCAGGTGATACGGCGGATAACTTACGTCGTACGGTCATCAGTCCAGTTATCATTGGAACAGGTGCTAAAGTTACAGCTCAATCAATTGCTGAGGGTGAAAAGGTTGCGGCGAATACACGAATTTTACTTTTAACTAATGATAAAGATCAGGTGATGCCTGATATGTATGATTGGTCTAAAAAAGAAGTTGAACAGTTAGCAAATTGGTTTGGGATTAAAGTGACTTATGAAGGTTCAGGAAATAAAGTCTTGACCCAAAGTATTGAAACTTCAACTAATGTCAAAAAAGGTCAAAC
The DNA here is from genome assembly GCF_036648155.1 of Lactococcus sp. NCBI lineage: Bacteria > Bacillati > Bacillota > Bacilli > Lactobacillales > Streptococcaceae > Lactococcus > Lactococcus sp. The sequence continues at coordinate 74,655 of NZ_JAVXIY010000002.1, read as the reverse complement.
GCTCACTGTAAAAATGGGTAATTAAGTAGAATTTAAATTTATCAATTTGGGGCTCCACAAAGTTGGTCTTTGTGGAGCTTCAAAAATTAGGAGAAGAAAATGTTATTGAATGGAATAGTGGCGGCGGTAATTACAATGATTATAACAATCATTGGTATTCCTCGCTTCATTATGTTCTTCCACAAGAAAAAATTGGGTGGACAGCCAACACTTGAAGATGTGAAGCAACATGCTAGTAAAGCCGGAACTCCCACGATGGGTGGATTTGTCTTTGTGGTTGTCAGCTTGGTTGTTTCATTGGTTGCGGCTTTGGTTTTTGGAAAATTTAGTCCAGCTTTTATTACCGCTTGGTGGGTTTTTGCCATGTATGCTGTCATTGGTTTCTTGGATGACTTTTTGAAAGTCTTCAAACAAATTAATGAAGGTTTGACAGCTAAACAAAAAATGCTCGCTCAAATTTTAATTGGGATTGTTTCATATTTTATTTACAGTCATGGTGAAAAATCACATATCATTCATATTTTGAGTTGGCAAGTTAATATTGGGATTTTCTTCTCTATTTTCATTATTATTTGGCTAGTGGGCTGGTCAAATGCGGTCAATCTTACTGATGGAATTGATGGATTGGCTTCAATTACTGTCGCGATTTCACTGACAGCTTATGCAGTTATTGCTGTTGTTCATCAGCAGTATGATGTTTTACTGATTATTCTGTCAGTAATTGGTGGTCTACTTGGATTCTTCGTTTTCAATCACAAACCGGCAAAAATTTTCATGGGTGATGTGGGTTCATTAGCCTTAGGTGGATTTCTTGCTATTGTTTCAATCTTGCTTCATGCAGAATGGACCTTGCTTTTAATTGGTGCTGTCTATGTGATTGAAACACTTTCAGTGATGTTACAAGTGGCCTACTTCAAGAAAACTGGTGGTAAACGTATTTTTAGAATGACACCTATTCATCATCATTTTGAACTTGGAGGTTTTTCTGGGAAAGCTGCTGGTTGGTCAGAATGGAAAATTGACATTGTTTTCTGGCTCTTCACGGCTGTTCTGTCAGTAATCGCGCTTTGTATTTACTTCGCTTTTTAATTAATAAATTTACTGACAGAATGGTCAGTGAAAAGTCGCTCTTGTGAGCGATTTTTTTTTATTTAAAAAATCTAATAGTTTGCTGAAAGAATACTCAAGAAAATATTATTTACCTTTTAGAAAAGCTTAAGCTTGACTTGGGTTGAAATTAAGTTTTAACAATTATAATCAATTTATCAATAAAAGAAAGGATAAGAAAATGAAAAAGGTTTTTAGGCTGTTAAAGGGAAGAGAAATTATTTTTGTTTCATTATTAACATTGATTATTGGTGGAGTCGGTGGTTTTTTCATTGGTAGAAGTCAAACTAATCAGTCACAGCAAACCAATTTTCAAAAGCAAATGCAAAATCGCTTTGGACAAAATAGAGAAAATCCGGACACTAATAGTGGAGCAACGACAGGTGGCTCAAATGGTCAGTCAGGTAATACTAATAATTCAGGAACTACCCAAAATAGTGATGAGAGTGGGACAGCATCTGTTTAAAGAATTAAGTAGTTTTTAAGGACCTTGAGCCAATCATTTACACTAGTCTTTATTTTTAATCAATTGGCTGATGTGCTTAAAATCAACTTACAATAATAAAGTCTAAATCAAAATATATATTTTTAATCTAGACTTAGAAATGAGGAAAATATGGATTTTATAAGACGTGCTTGGCTTTTCACTAAAGCCAAAATTGGACGGACAATATTGTTAATCGTTGCTTTTTCGGCAATTTTAATTTTTGTTCTTTCAGGATTAATTATCAATAGTGCTGCCAATGTTTCTATTGATAATGCCAAAAAATCTGCTGGAGCAACCGTGTCACTCTCTGTTAATATGCAAAATGTTATCAAAGAAGCACAAAGTAGTGCGACATCAAGTTCAAGCAGCAGTTCTAGTTCAAGTGCTACCGCTACTGAGGGGAAACGATTTAATATTGATTTGCCAACTATTGATGAATCAACTGCTCAAAAGATTGCCAAACTTGACGGTGTTAAGTCAGCAAGTTTTACTTATCAAGCTTCAGCTTCTGCAAGTTCTGGCATTGAAAAAGTTTCCACGAGTAGCAATTCTTCAAGCTCAGATACACAAGCAGCTGGTGGTTTTGGTGGTCGTGAAGGAGGCATGGGTGGTGCTTCGCAAGAAGACTTCACAATCAGTGGGACAAATGATTTAGCCGCAAACACAACATTTACAAGTTCTTATAAAATGAGTTCAGGACGAGCAATCAAAGCTTCAGATGAAGGAACAAATAATGTTGTCATTGAATCAACTTTGGCCAGTCAAAATTCTTTAAAAGTTGGCTCTACTTTCGTTATTAAAGATAGCAATAGTAAAACTTATACGATGACTGTTGTTGGGATTTATACGACAACAAGTAGTTCGACTGAAAATTCTATCCAATACATGAATACCATGTATACAGCACTTTCTGTGGCAAATGCAATCAAAGGTACAACAGGTAAAGTATCTAATGCAACTTACAGCATGGAAAATCCCGCACAAGCAGATACTTTTGTAAAAGCTGCTAATAAATTAGTTAATGACAGTAATTTCCAAGTTTCTAAAAACGATCAAGCTTACCAAAATGTAAAATCATCATTGAATAATGTGGCAAGCTTTGCTAGAAATATTGTTCTTATTGTGGCTATTGCTGGTGCTATAATCTTGGCGCTCATCGTCATGCTCATGGTTCGTGAACGTCGCTTTGAAATTGGTGTGTTGATGAGCCTTGGAGAATCTAAAATTAAGATTATTGGACAATTTTTCTTTGAACTCTTTATGGTCATGATAGTTTCTGTCGGAATTGCTTCAGCAGCCGGAAATGTTGTCGGCAATGTCGTTGGACAACAACTTTTGAAACAAGAAACAACTCAAACAACGACGACAACCAACGCAGGGGCACCAAGTGAAAATGGTACGAGAACTCAAGGTCAAAGACCATCAGGAAATGCAGGTGGATTTGTAGGACGTGCAGGTGGTGCCTTCGGCTTTGGACAATCAAGTTCTGAAGCAAAAGCGCTTGAAAAATTGAATATTAAGACATCGGCTACTGAAATTCTATTGCTTGTTGCAATTGCAATTCTAATTACACTGATAGCTGTTGGTTTGGCAAGTATTGGAATTTTAAGATTGAATCCAAAACAAGTGTTAACGAATTGATATTTAAAAGAAGAAACAGTCAAATTATTTACTGACAGCTATCATTTTTAGCAAAAAAGCAGGTACCACATTCTGTCAGTAAATTTTAAAAGATGAGAGGAGCAAATATGACTCTAAAAGTTGAGAATTTAACTTATTATTATAGCAATCCCGATGATTATTTATTTAAAGAGGTGACCGAAAGTTTTGAAAAAGGAACAATGTATGCCATTCTCGGTCAATCAGGTTCGGGAAAGACAACTTTTCTTTCCTTGCTTGCCGGTCTTGATACTCCCAAATCTGGGACTATGTCTTACAATGATAAGCCAATCAAATCAAGTAATTTAACAAATTATCGGAAGAAAACAGTAAGTACCGTTTTTCAAGCTTATAATTTATTGACTTACATGAGTGCTTATGACAATGTTAAAACAGCCGTAAAAATCTCGTCAGTAAAATTTGAGAATGAGAAAGCAGCCATTGAAGAAGCCCTCAATAAAGTGGGGTTGACCCCAGATTTGATTTATAAACCTGTCAGTAAATTATCAGGAGGACAACAACAAAGGGTAGCCATTGCTAGAGCTTTGGTTTTAAACCATGATATCATTATTGCTGATGAACCAACAGGGAATCTTGATGAAGAAACAACGGCACAAATCGTTGACCTTTTTAAAGAAATTGCTCATACAGATAATAAAATTGTGATTCTTGTAACTCACGAAAATGATGTGGCTAAAGCCTCAGACACAGTTTATACATTAAAACATCGTAAATTTGAAAAAACAGCTTAGAAAAAACCCGTTACAATTAGAGTAACGGGTTTTTTTATTGTACTTATTAGATTTATTTATTAAGCAAAGAAGTGAGTGAGGCCTCTACCGAGGATGAAGATAAATGCTTAAGCCATTCGGTAAGACATTTGTAGCAAAGGAATCATTTCCACTAGGTTAGAAATGAAGAAAAATGCAAGATTCGCTATTTCACCACCAAAAGCGATTATACGAATGAGTTTGTTGATAAGAATCATCACTTAGGCAACGCTCCTTTAAGATGACTTTTCTTATATTCAAATCCAAAAGAGTTGATAAATATTACTTATGAAGCCAAGAATAATGATAAATTTATGTTAAAATATTTTTTAGGAGCATAACTATGAATTTAAATTTAAGAGATCTTGAGTATTTTTACCAATTGTCCAGATTACGATCTTTCACTAATGTCGCCAAATATTTTAGAGTAAGTCAACCCACCATTTCTTATGCCATTAAAAGGCTGGAAAGTTATTACGATTGTGACTTGTTTTATAAAGATTCCTCACATCAGGTGGTTGACTTGACGCCAGAAGGTGACCTTTTGGCGATGAGGACAAATGAAATTCTCTCAGAACTAAATCATACTAAAAAAGCAATCCATCGTTCTAGTATGAAGGACTTTAAAGTTGGTTTTCCTCCAATAATAAGTTCTTATCTATTATCAAAGATATTAAAAGAAGAAGAAAGTTTAAACTTTTTAAATGCTTTACATATGATTTATGGCGGTTCAAACGAATTACTGAGTCAGCTTTTAAATGGTGAAATAGATTCAAGCTTACTAGGAAGTTTAGAGAAAATTAAACATCCAGAACTAGAAATTGAAGAACTTTTTCAAAAAGAATTTTTCATTATCATGTCTGACCACCATCCATTAGCGAGCAAGAAAGAACTTGCCTTTAAAGATTTACTTAATGAAGATTTTATCTTGTTGGGCGAACATAATATTCATTTTACTGCTTTTAATTTATTAAATGAGAAATATAACCATTCGGCGAATGCTGTCTTGAAACTTGATGATGCTCATACGATAAAAGAACTGGTGAGAAAAAATTTAGGAATTAGCCTTATGGCAGATATTGGACTATCAGAAGATTTCAAACATCTGGTTAAGATTCCACTTATTGAAGCGGACAAACAATACTTCCATATTAATTATGCTTATCAAAAAATAGCGATTCTTTCTGAAAGTGAAAAAAACTTTTTAAAAATATTGAAAACTTTAAAATAAATTGTAGAAAAAAACATCATCAATATGATGCTTTTTTGAATTAATAAAAATAGGCAAGCGATACCAAAAAATATCAGGAAATGTTATAATTAAAGTATTATTTGTCTCTTTTATGAAGCAAATGATTTTGTCCAGTCAAAGAAAAATATAAGGAAACTATATTATAATTTATAAATATCAAAAATATTTATAAAAAATATGATAAGACTAGATAGGAATTAAAGTAAAATGGAAAAAGATTATTTAAAAACAAGATTCGAGCCAGAAGAGTTTGAAAAATTAAAAAAGAAACTTGTCAGATATGAATGTGCATTGGATGTTGTCAGAACTCAGCTTTCCAATTTAAACACCTATTATAATAACTTTGAAGCAATCAATCCTATTGAGCATATTAAACATCGTTTGAAATCTCCAGAGAGTATTGCAGGAAAACTTAAAAAGAAAGGCTTGCCAGTCACAGCAGAAGCTGCTGATGAGCACCTATCAGATATTGCAGGGATAAGGATTATCTGTTCTTATGCCAAAAATATCTATGAGATTGTCGAGATTATTAAAAGCCAAGAAGCCTATACGGTTGTCAGTGAAAAAGATTATTTAAGAAATGTAAAAAAGACAGGATATCGGTCTTATCATATGATTGTTGAAGTCCCTTTGGGCCACCTTTTTGGTGAAGAAACTTGCCGAGTTGAAATCCAGTTAAGAACTTCCGCAATGGATTTTTGGGCCACTCTAGAACATAAAGTACGTTATAAATATGACGGACAAATTCCCGAACAACTCAGTGGGGAACTTCAGAATTGTGCAGAACAAATTCATGCCCTTGATGAGAGAATGTACCTTATCCATAAAGTTGTGGACATGATTAATCAGTCAGAAGTTGATATTGAGAAGATTGGTTACTGACAGCATTAAGATAAAGAGTTATGAGCTAAAAATAAGAACTTGTCAAACTTCTGATAATCTGTTATACTTATTTAGTATGTTTTTGCATACTAATAAAACTGTTCATCCGCTGAGCTTAATTTGCTAAAAGCTGCTTATGATGGGCAAGAGGAGAAAAAAATGAACCTTATCGAATCTATCAACGCTGCGCAACTTCGCACTGATATCCCTGACTTCCGTCCTGGTGACACTGTACGTGTTCACGCAAAAGTTGTCGAAGGAACTCGCGAACGTATCCAGATTTTTGAAGGCGTTGTTATCGCTCGTAAAAACTCAGGAATTAACGAAACTTACACTGTTCGTAAAATCTCAAACGGTGTTGGTGTAGAACGTATCTTCCCAGTTCACACTCCACGTGTTGAAAAAATCGAAGTTATCCGTCACGGTAAAGTACGTCGTGCGAAACTTTACTACCTCCGTGCACTCACAGGTAAAAAAGCTCGTATCGCTGAACGTCGTCGTTAAGATACACCATGAAAACCGCTCTATTGAGCGGTTTTTTTGTTTTCTGATTATATTTAAAATTGTACGAGGATGTAAAAAATGCCTAGGGATGAAAAAGGAAGAATAAACAGATAAAATAAAAAATAATTAAAGTAAAAAACAATCTCAATGAAGTTGTAAGTATAGCTTTCTATTTTATTTTTCGTCAATAAGAGTTGTCCTATAAGAATTATCAAAGTAAGACGCAATTTTTATAAAAGCTGATTTAATTTGTTCTCGTCCATTCGCGAGCATGCCAGGTTTAATAACTAAAACGGCATCTTCAGTATAAAAGTTAACCAATTCATCAAATTTTTCTTGATGGATTAACTTGTCACAAGTATCAATTACTGTTTTGATTTCTTTTTCGATTAAATCTAAGTTTTGCATTCTATCTACCTCCGATGTTTGCTATTGAGTATTATATCAGACTATATTTGATTTGCCTATGAGAAACTGATTAGAGCAATGAAAAGGAAAACATTTAATCATCAGCCACTGACAGAAATTACGAAGAAAACAAGATGCCCAAAACAAAAAAGCTCCTACTAGACAACAAAAGAGTAGAAGTCTGTTCCAAAATGGGCCAGATTTTGGTTCTGAAAAGATAATGTGTAAATATATTGCAAATATAGTCAATAAAATGGTTTTTTTTTTGGTCATTTTCATTATAGCACTAGGGTGGGGAGTCAGCGTTAACAAATGGCAACCAAAAATGGAGTGGATATTCATAGTTCTTTTCGCATATTGATATCGGTAATTTGGAATCCCATTTTTTTATAGACATGCAAAGCTCTAGAATTACTTCCAAAAACGTGGAGTCCCAAAAAAGAGAATCCAAGTTCTTTTGCTTTATCGGCAACTAAATCAAGGGTTTTTGAGCCAAATCCTAGATTTTGAAATTCTTCATAAATTTCAAAATCATAGATAAATGCGCTCTGCTTATTTTCATCATCTCTGGCCAGCCAGATATATCCGATTTTTTCTTCTTTATTAAAAATTGAGTAAAAATAATGATTAGCAGTTTGAAGCCCGTCGGGAAGCAGAAGTGCATACTGTTTCTTTGAATTTGAAAGGGCATCTTTAGACTCCCATGTTCCATTATTTATTTTCTCATTAGCATAGTTTTTAATAGCGGACAACATATAATGGTCAAAGCCGTCTTGAGTCATTTTTAAAATTTTTATCATAATGCTCCTTTAACCTTTTTAGGTAGATCGTTCTTATCTGTAAATTATAGCATAAAGGAAAAGTTGATAAAAAATTAGAATCGACAGTTATCATTATAAATAATAAATATAAAGCAGTTTGATAGACAATCTGACTATTTTCTGTAGTTAAAAAAATACATACAAAATAGCTTTTATGGCCAAAAAATGAGATAATTAAAGAAAATGTATTTAATTAACTACACAAGGGCTGAAAAGTTCAGAAAGGTCGGAAATGAAACAAAACTTGAGCCGTGAAGAGGCGAAAAAATCTTTAGTTTATGACCCCTATTTTGAAAAAGGGCATTATGGGAGTAAAATATTTCAAACATTGGTAGCTATTCTGAGTTGGTTTGGGGTGCTTATTCCATTTTTTTGGATACTTTTTCCATTTGTTTTTCCTAATCGAGCGCAGTACAATCATATTGTCGTTTATTTGGAAGAAAAAACGACATTGCTTTTTCTGCTTATTTTTCTTTCCGTATCTTTTGTTTTTCTGACAATTTTATATATTCTTTTGACCTTTTGGAATAACTATCGTTTTAAACACTTTTTGCAAAAGGAAAAACAATATGATGATGAACGACTAAATAAACGGCGTGAATTATTAAATAAAGCTTATGATGAGCGCTTTGGTTCGGAAGAATTTCGGCATAAGGTTTGTTTTTATTCAGTCAAAGAGGAGCAGAATTTAGAAACAGATTTTGTCAAAAAACTTTATCAGGAAGGAGAAAAGAATGATTAGCTTTTTTCAAACAGGTAATGGTATTGTTGATCTTATTTTGACAATAATGTTTTTAATATTGGTCACCTATCCTATCTTGGGTGGTTTTGCTTGGTTCATTGGTGTTTTGTGTTATAGTTTTTTGTTTAAATATAAGCAAAAATCATGGGATGAAATTCCAGTAGAAGTTGAACCTTTTGTCACGATTATGGTCCCAGCCCATAATGAAGAAGTTGTCATTGAAGATACAATCAATTATTTAATGACGAAAATTAATTATGAAAACTATGAAGTTTTGGTTACTGACGACGGGTCAACAGATCGTACGCCAGAAATTTTAAAAAACTTACAGGAAAAATATGCAAAATTACGAGTGGTTCGTATTGAAAAAAATAAAGGAAAAGCACATGCTTTTAATATTGGACTGGCCTTTGCAAAAGGAAAATTGATTCTGAGTAATGACGCTGATACGGTTCCAGAACCTGATTCTCTCAATCGTTATATCAATTATTTTATTCGCCCAGACTCTACCAATATTTCAGCTGTAACGGCTAATATGGATGTTCAAAATCGGGCCAAGTTAATAGCGAAATCACAGACAGTTGAGTTCTCCAGTATTGTAGGAATTATTAAGCGCACTCAACTTGGTGTCTTGGGAAGTATTTATGCCTATAGTGGGGCAAATACAATGTATCGTAAAGATGCTCTGGTTGATGTTGGTTTATTTAGACAAGACCGAGCAACCGAAGATATTAGTATTGCTTGGGATCATCAAATGGATGGTTGGTTATCACTTTTTGCTCCTCAAATTATGTTTTTCATGGAAGTTCCTGAATCCTTAAAAATGCTGTATCGCCAAAGAAAACGTTGGGCTAAGGGTGGGACAGAAGTATGGTTGACAAATTTTAGAAAAGTTTTCTTGCATCCTTTTGACAATATCGGAAGGACTATTATGTTTATTGACCAAACTTTAAGTATTATTTGGTCCTTCTTTTTCTGGATTTCATCAGCACTATTTATCTACTCTATGGTTTATTTTGCTTTGGGTGGAAATCTAGAACGAATTTATCACATGCTGACAATGGCTTTTCTCTTTGTTTGTTTTGAAATGATTTCTGGAACTTTTCAATTAATTGCTTCTTTAATCGTTGATGATCGTGGCCGAAAGGTTAAATATTTACTTTTTGCTCCGTTATATATGCTTTTCTATTGGATGATGAATGCTTTAACAATTGTGACAACTTTTATTCCAGCAGTAAAAACGATACTTGGTTTAGGCTCTGGAACTTGGAAAAGTCCTGAACGCAAAGGAATAAAAGTGACTAATAAAAAAGATAAGTAATTTTAGTTGATAAATTAAAAGAAGCAGAGGAGTTTAACTACTCCTCTTTTTAAATTTCTAAATATTTGATTAGATATAAATCATATTTTATTTTATAAAAAGTAACAGTATTGACAGAAGGAGTGGATTCAAGAAATTGATTGTAATTTTTTAATCAACATAGCAAAGGAAATCTATTCATTATGTTATAATTAAATGAGAATCAATAGAATACTTTAGGAGGTAAACTTATGTTAACTGATTTTGAAAAACTTCGTCGTGGAGTTGGTTTTAGTGGAATCGTTTCAATTATTATTGGCTTATTAATTCTTTTTCTACCTACAAAGACAGCAGCAATCGTGGCTGCACTGGTGGGTGTTGCCCTTGTGATAATGGGTGTCATTTATATTGGAGCGAATCTTATTAGAAAAAGCGATAATAAAGGCAGTTTTTGGAGAATTTCTCATTTATTATTAGGCTTCATTTATCTTTTTGCAGGAATTTTCGTCTTTTCTGATTTAAATGCAGCAGCAGAATCCCTATTTGTTCTTATCGGAATATTTGTGGGAGTGAGTTGGATTATTGATGGAATCGTTACTCTTACTGTTTTGAGAGATTTTAATAGTAAATTCTGGGGAATTATTTTGAGTATTATCAGTATCATTGCTGGTTTTACCCTAGTTTTCTCTCCACTTTGGGGCGCCGTAACATTGTGGTTATTGCTCGGAATTGAATTTGTTGTTGTTGGACTCATCAAGATGATTCATTATTATAGATGGGATAAATAATAAAAAAGAGTTGATGGATAATCAACTCTTTTTTATTTTTCTACTTAAAAATTTTTAAAGTAAAAAATAAATCTCCTATTCTTTGTCAATGTTTTTATTCTTTTTCCAAAGATGTATCCCTAAATAAGGGACGAGGGAGGCAAGACTGCAATAAACAATTAGCCAGCCAAAAAGTGAGAGACCGTTGTCTCCATTAGTTTTTGCTTTCCGGTAAGCCGTTCCATAACCTAAGAAAGCTTGGACAACGATTAGTACATACCATACTAAAAGTATCAGTGTTCCGACAATACCAAATGAAAATAGAGTGCTTGTTTGATTCATAAAATCTTCCTTTCAGGACTATAATAGCACAAGCGTTAACTAAAAGTAAAATATGAAATGTTTTGTAATTCAAAAGAAACGAGAGTTTTTGCAGTTGTGCTATTTAATACATTAAAAAATAAATATTTTTTTACTGACGAAATTTCTGAAAAGTAAAATTTACTGATAGAAGAATAAAATTTAAAAAAGATATTTGGAAGCGTCGTACAATTTTTCATTCGTGATATAATTTTTAGTGGACGTTTTTTTACGTTCTTAGATTGGGGATGAGAATGAAAAATTATCTCATATGGCTCAAAGATGAGCTAAAATCAATTAATACAGCCGGAAGCATTATGCTTGCGTTTATTATAGGAGTACAGTTGGCCTTCTTTTTAACGTCAACGATTACCACACTGTCAGTTATCACGCTGATTGCTACATTAATGGGTTCAGCATGTACGGTCTACATGATGATTGGGAAGCCGATTAATGGTTTATTAGGATTGATAAGTGCTTTTGGGTACATTTACATCAACTGGACTGCAGGACACTATGCCTCAGTTTTAGACCAGATTGTTTTTGTATTACTGATTGACCTTCCATTAATTTTTACTTGGAAGACTTGGGGGCACCGGATTGAAAATGGCGTCAAGTTTATGAAACTTAGAGGCTGGGTGCTGACAATAATCAGTATGCTAATCCTTTGGTGGCCAATTACACTTATTTATACAAAATTAGGAGATACGAATCCTTTATGGGATGCACTAACTCTCATCATTGGAGCTGCTGCCTCTATTTTAGTAGTAAAAGGTTATGGTGATAGCTATTCATTATGGCTTTTATCTGATGCGGTCATGATTGTCTTATGGGCAACAGCATTAGTGGCTGGCTATTCTGCTAGTTCTTTGCCAATGTTATTGACCATCACCTTTTATTTAGTGACCTCTTTATATGGAAAATTTTTCTCTATTTGGAAAAACGACAAAAAAGAGGCTCAAGAAGTAGAAGTGGATTAATCATTATCTTTATAGATAGAAATATTAAAAGTTGCTTAAAGGCAGCTTTTTTATTTATAGTTTTGAGGGCATAACAAAAGCACCTACCCTCGAAATCAAGTAGATGCTCTAGTGCTTGGGATACTCGCCCATTTTTTTCTCCTTAAACTAATTGTTCTAAGTTTTGTACAGCTTCTTCAATTGTATCTCCGGCACCATAGATGCTTGAATCGTTTGCAAGCGATGCTCTAAAGATATTATGAGAAGTATCTAGAGTGACTGTATATTGGAAAAATTTATTTTTGTTAGTGAATGTCATAGTACATTCTCCTTTCTTTATATGTTGACGAAAGGGAACCATTAGGTTCATAACGAAATTCCAATCAAATTGTAGCATAAAGAAATCAAAATATCAAAAAAAGTGATTTAGATTTTCAAAATAAATAATTTTAGCCTTAATTATTAATAAAAAATGAGACTTTAAGAGGCAGAATGACATCTAAAAATATATTGAGTGTTTAGTTGGACTTCTTTATTCTTTTATCATAGAATATAGTAAAGGAGGCGTTTACAATGAGAGATGAATATAAAAAGATTTTAGTCGCAGTTGATGGTTCTGACCAGTCTAAAGAGGCCATTCATGAAGCAGTTGCCATTGCTAAAAGAAACAAAACTTCATTATTTGTTTTACATGTAAAAGATGAGACAAGACTTCGGGGAACTCCCTATGCTCTGGCAATTAATTTAGAAGATTTAGAAACAGAGTCTAAAGAAATCATTGCTGAGGTAGAGCAATTAATTAATGAAGAAGTTGAGTTTGAAGTTCATGCTTTTACAGGTAATCCTAAAAAAGAAATCGTTAATTTTGCTAAAGAATTTGAACTAGATTTGATTGTGGTTGGCTCGAACGGTAAAGGACTTTTAGACCGGATGTTAGTGGGTTCAACAACAACTTATGTTGTAAATCACGCTTCATGCAATGTGATGGTTGTAAAATAACCAGAAAATCTTAGCGTAAGCTGGGATTTTTTATGAAACTTTACAGGATTAATAGCAAATGAAAAACATCCCCTTACTTTAGGAGGTAGATTATTTTTAAGGCTTAATCTTCCTTATCATTAGTAAAAGAATATAAAGGACAAAAATAATAAGGAGGAATTAATAAATGGCGTCAAAACAGGAGTTAATTGATTATGTAGCAGATCGTACGGAACTTTCAAAGGTGAATGCAGCAAAAGCAATTAATGCTTTTGTTGAGGCGATTACTTACTATATTTCCGAAGGGGCAACCGTACATATTTCAAATTTTGGTACTTTTGAAGTTCGCAAACGTGCAGCCAGAATTAGTCATGATGTACATTCGCGCGAAAAAATTTTAGTAGGTGAACAAAATATCCCCGTTTTTAGAGCAGGTAAGGCTTTAAAATTAGCTACAAAACAAGAAATATCTGATGAGGATAAGCTTGTTGAACAATTAAATAATATTATTTTGGGAGTTCAACACCAAGATAAAATTGACAACTGTTAGTGTGCTATTTATTTTTGATTATTAATATTAAAAAACGCTTCTCTTAAAGAGAGGCGTTTTGTTAATTAATGAGTTCTATAAGTAAATCAGCTATTTGAGTTGGGGTTTCTTTTTGCTTGCGACGAATCCAAGATTGGGTTGTGCCAAAAATGGCATTGGCATAGTAAGTTGTTGCATAAATTTCTCCTAATTTCCCTAATTTTAGATGTTTAGATTGTGGGAAAAAAGAGCTTTGGATAAGTTCTTTGAGCTTTTGGAGCATAAATTGATGGATTTCTTTACTACTATTTTCTGAAAGTAGGGCAGCATAGATTTGATTCCCTTTTAAAAATTCAAAGGTTTCTAGCATGGTTGCATGAAGGTCACCATTGTTTTTTTCAAAAACATATTGGATAGTTTCAAAGAGTCGACGTTGATAAGCTTCAATCATATCGTATTTATCTTGATAATGAGTATAAAAACTACTTCGGCTGACTTTAGCTAGTTTTACAAGCTCTGTGGTTGAAATTTGATCAAAAGATTTTTCTCCTAAAAGTTGAATCATGGCATCTCGTAATTGAAGTTTTGTTCGATCTTTTCTGGTGTCATTAGACATAATAGGGGTCTCCGTTCTTTTTAGAATGAAAGTGCTTCAATTAGACAAATATTTAAATGTGTCCAAAAGCGAATGGATAATAATTGTCAATTTTTCTAAAAAGTTTATAATACATATTGTAACAGTTTTTGGACGTTGTGTCCATAAAGAAAGGGGGAATGATGTTAAAAAAGGAATGGCAGGCCATTTTAAAACACAAATTTTTTATTATTGTTATTATTGCTTTGGCGCTTGTACCAGCAATTTACAACTATATTTTCTTGGGGTCGATGTGGGACCCCTATGGTAAGCTAAATGACTTACCGGTAGCAGTTGTAAATTTGGACAAGACGTCTGAATTGAATGGTAAAAAATTCAAACTTGGTGATGATGTCATTGCTGAGATGAAAAAATCAAAGGATTTAGACTATCATTTCGTTTCCAAGGACAAAGCTTCTGAGGGAATAAAAAAAGGTGACTATTATATGGTCATTACTTTCCCAGAAAACTTTTCAGAAAATGCGACGACGCTGATGAATAAAGAGCCAAAAACAGTCCAGTTAGATTATCAAACAACGCGCGGTCACAATTATATTTCATCAAAAATGAGTGAAAGTGCGATGAATCAACTGAAATCAGAGGTTTCTAAAAACATTACCCAAACTTATACAAAAGAAATATTTGCTAAACTTGGTGATATGAAGTCGGGAATGAAAGAAGCTTCTGACGGCTCAAATAAATTAGCTGATGGGACTTCGTCAGCGCTGTCAGGTTCCAAAGAATTGACTAATAATTTGAACACTTTGTCCTCTTCTAGTGTAACTTTTAATGATGGCGCTGATAGTTTGAATTTTGGCCTAAATAAGTTTGTGTCAGGAGTGGATCAAGCTGCAAATGGAGGACAACAAGTTTCTTCAGGTGCTGACCAATTTGTCAGTGGAACTCAACAATTAGCTGAGGGGACCCAAACTTTGGCTGATAAATCTAAAGAGCTGTCAGCAGGAATTTCACAGATTTCTCAAAGTACAGAAGTGGTGAGTCAATTGCAATCGGGTGTGCAACAACTATCCGATGGTTTAAATCAAATGGCTCAAAAAACAACTTTATCCACAGCTCAACAGCAAAATATTAGTGCTGTGCAAAATGGTCTTACTGAATTAAATCAAGAGTTACAAAAAAATACGATTGACCCAAATTTGGCTGCTAATGTCCAAAAAAACTTGGGAGGTCTTGGAGCTACGGTCACAAATTTAGCTAAAGATCAAGTAGCAGCTTCTAAGGCAGCAGTTGAAAGTACAGAAACTTTTAAAACTTTAACCGAAAGTCAGAAAACAGATATAATAAACTCATTAGATAATTCTGTTAGTGCAGGAGCAGTTGAAGCTGATTTACTTTCAATTAATGATAATATTACAGAAGTTCAAAAAAGTCTTACAAGTCTACTGCCAATGTTTGGGAAAATTGCTGATCTTAAAAGATTAGTTCCAGAGGCAAGTCAAACAATCACTGACCTTTCTACAGGTTTAAATAGTGTGAATAGTAGATTGAATAGTCAAATTTTACCAGGAATGAATAAACTAGACACTGGTTTGACAACATTCAATGGTCAACTCACCTCTGGTGGACAAAAATTGAGTTCTGGCTTTACCCAATATGCTGACGGAGTAGCTAAGGCAAACGCTGGTGCTCAACAATTGGCAAGTAAATCAAAAGACTTGCAAAGTGGAACTCTACAATTAGTCTCAGGATTGACTCAACTACAAGCGAATGGTTCATCATTAACTTCTGGCTCAAACCAATTGGCAAGTGGTGCCAAGCAAATTTCAACGGGTTCACAACAATTGGCAAATGGTGGCTCAAGCTTAACTAATGGTTTGGGAACTTTAAATACAGGTGCTACTGATTTATCAACAGCTTTAACTAAGGCTGATGATAGTCTGTCAGCAACAAATTCTACTGACGAAAATGCTAAAAAAGTAGCCGCTCCACTGAAACTTAAACATACTGACCATGATAATGTGCCAGTAAATGGTGCTGGGATGACTCCTTATATGATTAATGTTGCACTCTTTATTGGGGCACTTGCCACTAATGTCGTAATTGGAGTTGGTTTCTCAGGAGAAAAATGGAAATCAGGACGCGAATTTATGTTTGCTAAGATTGGCACAAATGGTTTAGTTGCACTTTTGCAAGGAATCATTGTCTGGGGAGCAGTGGCACTTCTTGGTTTGAGTCCAAATCATTGGTGGGAAATGCTATTAGTCGTTCTTTTGATAAGTTTTGCTTACATGGCTATAAATACTTTCTTCTTAACGGCTTTAGGAAAAGTAGGTGAGTTTGTCATGATTGTCGTTCTTGTGTTGCAATTAGCGACAAGCGCTGGAACCTATCCATTACAATTAGCTCCTAAGATCTATCAAGTCATCAGTCCATGGTTACCAATGACCTATGGATTAAAGATGCTACGTGAAACAATTGGCTTGAATGGCGCGATTTTACCTGAAGCAATTCTCTTTGTGGTTATTATCGCCGTCTTTACATTCATGTTGAGTTTCTTCAAAAAATTCTCACGCTTTGCTTAATCTAAAAATTACTGACAGAAATTTTCTAGACTGAATTTTTACCTGTCAGTAATTTTTTGTCTAGAAATTTTAAAATAAATTTGGTAAAATAAAGCTGTAAAAAGAATTTGACAATTTGGAATCGTCCTAGAAAGCAAGCTCGTTCACCTATTAAAGGTTTGCTTTTTATGATAGCCTAAGGAGATAAAATGGCAGATAAATACACAGAAGAGCAAGTGAATGAAATCAAGGACAAAATTCTCTCTGCCCTTGAAAACGTCATTGACCCAGAGCTTGGGATTGATATTATCAACCTCGGATTAGTTTATGAAATTAGCTTTGAAGATAACGGATTTACTGAAATTAAAATGACACTGACCACAATGGGTTGTCCATTGGCAGATTTGTTGACGGAGCAAATCCATGATGCTTTGAAAGAAGTACCAGAAGTTGGTGAAATCAAAGTAAATTTGGTTTGGTATCCAGCTTGGACAGTTGATAAAATGAGTCGTTATGCCCGTGTTGCTTTGGGGATTCGATAGGCTTCTATCACTGAATTTAAGAGGGGGTTGATAGAGGTTTTAATATCTTAAAAAGTACATTTAGTACGGTATCCCAGCCGTTTTTGAAAAATTATTTATTGTTGTTAAATCTACTAAAAAATAGAGGAAAACAACATGGAAATTTCAATCCAATCAGCAATTCAAGAAATGCTTTTTGATAATAAAGCAAGAGGGCTTTCAAAAAATACAATTATATTCAGAGAAAAAACATTGAGGGTTTTCTCTGTTTTTTTGTGCCAAAATGATATTTTAAATATTAACGAAATCAAACCAATTCACATAAAAAAATATTTAGTTGATAGATTAGAATGTGGTTACTCTGAGACAACTGTTAATGGTCATTTAAGGGTTATTAGGGCGCTATTTTCATATTGTATTAATGAAGAATACATTAGGTATGAGAAAGCGCCTATACATCGTGTTAAATGGATTAAAGAGAAGAAGACGATTGTAAATACATTTACAGATTCAGAGATAAAAACAATGCTCCAATATACCAGAAAAAGAACCTTTAATACAATCAAGAAAACTGGTAAGGGACGAACTGGATTTTGTACAAAATTTGTGAAAGAGAGAAATTACTTGCTGTTACTTATACTTACAGATACTGGTATGAGGATAAATGAAGCATTGAGTCTAAAATTAGAAAATATTAATGATTCTCAAATTATCATAAAAAGTGGTAAAGGGAAAAAAGATAGAATTGTTCATTGTTCACCCCTTGTTTACAAACAATACCTGAAATATGCTAGAGCAAAAGAAAATTATTTTTCAAGTAATGGGATAATTCCCCTCGAAAATGTATTTGTAACTAAATTTGGAAAAAAATATGATTATAGGCTAGCAGAAAAAGAAATATATAAAATAGGAAAAGCAGTGAACATTCGTGACAGTATCCGTATCTCACCTCATACATTTAGACATTATTTTGCTCAAAAATTAGTACGTGAGAACGTTGATATATACATGATTCAAAAATTACTGGGACATGCTAGCATCAAGACTACTGAGATTTATCTTAGGAGTTTAAATATCGAGAATGAAATTAACAAAGTCATCAAATACAGTCCTTTACAGAATTTAGACTGAAAAAATTTTTAAATAGGGTGGATAGGATAACCTACTAGAAAACAGTAATTTTTGACTTATTATATCTATAAAACGAATATGAATTGGTTTTAAATCCTTTATATTTCAAGTACCATATTTTTTGTTAAAAATGATTAATTAGAGTGATAGAAAATTAAAAAATCCTAGTATTATCTAGGATTTTTAATTATACATTCAAAAACAATTCGTTCACAGGAATTTCTTCAATAGTTAGTCTATTCTCTAACAGCAATTTGGTAAATAGATTTCTTCCGTGGTCTTTATTTGAAAATGTTGTTCCATATTCTTCAATAAGATTTGTAACACCTTTAACAAAATCTTTGTGTATTTGTTCCTTTTCTTTATCTTTATAGTCTGACCAGAAAAACATAACTTTAGTTTTTCCATGATATAAGTCAACGGAATCAAAAATTGATTGATAATAAGAATAATCTGCTTTACCTAAACCATGACCATAAATTTTGATTATATCAATATCTGATGATATATCGAAAGTTGATGTCAAACCATTTTCCAGAACACGGTAAGATTTAGAAAACTCGATTGGTGCGTTTTTAAACTTATATTCATCATTACCAGTTCTATTATTATTTGAATTGCCCTCATTGATTTCAAAGTTTTTGTTTAGTTTATCATAATCAATTCCAAAAATAATATTTCCATTATCTAGGTCACCATGAATGTTTCTCACGTTTTCAACATCCCAAACCTTAGTATAATTGAATGTGAGTACTAGATTTTCATCACTATTTTTCTCCTTATAGATTTTTGAGAGAGTCTCATCGAATTTATTTACTAGAGAGTATTGGTTATATAAAGTTGTATCCTCCAGTTTTGATACCAAGTCTGAATTGTGAGATTCTGATGAATTACATAATTGAATATATTTATTGAGTACTTTGGATTTCATATAATATTTATAGTGAATCCCATCATCAGCATTATTCTTAGTTATACTAAGCAGATACTTTCTAAAGTCATCTTCCAATATTAACAATTGTTTTTTAAAGTTTTTTGAAGTTTTAATTCAGAGCAGACATAGTTGTTATTTAATAGATTAAATACATGAACTCTAGTATTAAACTGTGACTGACTGATTGATTTTCCACTTATATTTTCTAGTCTCTCTTTGGGAAAATTATGTCCTATTTGAGTTTCTATCCAATCTCCACTTTTTAAAAACCCTTCTTTATAAAGATATTCAATATTCTTTAGTTGAACAAGTATTTGTTCTTCGATGTCTGCCCAATTCTCAATAGTATCCTCTTTATAATTTTGGAAGATTTTATACCAAAAATTATTTGGACTAGTATTATTTACTATTTTTTGTCCATATATATAATCAAAAAAATCAGAATATGTGGATTTTAAGCCACAAGCTAAATCAAACCCATTACCTAAAACAATCAATTGTTTTAATGATTGATTTTCATTACTAAAACTCATAAATTATCTCCTTTAACTTTAGTCTTATTTTATCATATTTTAATTAAACAATAATTTATCCATATAATGTAAGTATCCAAAATTTATTTAAAAATATTCGGTAAATAAAAAAATTATGTAAGAAAAAGATATCATTGTTTTTTAGGCTTTGTCAAAAAGATGTATATGTCATTGCAAATTATTTCTAGCATAACAAAGCTTGACAAATGATACAAATTATGATATAATAGTAGTATAGTTAATTTAGAAGAAAAATTCGTCAATTAACTAAAAAACTAAATATTAACATAAAAAAACGTAAATAAACATAAAATAAAACATTTTTAGAAGTCCAGCCATCGTTGTTTGGATTTCATAAAAGTGGTTTTTTGGTTATTTATGTTTTTTTGTTTCTTGTAATTTCCATAAAAAAAAGAAAGTAGGTAAAAAATATGACAACTTGGACAGACGAGATGAAAGAATCAGTAAGCAAGAAAAAGCTTTATCCATTCATAGTTTTAGACTATAAAAATGAGATTATAAATGTCTACCGAAACAGTAAACAATGTGAAAGAGAAAATGAATTTGGTTTTTCTTCAATGGGAATAAGAAATTGTTTGAATAAAAAAACTCGAACACATCGAGGATTCAGATTTGAAAAAATTAGTATTGAACTCTATAAAGAATATATCGGTGAGGAATAATTAATTTAAATAATAAAGGAGTAATAACAAATGAAAAAATCAGGACTAGTTGTAAAAAGTTATACATTATATGACCCAAACAAAAATATTTTACTTTACCATTCTTTTAAATTCAATGAACAACAAAATAAAGCTGTGAATCGTCAAATTATGAAATACAGAAAAATTAATAATTTAAAAGTTGATTAATAATAAGGTTAAAAGATTGCGACTTGAAAAGCTGGGCTAAAGCCCTTGGGCGCTTTTCTGGCGTCGTCTACTCATTTCACGAGCCGAGCTCGTTCAAATCGTAGGACATGACTTTTCAGTTTTAAATATTTTTTAAGGTGTACTTGGTTATTACCTATTATTTAATACCTATAAGGAAAAAACTAAGTACACCTTTAAAATTAATATTTTTTAAAGTGTACCTATTAAACACCTATAAAGAATATATATAAGGAAATAAATAAGTACACTTTAAAATTAAATCTTATTAATTAAAAGAGTAACTATAACCGCTCAAGAAAAAGGACAATTTTTAAAGTGAATATATTAATTACCTATTATTTAATACCTATAAGGAAATTAATGTATTCACTTTAAAATAATTTAAAAACTCACAATAACCGTCCTACGAACTGGAACAGGCTCAGCCTGTGAAAGTTTGTAGAAAGCGTCAGAAAAGCGACAGAGTGAGCGATAGCTCACAGCTTTTCAAGCTTTGAAAAAGAACCAAATTTATATAAATAAAGGAGAGAAGAAATTAGTGAAAGATATTGAAAAAGGTCAAAATTTAGAAATTACAGTTAATGAATTGGTTGAAGAATATAGTTGGTTAATAGCAGAATCAAGTGTTCAATCAATTAAAAAACATGGAAAAATGCAAACCAAAACAAAAACATCAGTTAAAGCTCAATTAAAAGAAAAGTTTGATTCAGTTGAATATGTTGCAGGGGCAGGGAGAAGAAAAGCTAAGTTTACCTTAAATAATTACAATGGTAATAAGGAAGTCTATGAGAGAGAAAATAAAGGCGGTAGACCGTCTTTAGACTGGACAAATGAACTTCTTGTTATTCGTGAATTGATTAATCAAGAAGTAGCTTGGAATGATGAACAGTTTTATAAAGGTTTTACAGTATCTCAACTCTTAAATAAAATGTTAGGCTTTGATAAATATACAGTAGTTGCCATTGTTGAAGATGAAGTTCAAAATCATGATATTTTTACATCATCAGGAAATGTAAATGATGAAGATGGTCTCAAAGAGACTGTTAATTGTTTGATTTCTAATCAAAGACATATATATATGGCAAAGATTGAAGAAGAACTCTCAAAAACTAATCATAAGATTAATTATTTTGCTTCAAATAGAAATAATATAGATGTTGAAAAATATGAAGAATACATGATTTTTAAAAAAGAAGTAGAAACAAAAATTAAAGCTGAAAACGAAAAAATCAGAGATAAAAGAACCAAAGCTTATAGAGAGGGTTTGAATATTAAGAATTTGCCGAAATATAAAAATGAACATAAAGAGATTGAAATTGCAGTTAAAGAAAAATTTGGCTTTAAGTATGCTTATAGACAGTTTACTGTATTTGATGAGATTGAAGTTGAGGGAGAAGGAGATATTGATAAGGTCAGAGAAAATTATTTCAACCGTATTATGAAAAACGCTAATAGCTCACAGTCAAAGTACAAACAAACAGAAGAAATAAAATATTCTGAGAAACCTTTTTATAGATTAGTTCATGCTGGATTGTATGTAGAAGTGATGGAATCAATTTTCTCTAAACTAGTAAATTTTGAATCTAAGACTGAATCTAATACGGTTGATGTAGTTGATAATTCAGTTGGAGAAGACGATGAAGCATACCAAGAGTTTTTATTTAACGTTCAACAGTATGAATCAGTACAAGAAGAACACGATTATTTTTATAATCAAGATGATTATGTTGATGTTGAAAGAATTTTATATGAAATGGAAAATACATTGTCAGATGAGGAATATGAAGAGAGATATAACCAAATGGTAAATGATATTTAATGAGGAGTAGAGAATAGGAGAATAAATATAAAAAAAATACTCAAAAAAATGAAAAATGGATTGACGTAGAAATTAAAAAGGACAATATAAAATGGTCGTTAATAGAAAATAGATTAGGTGAATTAGACGGAAAGAATAATGAATAAGACAACAGGGAGGAAAAGACCTGAGAGGCTACACATACCTGAAAACCTGATAGATTCAACGTGACATTCAAGAGGCTGTCTGAGGGCTATCAGATGAGGATTTTAGACATTCTAAGCATAAGGTATTGTGAAATATTAATTGTATAGCCTAGTGGATGCTCACAGCGAAGCTGAGGGGGCAGTAACCGAGATACGTAAGGTTATGGCAGAGTAACATTTATTAAATAATGGATTGAATATTAAATAGGAGAAATACGATGAATAAACTAAAAAATTAAATAATTAAAAGAAAAAGCTGAAAACAAGCAGAATTTTTGTGTATACTTGAGCCAAGACTTGGACAAATAGAAAGTAAATAGATATAAAAAAATTCTTTTTTTAAATAGTATCGTTCTTTCTGATTTGGAATCAACCCATCGATTGGGGGATGGGTTTTTACCAAGTTAAGCAAATTTTATACTTCCAAATACTATTACCACTATGATAGTTCAACTATAAAAATAAGACAGGAAACATATAATCCCTGTCTTATTTTTCTCTATTTTGGGTAACTAAGGCTAGTAATTGTAAAAAAGGTTGCATTTCTTCATCAGTTAATCCACTCGTTTTTAAGGGGAGATCATCTGATAGTCCTAAAAGATAGTCTGATGAAGTGTCTAATAAGTTGCATATTCTAATTAGCACATCTACCCGAGGATAAGTTTTACCCTGTTCATATGCCGCGATAATACCTACAGATACATTTAATTTTTTAGCGAGCTCAGCCTGCGTTAGATTATGTGATTTTCTAACAGCTTTTAATTTAGTTGCAAAGTATTCCATTCCCATGTATAAGATTATAGAAAAAACAAGTGATAAAAAAACAACCATAACCCATCTTTAAATTGATAGTTTTTTGTTTTTTTTGATATACTTATTATTATAAATAGTAATTTAATTGGTGATAAAAATCATCTTTAAAATTAGCGATTTTTGGAGGAAAAATGAAAAAATTTACTTTATTGTTTATAGCAACATTCTCACTTATAACGTTAGGTGCATGCTCATCAGAAAAACAAAAAAACTCTGATACTGACTTAACATCTTCTAGCACTACCGTGAGTAATAGTGATTATAGTAAAAATGATAGTTCAGAAAATAATGAATTATCAAACGAGGAAAAATATTACTCCTCTACAACTGAAAGTTCGAATGAGGATTCAATCAAAGATCATGATTGGAGAGAAGATTACAATTCTAAAGGAGAGTACAAGCCAGTTGATGAAATGACGCAAGAAGAGATAAAAAAAGAACTTGAGGAAACATTGAATGATGCTTTAGGATTGGAATAAAATACCGATCTCAAAGGATAGAAAGTAAAAAGAGATGATAATATTTGTGATTGTAGTTGCTTTAGGAGCAATATTTTTTATACCTCTGATTGATTTATCTAATAATATGAACTCATTAAGACCTGAGTACAACAATATGACTCATAAAGATTTAGATAGTATATATGTAAATACAAATAGTAATATATTTTCAGTAGATACTAGTTTTAGAGAACAAGTGGGATTTGATCTTCAGAAGAAAAGATTTTTTTCAAGTACGTTTAATGGATATATTTTGGTTAATGGTTTTAAGGAACCTAGTTATAGACTAGTTAATATAATAGATTTAAACAAAGTTATTGATATTGAATTGAGAGAAGATAATGACATAGTTACCAAAGTTTCGACGGCGAGTGTTGTGGCGCGTGGAGTAGTTGGAGGAGTAGTAGCTGGTGGAATTGGAACGCTTGTTGGTGGTGCAACTGCAAAGTCTAAATCATCCAGTAATTTAAAAGAAATTTCAATAAGATTTAAATTGAGCGATATGAATAATCCCTATCAAGAAATATTAGTTGCCTTTAGTAAAGACGGGATTAGTAAAGAAAAACAACAAGAAGTTTATAAATTATTTAGCCAGTTAGAGTTATTGTTAAATGATATGAAGAAATAGTGTCAAGGGGTTGTAAATGTATAGTTTATGTTTAATTTGTTTTTAATGTGTAGTTAAATTGATATAAAGTCATAAGAGAAAAAAGTGGATTATTTATTAAATAATCCACTTTTTTGTTACAGAGTTAGTTTAAAACTATAGAAAAAGAAAAGTAGAATTTTTTTGAACATGGAGATATGTATGAATTTTGGTATAATGATGGTGATATAAACATTTAGAAAGCCCAAAGGGGATAATTTTTATTTTACTGATAGCTACATTTATAAAACTTTGAAAAAAATCAATTATGTTCCTCAAAGCCATGAACGTTATTGGATTTTAAAATTTTCAGAGTTCAAAGTTTCAGTCCCAACAATTGATGAGCAAGTCAAAATTGGAACGTTTTTTAAGAATTTAGATTCTCTTATCACCCTTCATCAGTGTAAGTTAGATTTGTTGAAAGAACAGAAAAAAGGCTACTTACAAAAAATGTTTATTTAGGCTTTAGAAAATTTACATATTGTTTTAAAAAATGATTTTAAAAGATATGAGGAGAGGGTTTATGAGATTATACTCAGAAAGAAACGGTATTAGAGCGCCACACGAAAAGACATATTCAATTAATATAGATGTTTATGCTTTGCTCTTGTATTGCTGCAAAAGATATCAAAAGAATTTAACACATATTTTTATTAAAAATTCTCATCACGATTTTACTGATAGTGACTATATTACATTTGATGAAAGTGGATTTATAACAAGAATCAAGGTGAAAATACCACTCCTCTTTCGAGATGAATATGGAAGAATTAGCATACCACAGTATGGAGATGAATACGATCAATATTCACTTTTAGACCTCATTGAGTTCTTTGCACAAAATGTTAAGGATATTTCAGAACGATGGAATAATGAGAGGTACCGAAACTATCAAACAATAGATTGCTATGATTCTTCAGATGTGTTTACAGATTTCCAAGAGGCAATAAATGAAATTTTTTTTGAGTCTGGGTTATTATATGAACTTACTGACAAAAAGATCATTGAAAGAATTGCTAATAATAGTTCATTGACAATGGAAATGGAAAATTCTTTTAAATTAGTACATGAGCAAGGCACAAAAGACTTGTTGAATGATGCAGTAGCATTATATAAAACTCCAAACCCTGCAGCTCGACAAGATTCAGTCGAAAAAATATGGGATGCATTTGAGCGATTAAAAACTTATTACACAATGCTAGACAAGAAACGATCATCAGAAAAAATTGTGAATGTCATGGCAAAAGGGGATGACAATTTTGTGGAATTGTTTAATCTTGAATTTAGAGCGCTGACAGATATTGGAAATAAATTCCGTATTCGTCACCATGAAACTAATAAGGTTGATATTGCTGATATCAGGTACTGCGATTATCTTTTTAATCGATGTCTATCACTCATCAATTTAGCAATACAATATTTAGATTAAGAACATTAGATACTTAGATAAGAAAACAATAAAAGAATAATTTTATTGTAAAGTTAAAAAATCTACGGATTCTGTGCTAAAATATTTATATAATAGCAGTTATAAGTAGGATAAATATGAATTTAATAATTATTTATTGCAAGGATTTTGATAAAAATTAAGACTTAATACAACCTATCACTATTTTTATAACTGGTTAAGTGATATTCTAAACGGCTTAAATTAAATGGGGAGATAGATATAGTAGGTACTATATCTTTATATTATGAAAAGCAGAAATAAAGTTATTGTTGTAGTGATTGTAGTTGTTATAAGTTTTGGCATATTTTTTATAAAAAAAAATATTGATCATCAAAAAGAACTTCGTGCTCAAAAATTCTATGAGAACAAAGTTACTACTGAAAAGAAAAAAATCAATGAATTGCAAAACTCAATTTCAATCAATAGTGAAAGTGCTAGTAATACTATTGTTAAAATTAAAAATTTAACTCTGACAACTAAAGAAGCACAATTGTTGAAATCAAAATATATTGAAAAAGACGTTAAAGCAATTTATGAATACCTCGAAAGTAATATAAATAAGAAAGATATTCCTAATAATGACGTACGGTTTAATAATATAAACGAACTTCAGTCAAATATTTCTACTCTTGAGAACAATGCGAAGAGTTACCAAGAGATGGAAAATATTTTTAATAAAAATAAAATAGAGTTCTTAATTAATAAAGTTAGTGAAATAACCCAAAAAGAAAAAAATCAAATCGTAAAATTACAAGCGGAAGAAACTGAAAAAGCAAGACTATTGGCTGAGGAGGAAATGGCTAAAAAAGAACAAGAACTGCTTTTGGAACAATCAGTGTCAGATCAGTTTACTCCTTCTCAAAATGCAAGCACAAATAACAACCTAAACCAAACAATAGATCCTGTTGCAGAAGCAGACGAATTTAGAAAAAACTTTAAGGAACAATACGGTAGAGAACCATCTTCAGGTGAGCTTCAAATGGATTGGCTTCGTAAGCAAGGTATTGTGAAATAAAGTAAAAGGATGTTAAAAATTTTTTGTAACTAACGGGAGCTATAAAAAGACTTAGCGCCAGAAGAAAACAAAAAAGAAAAACATAAAAAGTAATTTGAACACTTTAAATTAATTAAAAATGGCAAAAAGATTTTTTATAAACATACTCTAAACATTGTCTTCAAACATCAATTAATTTAGAATATACTACGCGCTTTTTCCCATTATATTCATTTAGTTGTAAATAACAATCTATCTCTCAACTATTCAAGGAAATATAATAAAAAGTAGTCGAAAATAATACTATGTGGTACATGGTATTTTTTATATATTTATTTATCCATATGATAATTTTTTTAATAAAAAACTGATAAAAAAAGTATGTAGCACATAGCTTTTTTTGATAACAATTTATTGAATCAAAAAAAAATTTAAAAAGTATTAGTATTTGGTAGGACTAGTAATTTTGTAGCCAGAGTTAATCAATTATTATAATGACAGATTTAACCTACAATATAATCCACCTTGAGTTAAATAGTGTTTATGTAAATATAACTAGCAATATATTTTCAGTAGATACTAGTTGTAGAGAATCCAGTTGTAAGCTGGCTAATGCAATAGATCTAAATAAAGTTATAGGTACTGGTTTAAAAGAAGAAAATGATAAAGTTACTGACATTTCTACTTCGAATGTTTGGTAGCTTGTAGTGTCTAGAAGAGGGTTATATTTTGATAATTTTTAAAAATTGTTACTCTGAGATCTTGACTTAATATCATATAGCTTTTATTCTAATTTTTTGTTAAAATTAAATATTGATAAAAAGTTAATAATATTATAGAATAGTATATAAAAATCTTAAAAATGTATAGGAGAGTTATGCAAGTAAAAAAAATTGCTATTGTTAGTCTATCTAGTGGGATACTAGGAGAAGATTTTATCCAACATGAATTTAAGTTAGGACTTGAACGGTTAAGAAATTATAATATTGATGTAAAATTTATGGATAATTCCTTAAAGGGAATAGATTTTTTAAAGAAACATCCTGAGGCTAGAGCTGATGATTTAATAGATGCTTTTAGTGATGATACAGTTGATATGATCTTGTGTGCAATTGGAGGAGATGATACCTATCGGTTGCTCCCATACTTATTTGAAAATGATAGATTAAGAAAAGCGGCTAAACAAAAAGTTTTCTTAGGATTTTCAGATACAACCATGAATCACTTTATGCTTAATAAAATAGGCATCCCTTCTTATTATGGACAAGCTTTTATACCAGATGTCTGTGAACTATCAAAAGAGATGCTTCCTTATACGAAGTTGTATTTTGAAGAATTACTAGACAAACAAATCATACAAAAGGTACAGCCGAGTAGTGAATGGTATGAAGAAAGATTAGATTATAGTAAAGAGGCTATTGGAACTCCACTAAAAAAACATATCAACAATGGATTTGAATTAATAAGAGGAGTTTCTGAATTTGAAGGAAAAATATTAGGAGGTTGCCTAGAATCTATCTTCGATATTTTTGATAATTCAAGATATGAAGATACAATTAGTTTATGTGATAAATATGAATTATTTCCTAGTCTTGAAGAATGGAAGGGGAAAATATTGCTTCTTGAGACTAGTGAAGAAAAGCCAAAACCAAACTATTTTAGAGAGATGATTATTAAACTAGAAAATTATGGATTATTTGATGTTATATCTGGAATGCTCATTGGAAAACCTCAAGACGAACTTTATTATGAGGAATATAAAGAAATCTTACTAGAAGAAATAACTAATAACAATCTGCCTATTGTCTATAATGTTAATGTGGGTCATTCTACCCCTAGGTGTATTATCCCATTTGGAATTAATGCACATGTAAACTCAAGAGAACAAAAAATAGATTTTGATTATAATAGTATATAATTTCAGTATTGAACTAGACTCAATAATTATACAGTATCTTCTATGGTTTGCATGTGTAATTATCTTTGAACAAAATTTTAATTAAAAAAATATTAATAGATATTGCATATCTATTGTTCTCACTATCTTTGCGTTTCATTATAAGCAAAAATATAATTATCAAAAACTTTGGAGCAGTTTTGTAAATGGAGTTATAAGTTATTTAACAGGAACACTTTTAACAGGGGAAAAAGGAATAATGAATAGTAATGAGATAATAAGAAATATAATAGTGTCGGTTGTAGGGGGGGGAGTAATTTTGTCGTTATTTATTTTTGAAATATTTTCTTGTGGCTTAGACATAGATTTTTATCAGATCATAATAATGGGATTTGGTTTTATTATTTTTAGCCTTCTCTTGATAGCCTCTCTTAAAGAAAGAAAAAAGAACAAGAAACTTCTTCAAGAACTTGATGTTGAATTGAAAAGTGATAACTAAACTCAAATGTTATAAAGAAATTTCGTAATAGATGATATTAAATAAGATATTTAAGTTTTAATAGATAGTAAGGGTGTTTTAGACTTTTTACAAACTTTCTTCTATTTATAATTGTATGTAAAAATACAATTACTTTTTATCTGGTCTCTGCTTTAACATACTAGACAAATATTTTTTATTTTGCTAGACTATTTTTAAACATAGAACAGGCTTTGAACGTAGTTCAGAATCTATTTAAAACCCGATACAAACCTTATCAGCAAGTATAATCAACTTTTGAGAATTGAAGACCAACTTGGGGGAATCGCTGTATATAAAGGATTGGCAGCCTTTTATAACCTTAAAAAATAAGGTTTAGGTGTTCTATTTAGTAATATTTACTAAAAACGTTCTTTCTAGTGCTAGTAGAAAGGGCGTTTTTCTTATGCAATTAGATACAATATTAAAAGAGTATTTTTTAGACTTAAAGATAAAAAATTACTCTGACAAAACTATAAGGCTCACTTAAGCAAATTTAAAGCCATTCTGAGACCTCAAATTGATATATATATCACCAAGAGATTATAAAACGTTCATTAACAAGCTGTTAAATGACGATTTAAAGCCTTCTTATATCAATGCTATATTAAAATCTCATAAAGCGTTTTGGAACTATGTTTTAGATGAAGAACTAATACATAAATCACCTATTGAAAAAATCAAGTTCTTAAAAGAAACTAAAGATGTATTGATTCATTTTAATGATGCTGAGGTTAAGAGAATGCTGAGAGTGTGGAACACTAATAAATATCTTTCTTTCCGTAATCGTGCAATCATTGCTTTACTTTTTGATACAGGAATAAGGGCAAATGAATTGATTTCAATCACAGATGATGATATATCTGACAAATATTTAGCTTGTATATTATAATAATGAGTTTGACACATTTGATTTCTCGCCATTGCAGACATTATAGAAGTACAATTTTCATTAAAACTTGGTATACTAAAACTATAGACTATGAAGGGTGATTTAAAGAATGAAAAATAATTGGATTAAGTTCTATGGCGAAAATGATTTATCAACTGAATTAAATTTAAGTAACGTAGAGACTTTTATCAATGACTTTATTTTAAATCCTATAATCAATACTCTTAATGAAGCAATTGAGATATATAATGTGTTAAAGTTTTTGGATTTGGAATTTTTTAAGAAAAGGACATCAGAAAAAATTTCTGAATGTAGAAAAAGTTGTCACCGACTATTAAACGAATATTTCGGTAAAAGAGAATTATCAGAATATATGACAGAATATAGTGATTTGTACTTCCAATATCAATCAGATTTCTGGGATATATTTGTTTGGTTCAACATAATAAAGAGGACAGAATATGTTGATTTCGAGAAAATAATTGATGGATATAAAATACCGTTTCACTTATTATTAGAACAGCAAAAAATATGTGAAAAGTATAAATTGTTTTTTAAGAAGAAACTATTGTCAAATCCTGTTTACTTTGAGGTTTTTCTTGATAAATATGATTCTCCTAATATTCAAAACATTTATTTACCAGATAACTTATCTGATGAAGAAATAAATGACTGGGCTAGGAGATATTGTGAACTTGATGAAGCCAATATTAATTACTTAGAGCGAATTTCATATTGGAGCTTACATCATGAACATAAACTTGATTCAAGAATAATTTCAAAAGCAAGAAAGAAAAGAATAGAACAAACTGAAAAGACGATGTCTCTAAAAAATGGAGTATCTTGGAAAATGGCAGTAGGTCTTAAAGAGGGCTTAAAAACAGACTTTGAAATTGTGCGAGAAGGTTCTAGAGATTTACAATTTTTGTTATCTAAAGATTGGATTGATGAAGAACATGATTACCCTACAATTTTGAATAATTTTATTTATTTTTTTGGTTTTTTTAACCAATTTTTTCAATTTTCTATGATTGATTCACCTTATGAACATGGTGGTTTGTTAGAGATATTTCAAACTAAATCAAATTATGCGTATAAGCAAACACTCATATCTGAATACCAAAAAAATTTTTATATGCTTTCTTTATTAGCGTATTTTGATTATTTAACTTTCCTAAAAATTGATTTGGAAGAAGTTTTCGCTTTTTATTACAATGAACATTTAAAGTCTGAGTATGGCTTTCCTGATTTTTTCTTTAACGCAAGTTCAAAAAACTATACTTATTATGAAAGATGTAAACTATTAATTCCAGAGCTAGATAGTTTATTAAAACAATTTGATTTTATTCAGAGATATGGTGAAATTGATTCTGATGTTTTTGAATTGGATTCAAAAAATACTAATTATCAAGAAATTAAATCATTGAGTGAAAAAAAATTTGTCTATTTTGATTCAGAAGAAAAGCTAAATTTTTGTAAATTAATATTTAACAGCCAATCGAATTTATCATTCCCAGAAAAGAAAAAAGATAGGAAGAATTTCTATGAGTATGTTGAATATGGAATTTCGATTAATGACTTCTATGAGTATCAGAAGAAAGTGATAGATTCTCTTATAGAGAATAAAGTTTTGTATATTAATTTGGTTAACCAAATAAGATTTACAAATCCTACAAGTATAAGTTTTTATTACTTGTTGTGGGAGAAAGGTTATTTATCTACCCTATACCTGTCTGAATCAGATTTAAAAGTTATTGAGGAAGAAAGTATGACAGGAAATGTTAAATATAGCAACACTTTATTTTCTGAACAAGAGAGTGATTATATTTCATATATAATGGATAATAAAAAATTTAGCAATGCATTGGCAATTCGAAACAAGATTACTCATGGTAGCTACGGGAAAAAACAAGACAGTGATTATAAGAGTTATTACTTGGAACTGCTTATGATTCTGATATTATTTACTGTTAGAATAAATGAAGAATTGGACTGTTACAAGAGAAATTAAACTTAAAATAATAAAATAACAATTATAAATTTATAAGTTATATTTTAAATGGTCTACAAATCTTCCTTCTTATATTGATGATGCTATAAAGTTCATTGTCAGACAGATACTTTTGTAATAAATATCAATCACGGACGTTGATTTATCATTATCCAAATAGACCAATATTATTAAAAGGATACTTTATGTTCAAAATTAAACAAAGTATCTTTTTTGGACTAATGTCAAATAATTAGACAGAAGGTGAGATATTTTTGGGGTTTTCTACATTTTGATCACTAAGACGTTTTGGATTATTAGTCTTGTAAGAATACTCTAAACATTGTCTTCAAACATCAATTAATTTAGAATATTGCACGCGTTTTTGTCCATTTATATTCAATTGTTTGTAAATAACCATGTTTCGCCCAACTATTTAAAAAATATAAAAAAAGTAGTCGAAAAAAAATACTATATGGTACATGGTATTTTTTATATATTTGTTTATCCATATGATAATTTTTTTAATTAAAAAACTGATAAAAACGTATGTATTACATAGGTTTTTTTGATAACTTATTTATTATTATATATAAAAGACAAATAGCATAAAAAAATGATTTAATATTATTTATTATTTTATATCATATATTATCAATTATAAAGTTATCATCTAATAAAATTTCACATAAAATTCATATAAACTGGTAAAATAAAGATAACAAAAATCGTGCATTATTGAGAGGGAGAAAATGGAATGGCAGAAGCAAAATTTGAAGCTGCTTTGATCAAAAAACTAGAAGCAGAAGGATGGAGCTATCGTAAAGATTTATCTTATGTCCCTATTAAGGTTTTAGAAGGACACTGGCGTGAGGTTCTTAATGAAATTAATGCTTATAAATTAACATTGAATACAATGGTGCAATTAACCAAGCTATGTTAGTAATTAAGCCATGTGACGGATATGATTCTCATTTTATAATGCAGTGGTTAAAGTTATAAAAGCAAAATATAAATGATAAATATTTACAAGGTGGACAAGGAAATTTATCTGGCTCAATAGTAAATAATCTAGTTTTAAATGTTCCAAATTTTGATGAACAGAAAAATTGGTGCTTTGTTCAATCAACTTGATGATGCTATCACACTTCATCAGCGACAGTTGAATTTGTTGTAAGAGCAGAAAAAAGGGTACTTACAAAAAAATTTTATATAAGGTATGTTTTCATATTAAATAATATAATAAATATAAAGTGGAGGACTATATGTCTAAACAGAAACTATCAAAAAAAGAAAAACAAAAAAAATTAGATACTCAGATAAAATTACTTCGTGAGTATGCAAAAAGTTTTGACTCTGGAATGGCTGAGATGGCTCTACCAATGGCTACACAAGTTCGTGTTTTAATACACCAAACCCAAAATTCAAACTCTTTACTAAATCAACTGGATTTAGTAAAAAAATTCAAAGTTTGGCACTCACCCACCGGTATCTTCTCTCCCAATAATTTACTAACTTCGTGGGATTTATTGGTGTTGTCAACTAACAGTAAAGGATCTTCTTACATGCCATTAGGGAGTAAGGGAGTGTTTAACAAGCGCCGAGATAGTTCTTATAATGTTATTTCAGAAGTTTTTTTACCTTTACAACAATGGTGGCAGCAAATTGTTTTTTCACGACCAAAAGAATACATTTCTCGTAGAGATATTGTATTATTCATAGCTAATAAAGATGGCGGATCTCATATAGATGAATACAATTGGCCAATTGCTTCTTATAAAGAATCGCAAATACTCGGTTTTTACGATCAAAACGGGATTTCTCCTAATGGTAATCCATTATATTCTGCTATGCGTCAGATCGTAGAAGAACTATTAGTATCATTCGAAGTGTTTCAAACTCGTAGCTCCTTAATAATTCCTGGTGGTAAATCAAAAATTCAGTTTTTAAATCTATCTGAAGATGGAATTAATGATCATTTATATTATAATTTCCTGAAAAGAATAAGCGATAAGTCAAAAGGAGAAAAAGGTTGTCAAATTAAAGAATTTGTATTTAAATATTATTATATTAGTAATTGGTCATTCCTTGAAAATGAAATGCCAAATGAAGGTATTCAGATCATTGAGGTTAAATAAATATTTAGAAAAGCATTTCAACTATCAAATATACCAGTGTATTAAAAAATGCTTAAAATGTATAATCATAGCTGCAACATTTTTAAGTTAGCAAAGTGGATCTTGATACGATCCTAAGATATGTACTTTTCAAAAATATAAAATGTTCACTTGAATTAAAATAAGAATTGTAAAAAATTTTTTCGAGTAGAGCAGTTTCATATTTAAAATAAAGCATAATTTTCCAAATTTGATATCAAGGGATACTCAGCTGGCAAGTAATTATTTTTTGTAGGTCTTATATTTTTATAACATTAGAGATTATTTCACTGGCTATTAACAAAAATACCCCAAAATAATACAACTAAAATTGGCTTGTAAATATTAATAATATAAATACAAGAATTTTACTTTATTTTTGAGCGAGTTGTAAATCTGATTTTGTTTTAAAAAAAATGGCAATGGTGAAAGTTAAAAAGACGAAATCGGATATTACTTATTACATGACACAGGTTTACTTTGATAGATAATCATAAAAATTTCCTAGAGCCAGTTACATTGCAACGATTGAAGGTATTTTATAGGTTGATTTATAGTACATTTAGTAGATGGTCCAAGCCACATATTACTTGACTTTTAAAGTTTACTAGCCTATAATCATTGGTATAACAACAAATAAAAAATAACTTTCAAAAACCATCCGGCATGGACAGTTGATAAAATGAGTCGTTATGCCCGTATTGCTTTAGGGATTCGATAGGATTTCTATCACTGAATTTATGGCTGTTTTGATAGGGGTAGTAAAGACTGGACTAATGTCAAATATTTGTATATAAAAAGATTTGGGTGGATTAATACATCCTTTATATAAATGTATTCTAAACTTTGTCTTCAAATATCAATTAATTTAGGGTGTGGCACGCGCTTTTGTCCATCTATCTCTCAACTATTCAAGGGAATATAATAAAAAGTAGTCTAAAAAAAATACTATGTGGTACATGGTATTTTTTATATATTTGTTTATACATATGATACTTTTTTTAATAAAAAAGTATGTAGCGCATAGGTTGTTTATTAATAATTAATTGAATCAAAAATAAAAAGTTTAAAAAGTACTACTCTTTGGTATGATTAGCATTTAAAAATTTTTTGTATAGCTATTAATTAAGAACAAAGTTCTATTTTTTAGAAAAATTAAGATATCACAACACTATATAGCAATAGTAACTTCAAAATAATTTATTCAAATCTTAAACAAATTGGAGTTTTATCAATAGGGTCCTTACCCATGAAAGCCTTAATTCCAAAAAGGTCTGCTAAAATTTCGGGAGTCATTACGTCGTTGGGTTTTCCTTGATAAATAACTGCTCCAGATTTCATCGCAATCATATAATCTGAGAATCTTGCGGCTAAGTTTAAATCATGTAATACCATAATGATGGTTATCCCCTTCTTTATATTTAACTCTTTTAGGAGATTTAGTATCTCTAGCTGATGACCTAAATCTAAATAAGTTGTTGGTTCGTCTAATAATATTACTTGTGTCTGTTGGCATAATGCCATGGCAATCCAAACTCTTTGTTTTTGTCCTCCTGATAATGTTTGAATGTTTTCATTAGCAATTGATTTTAAACCAGTTTCATTTAAAACATTATCAATTATTTCCTCATCTGCTTCAGTCTTTTTTTGAAATATTCCTTGATAAGGATAGCGACCTAATGCAACAATTTCTCTAACTGTTGAATCTTCTGGTGATATAGAATCTTGTGGGAGAAAAGCTAATTGTTTTGCAATTTCTTTAGTTGATAGTTCTAATATATTTTTGTTGTTTAAGAGAATATCACCATCATGTTTTAATATTCTCCCTAAACCCTTGAGTAAAGTAGACTTTCCACAACCATTAGGGCCAATGATAACTGATATATGGTTTTTCAGAAATGAAATATCTAGTGAATCTATAATTATTTTTTTTTGATAACTTAACGTCAAATTATGTGCTAAAAGTGCTTCGTCTTTCAAAATGAATCCCCCTAAATTTTAAAATGTAGCTGAGAACCACCGGAGGTAGCGACTGATTACAGTAAATACAACGGACATATGGTTTTCATCTTCTATGATATAGTGTTCACAAGATTTAATAAAATTAGATGAAGTAACTAACTTGAAAGCTTGTTTTGACAGTTCTACCATATCTCCCTCATCAGACCCAACACTTATTATCACTCTTTTTTTACATAACCTAGATTTATCATACAGGCTAATCTTATTAAAATATTCATTTTTATCCCACCATAATGAGGGACTAACGGCTAAAAAATCAGTTAAAAATGATATCTTTTCTCTTAAAAGTAACTCTAAAACACAAAGGCCTCCTAATGAATGACCAAAAATACCTACATGTTTTTTATCAATAAAAAAGTCATTCTTTATTACTTCATGAATTTGTATGAATGTGTTTATGAAACTATCGATTCCTCCACCTTTAGGCATACCAAACCTGATGTCAGCAGGATTATCCTCGTGGATTTTAGGTGGTGTAAAATCAATAAATCTTTTCTCTCTATCAAAAGGAGAAGAGTTATGGTAACCAATTCCAACAATAACCATTGGTTTAACACCTGTTTTTTTAGAATTTCTAGTTTGTAACTTGACGGCTTCTGAAATTGTTAATGCAAAAGCATCACCATCTAAAACATATAAAATAGGTAGTTTAGTTCCTTCAGCTATAACTGTTGGATAGTAAATGTCTAAATAATATTCTCCTATTTTTTTAATAACTTTTTTCAAATTTTTTTCCTCCGACTCTGTTAGAGTTATTTATAAAAATTAAAATTAAATAGGGAATCCCGATTAATCCTATCATTGAGTTTAAAGGTAATTCATTTGGTGCAAATATATTTTTTACAAATGTATCACAAAGGGTAACTAAGCTCATTCCATTGATAAATATAGCAGGAATGAGTAATTTAGAGCTACGCTTGAAAAATTTTAATGTTATATAAGGAACGATTAGCCCTACAAAAGCTACATTACCAGCGGATAGTACGCTGACACATATAAGAATTGACGCAAGTATTATAAAAAATAAGCGCCAATAACTTATTGAAAAACCAATATTTCGCAAGTGAGAGTCTGAATAGCGTAGTAATTCTAAATGCTTTTGAGAGAATAAAAGCAAAATAAAAGCTATTAAGATCCAGGGAAAAATCTGGCGAATTGATGCCCAATTTGATTGACTAATTGATCCTTGTAGCCAGTCATTTACACGAGAATAGTCATCATTACTAATTTTTAAAGAAAAATATGTAGTCATGGCAGAGAAACCCATGTTAATTCCGATGCCATTTAGAATAAATCTAGAGATACTAATTCCTGAAGTGCTCATAGAAAGTGAAAAATTTAGTAAAAGTGCAGATAGTGCTCCTAAAATTCCAAATATAATTAAAGATATATTTTGCAGCTCTTTTCCGTCAATAAAATAGCTTCCAACAATGAAATAGTAAAACACACTTCCAAAAGCTGCGCCAGAGTTAATTCCTAATAATCCAGCATCAGCAATAGGATTTCTAGTTAATGTTTGTAAAATATAACCAGCAATAGCTAATGAACCTCCAACTAATGCGGATACCACTAGTCTAGGTATTCTAAAATTCCACAAAATTAACAATGTTTGTGAGTCTGTATTTTGCTCAAATAATGACCCTATTAACTGATCATTTGAGATATGGTAAGTTCCGGAAATAAGGGAATAGTAGCAAGACATAATCAAAATTCCTATTATACAAAATAATACAAAATACTTTTTCATTTAATGAACCGTTGCTCCTCTCCTAATCAGATATAAAAATATTGGGACTCCTACTAAAGCAATAACAACACCAATTGGAGTTTCAAAAGGATAATTTATATATCTTGAAAGGTAATCGCTCATGAGTACAAATATTCCTCCAGTAAGTGGGACAAAGAAAACGGATGCAGCATATTTTTTGCCAATTGATAACTTGACTATATGGGGAATAACTAATCCTACAAAAGCAATTCTTCCTACAATAGCGACACTTACTCCTGTTAATATTACAACACAGACACTATAAAAATTTTCCCAGTGTATCCTTTCCATTCCTATGGACGTTGTAATTGAATGGCCATAAGAATAAATATCCATCTGCTTTCTCAGTAAAACTATTAAAAAAATTAGAAGTAACAGTATTGGCCAAAAATAGACAACGTCAGAAAATGAAACGCGATAAAGCCGGCTATTATACCAAGAGTTCACGGATTGAGCTATATTATAATAACTTACCAAGAATGTAGTCATACTACTTAACAGCATACTAATCACAATCCCAATCAGAGGAAAAGTTAGACGAGACTGACCTAAAAATACTATTTTATAAATATACGATATGATGATATAAGCCAAAAAAGAACCAATGACCGAAAAAATGATGCGTCCTAGCATTGTTAAATTAGGCATAAAAATCATTCCAATAACAATAGCCAACGCTGATCCATCACTTACTCCCATCAAAGTAGGATCGGCTAAATCATTTTTATATTGTAATTGCATTATAAAGCCTGCAAGTGCTAAGCTTGCCCCAACCGAAACAGCAACTAAGACACGAGCGAGGTGGGAAATGAAAATAATATGCTCTGGATTGGTCTTATCATAATTTACTATAACTTCTAAAAAAACTACTAGTGAATTTTTCATTCCAAAGGTAAGCGAAAGAAATCCGAAGATTATTAGTAAAATTAGAGCAGTTACAGTCCATAATACATACTTAAACTTCATATCTAATATTTTTTCTTTCTATTTAAAAACTTTTTCATTAAGAGCTTTTAGCATCACTTCCTTACTTAAGTATGTACCGCCCTGATAACCACCATCAACAACATTATAAAATACATTATCTTTAGCTACTGCAGGAATATTTTTCCACAAGGTGTCATTTTTTAAATCTTTTAAGGCATTTGGGAAGCCTTTATTTTCAGAAGCCATAAATTGCACAAGAATAATATCACTATTAATTTTTGAAAGCTGCTCTTTAGAAATCGTTGTTTGACCTTTAACAGCATCAAGTTCTTTAGGCATTGAGAACCCTAAGTCTTTATAAAGCATAGGATTATAGTAAAAATCTTCTCCATAGATACATAATTCACCTTCCCTTATCCGAATAATCATTATTTTTTTATTAGTTATTTCAGGATTATTTTTTTTGAAATCTTTTAGATCCTTCTCATAATTTGAAATTAAATTTTTAGCTTTTTCAAGTTTACCTGTTAAAGTTCCCATCAGCATCAAGTTTTTTTCCCAATCATCAGATTTATGTGAAACATTAATTGTAGGTGCAATTTTGGTCAAATTACTAGTTACTTTTTCATCAAATTTAGTACTCCCTAATATAATATCAGGTTTTAATGCAGCAACTGATTCAACATTTGGGCCAAATTTATCTCCGATATTAGCAACGCCTTTTCCTAATTTATTCTTTAGATACCCTGGCATTTCTTCAGATATTGTTACAGCTCCAATAGGATGAAAATTGAGGGCAACAGCATCCTCCATTGATTCAAAACTTGCTGTTACAATTTTTGAAGTTGGCGCTTTAACAGTATAATTTTTATTTAGATAATTAATAATGTTTGAAGTCGTTTTTGTTTGAGAAGTATTTTTAGATTTATTATCTGTATTTTTGGTCTGAGAGCAGCCAGATAGGAATACAGATAATAAAAGAATACTAAAAATAAAAAATTTTTTTTCATAGAAACCTCCTAATGTTTCCGATTTTGAAACTATTCCAAAAAAATATATATAAATAAAATAGTTTTGTTAATGTATAGCAGAGTAAAAAGTATAAATAATTATAAGAGTTTTAATTAGTGACAACTGTTTTAATTTTTCATACTTTCCACATGATATTATTATATCTATTTAAGTATAGCTATTTTTTTATAAAATGTAAATAGTTTTTGACATTTTTTCTTTGGTTATTAAAGGTAATAATTTTTAATATAATAGCGTATTCATTATAAATGAGCTAAAATTTTAATCATTTTTATAATTACATATAGCTTTTTAATAAATGCAGAGTAGTATTTAATGCATAACAATATATTCTTAAGTTATAGATAGTAAAACATAAATTATATATCATTTACTCTATAAAAAAACAGCCAAATCATGATAATTTGTATTCTATGAAAACAATTATGTAATGCATGATGCAACAGAAGTTCTCTATAACATATCATAGTACCGTTATAAAATTTTCCTTAATATAAGAAATGAAGATTTTGAAATTTAATTTACACTTGTAAACATATCCTTTTACATCTATTTATTATATTGTTATACTGATTATCATTAAAAATAAAAAAATTCTATTAATATTATAAAAAATAGATAAAATCTTTTCTTATACAAAGGAGACTAATATGGTAAATATAACGATTTTTGGCAAAGAAAATATGGGACAAGCTATAGGAGGAAATTTTGCCGAGACTGGTAATGTTGTGAATTACATTACAACAAAAACTACGAAACAATATTTAGGAGAAATTATTATTTTTGCTGTACCTTATTCAGCAGTCTCTAGCATTGTTGAGTTATATAAAGATGAGCTTAGAGGTAAAACTATTATTGACATAACAAACCCTGTTAATTTTGAAACTTTTGATGATTTAGTCGTGCCATCGGATTCTTCTGCAGCGGGGATTATATCTACTTTACTACCAGAATCTTTCGTCATCAAGGGATTTAACACTAATTTTGCTAATACATTATCTACTAAAAACGTTGGTGGAGAACACCCAACAACAGTATTATTAGCAGGAGATAATGAAGAAGCTAAAGAAAAAGTAATTAAAACGCTTGATGGAAGTAATTTAAATCTTTTAGATGTCGGTTCACTCAAACGAGCTCGTGAGCTAGAGTCGTTAGGTTTCTTACAAATTTCATTAGCTGGTTCAGATAAAATTTCATGGCAAAACGGTTTTGGTTTATTCGAATAGTATCTTTAAAAAATTAAAATGATAGATAAACTTATATTATAAAAGTCTGATGAGTGAAAGTTATGAAAGACATAAAAATAACTCTTATTGTAATAGTTAAGCAACACGCTGTTGGTTAAATGATAGTATAATACTTTTATTCAACCGAACTATTATCATAAAGTTAAAGAAAGAAAAAAACATATGATGAAAAAAAATATATTGTCCGCTATTCTAATGTCTACAGTCATTTTGTCTGCAGTAGCTCCTATTTCAGGTGTTAATGCTGATACTAACTCGGATATAGCAAAGCAGGATGCAACGATTTCTAGTGCCCAATCCGCACAAGCTCAGGCTCAGAAACAAGTTGATAACATTCAATCAAAAATTGGTTCTATTCAAGCAAAACAAGCTGATCTAAAGAACAAAATGGAGAAGCTCAAGGTAGAAGGAAAAAAACTCAATGCCCAAGTTTCCACGTTACGCCAAAATATTAACGAACGTAATTCTTCGCTACAAGCTCAAGCACGTAGCGCACAAGTAAATAGTTCAACTACTGGTTACTTAGATGCAGTTGTTAATTCAAAATCATTATCTGATGCGATCCAAAAAGTAACTGCTATGGCTACAGTGACATCCGCTAATAAAAATATGCTTGATCAGCAACAAAAAGATATCCAAGCTGTTCAAGCTAAATTAGCAGAAAATCAAAAAAATGATGGCATAATGGTCGCCGCGGAAAATGATTTAACCAAACAAACTAATGATCTTGCTGGGCAGGAAGCTCAACTTAAAGTTGCTCAGTTAAACTATCAATTGACCATCACAACTGCACAAGATAAAAAGCAAGAATTAGAAGCTCAAAAAGTAGCAGCGGAAAAAGCGGCAACTGAACAAGCTAATAAAACAAAGGCAGCAGCAGCAGCTGTAGCAAAAGCTAATGCAGCTCCAATCATTCAAATGCCGAAGACGGCAGTGTCTTCAAGTGTTTCAACAGCTAGTGCGGAAGATAAGACCGTTTCTTCAAGTTCAACACCTAATGTAAACCCAGCTACGCCATCAAAAGAGGTGAGTTCAACTGACACAGATATCAACAAAAATAGTACACCTACACCTAGTCCTAGTATCAATATTTCTAGCGGATATACTATCCCATCAACACACTATGGAACCAATCCTGGAACTTATGTAGCACCAACTTGTACTTTTTATGTTAAATCCGTAATGGGGAGCCGTGTCGGAGATTACTGGGGTAATGGTGAAGACTGGGCGGCTTCAGCAAGTGCAGATGGATTTACAGTTGATAATAATCCTGTAGCAGGATCTACCATAGCAGTATTTGGACCGAATGTTCGAGGTGGAAGCTATGGGCATGTGGCAGTCGTTGAGAGTGTAAACAAAGCAGCAGGAACAATGGTGATCGGAGAGGCTATTGACCTAGGGAATGGTTATTTCAACACAACCAGTACAGTAAAAATAAGTGATGCAAACTATGGCTTTATACATGTTTAAGATTAATATTTAAATAAAAAACATTTAGGATATGGAATTTATCTCACATCCTAAATGTTTTTTTCTATTCAAAGAATTATAGGTATTGCTTAAATTAATTTGCAAGTGTAACTAGAATACTTATTAAACGGCAATAATCCTCCTAAATAACAAAATGAAACAAATAAGAAGGTGAAATCAGATAATATGCTTTGTACACTTTGTTGTTATAAAAATAAGCGTTCTCAGGTTGGAAAGGCTTTTACGTTTACGGTTGTAAACGATTTTCTTTACTTAAAAAAATTTAATTGATATACTTATAAATAATAGATAAAGAATTGAAGGACTTGATATGGATACAAAACCATTTATTATAAAGAAAATAACACTGAGAGCTTCTAATATTTCTGTAATGCGAAATTTTTATGAGAATCTACTACAATTTCATGTGATAAGTGAGACTGATAGTAGTGTTTCTTACGCTTTCAGGGAAAATGAAGAAGCTTTTCTCACTCTGGAATTTGGAGGTAGACTTAGAAAGAAAAATACAGCAGGTTTATTTCACTATGCAATATTGTTTCCTGATGTATCGTCAAAGGCGACAATAGTAGATAGAATTATTAAAAACAATTATCCAATAGGAGCTGGAGATCATTTAGTAAGTGAATCATTTTATATTAATGATCCAGAGGGAAATGGCATAGAGCTATATCACGATAGAGACTCTACTGAGTGGATTTGGGAAGATGGTAAAGTTAAAATGGGGACTTTACCAGTTGATGTTCAAGCTTTATTAGATCAAAAAAATAACCATTTAGATTATCCTAAAAATATGAAAATTGGTCATCTGCATTTCACGGGTAATTCAATTGCTAAATCAGATGAATTTTTTAATGAGCTATTAAATACCGATTTGGTATCATTTGTCGGGGATACGGCTCACTTTTATTCTCAGAATCACTATCATCATCATTTTGCCACAAATATTTGGGAGGGTGAAAATATAAATAAAAGAAATTTATTAGAAAATGGTATATTAAAATGGGAATTAGAAGTATCTAAAGATTACTATGACTCAATTTCACAAAGAATAATAGAGAAAGGTATTCCATTTAAAGATGATGAAAACTCAATCTCTATAGAAGATCATGTTGGATCGAAACTTATTCTATTTAAAAAAATATAGTATATTTATCATTCAAAAAAATTATTTATTGAACTTCTTATTTTATCTCTCTTATACAACAGTGGTGAATCCAAAACTTAACTA
This sequence comes from Lactococcus sp., assembly GCF_036648155.1. Lineage (NCBI taxonomy): Bacteria > Bacillati > Bacillota > Bacilli > Lactobacillales > Streptococcaceae > Lactococcus > Lactococcus sp. Next base: position 30,388 of record NZ_JAVXIY010000002.1, on the reverse strand, counting down.
TGAAAAAGTAGCACTAACTATATAGTGCCTCAATAGCCATGCTGAACAAGAAGAGGCTAAGCATAGCAATGACATAACAAAATACAATGATTGATCCTATATCAATAAAGATTTCATAAAATATTCCTACTTCAAAAGTGCTATTAAGTCATAATTAAATCTATTAAAATAAAAACTAAATAATAAGACAATCTAAACAAAATTTATTTTTGAATAATACGAGATAATTAGGGTTTGCACGTTTGGCTTTTAGTGAATTTTGTTATAATATATTACATTATAGTCTGACATTTGAAGGAGATGATTTATGAAAGATAAACAGTTATATCAAATAGCAAGTATTTGTTTTTTTATTGCAGGTCTTATATTTTTGATATTTGGACAAAGTCAACACACTATTTTCTTATTAGGTATATTATTTATAATTTTATCCATTAGTTTTATGGTTATTAGCAGAAATACACCAAAATTATAGGAATAAAATTGGAAGGCGCGTGCAAATATTAATAATATAAATACAAGAATTTTACTTTATTTTTGAGCGAGTTATAAATCTGATTTTGTTTTAAAATAAATGGTGAAAGTAGAAAGACGAAGTCGGATATTACTTATTACATGACACAGGTTTACTTTGATAGATAGTCAAAAAGAATTTCCTAGAGCTGGTTATATTGCAATGATTGAAGGTGTTTTACATGAAAAACTTAAACCAATTTTAGGTAAAAAGTAAGAGTGTTTTATAATCTGATTTATAGTACATTCAGTAGACAGTCCATACCACATATTGCTTGACTTTTAAAGTTTACTAGCCTATAATCATTGGTATAACAACAAATAAAAAATAACTTTCAAAAACCATCCAGCTTGGACAGTAGATAAAATGAGCCGCTACGCCCGTATTGCTTTGGGGATTCGATAAACATAAATAAAGCTTTCTTTAGTAATTTTACTAAGGAAAGTTTTTTTCTGATAAAATGACTGACAGATATTCCGTCACTAATAATTAAGTAAAAATTAAGTCTTAAGTCCGATAAAAATTGCTATATTTTTTGATACAATAGACTTATGAATAAAAAATTGAAAGCAATCTTTATTATAGAAATTTTTATTGTATTAGGATTGATTTTTCATGTGATTAGTACACCGCGGATGTGGGTAGTGCTTGCCTTAGCTATCCTCTTTACGATATTGGCGACTCGTTCACGTGCGCGTGTATTACGTATCATAAGTTTCATTTTTTGGGCAATATCGGTAATGATTCTCTTCACAGTTGGCTGGTTTTGGTTAGCCATTGTTTTTCCGGCAATTGTTTGCATCGTTTTTTGGAAAAATAATCCACGAGAAGGAGGAGGAAGTTTTTCTTACGAAGATATTTCTCAAGATGAACCTGAGTCAGTCATGAATGAAAATCAAAATGATATCATTGATTTGGATGATGTTACGTTTAAACCTTCTGGCAATAGCCTTTCTATTAAAAAAATGACAGGGAATACCAAAATTATTGTCCCAGAAAATGTAGGTGTATCGCTTGATTTGACAACGAATGCTGGTTTGATTAAGATTTTTGATGAGGCAGCACAAATTAATGCAGGTAACATCCATTATTTTAGTGACAATTTAGATCAGGCAGAAAAACGGATAAAAATAACTATTCGTGTTGGTTCAGGAAATATTGAGGTGATTAGAGGATGAAAAAATCGCTTTTCACAACCTTTTTAGCAGTTTTTAGTATCATCCTTATTATGTATCTTCTTCTATTCATAATGATGAATAGTGGACAACCTTTAGGTGGTCTAAATACCGCTAATATTATTAGAGAACTTCGTGATAATTTCTATGGTTTATGGATATTTATATCAGTTGCAGGATTACTTGCGCTGATTTTTACCTTGTTTAATCATGTTGAAAACATGAGTATTCAACAAAAGTTTCAAGATGACATCAAGCTATTAGAAGAAAATCAGCAGCCCGAATCTCCTGAATTACAAGCTGTTCATGATAAAATTATGAATATGTCGGCAGAACTCCAAGAACTCTCGAAGCAAAAATCTGCTGACAAGGCTGAAATTATTGAATTAGAAAGAAAAAGGATTTCACGAGAACTCCATGATTCTGTCAGTCAGGAACTATTTGCAGCAACGATGATTTTATCTTCGGTGGCTGGTTCCACCCAAAGCTTGAGTAAAGAGCAAATCGAAACACAAACTCAATTAGTTTTGAAAGTCCTTCATTCGGCTCAAAACGAAATGCGGGCGCTCTTATTGCATCTTAGACCTGTAGAATTAGATGGTAAGAGTTTAGCAGAAGGCTTGTCAGCACTGACAGACGAATTGCAAGCAAAAATATCAGCAAATATTACTGTTAAATTAGCTGATATTGAAGCAACAAGTAATATTGAGGACAACCTTTTTCGAATGGCTCAGGAGATTTTATCGAATACTTTGCGTCATTCGCAAGCCGAACACATTGAAGTATCTTTAAGAGAAACCCAAGAAAATATTTTCTTGAAAATTGCTGACGATGGAGTTGGATTTGATGTTTCAACGAGTGATAAAACAGCGAGCTATGGTTTAGCGAATATTAAAGAGCGAGCGCTTTTAATTGGTGGAGATGCTAAAGTGATTTCAGCGCCTGGTTCGGGAACCACTGTTGAGATTATTATTCCCAAAGCTAAGCCGAGTCTTTAAAAATGAAAGATATTTAGAAAGAACAAAATGGAAAAAATCAAACTTTTAATTGTAGATGACCACCAGATGGTGCGCCTTGGTTTATCAAGTTTTATGAATATCCAACCCGATATTGAAGTGGTTGGTGAAGCTGCCGATGGCGAGTCAGGTTTTTTAAAAACAGAATTGCTTGACCCAGATGTCATTCTCATGGATTTGGTAATGGACAGACTTGATGGCATTGGGGCAACTCAGAAGATTTTAGCCAAAAATCCTGATCGAAAAATTTTGATTTTGACAAGTTTTATTGATGATGAAAAAGTTTTTCCAGCTCTGGCTGCAGGAGCAAAAGGATATATTCTTAAAACTTCACAAGCCGCAGAAATTGCAATGGCAATCAGAAAAGTTGCCAATGGCGAAGACGTTTTGTCTGACGCGGTCAAAGAAAAAATTGCCCAACAAAAGCATCGCAAGCATGAACTCTATGATGACTTATCTAAAAGAGAATTAGAAGTACTCAAAGTTCTTGCCACAGGACTTTCCAATCAAGAAATTGCTGACGAACTTTTTATCAGTTTAAAAACAGTAAAAACACATGTTTCAAATATATTCAATAAACTTGAAGTTTCGGACCGCACGCAAGCTACTATTTACGCCATTCAACATCATTTAGTTTGAACTTGAGGAAAAACAAGTTGGTTTTATGATATAATTAAAAATGAACAAATAAATCTAGAGTGAAAAATAAATGGAAAAAATATTAGAAAAAGCCCAAAAAATAAAAATCATTTTTTTTGATATTGATGATACTTTGAGGGTCAAAAATTCAGGATTTATGCCTGAATCAATCAATGAAGTATTTAAAAAACTTCATGAAAAAGGAATCATGACCGGAATTGCAACGGGAAGAAATCTTTTTGGCGTTGTTCCAGAAGTTCGTGCCTTGAAACCTGATTATTATGTCGCCATTAATGGCGCTTATGTTGAAAATGCACGTACTCAAAAAGTTTTATATAAAAATACTTTTTCCAAGGAATTAATAGAGGAAATCATTGCTTGGTTAAAAGCTGAACAAAGTGAATATTCATTTGTGTCAGCTGACAGCTTACGCGTTTCAAAATGGGATAAAATTGCAAGTGATGCCATTAGTCCAGTTTATGCTGAACTGAAAGAAAATCCTGATTATTATCAAACGGAAGAAATTTATCAAATGCTGACCATTTCGGTTCATGATGATCAGCTGAAATTACCAGAAAACTTAGCTGACAAAATTCGGCTTGTACGTTGGCATCCAAATAGCTCAGATATTGTACTGACTGGAGGCTCAAAAGCAATTGGCTGTCAGCAAGTTTTGCAAGAACTTGGTTTGAAAGCTGAAAATATGTTGAATTTTGGTGACGGACTCAATGACCGTGAACTTTTTGATTTTGCTGGCTTGTCAGTTGCGATGAAAGTTTCTCATCCAGAAATTTTGGAAAAAGCTGATTATATTACGGATTCGGTCGAAAATGATGGAATCTTAAAAGCGCTGCAAGCCTTAAAAATTATTGATTGACAAATCTGTCAGGAAAAAATAAAACTGACAGATCCGTCAGTAACTTAAACTATGAAGAAAGGAAGGCATTTTTTAAATAGAAATGCCGACTAAAAAATGATGACTTACCCACAACTTGATCTTGAAAACTACAAAGGTACCACAGCAATTATTAATACCAATCATGGTAAAATGACTGTCAAATTATTTGATAGTCTTGCTCCTAAAACAGTAAAAAACTTTATTGAGCTCAGTAAAGAAGGCTATTATGATGGTGTGATTTTCCACCGAATCATCAAAGATTTTATGATTCAAGGAGGAGATCCAACAGGAACTGGGATGGGTGGTTCTTCAATTTACGGTGAAAAATTTGAGGATGAGTTCTCAATGGATCTCTTTAACCTTCGTGGGGCTTTGTCAATGGCAAATGCCGGTCCTAATACGAACGGTAGTCAATTTTTCATCGTTCAAAATAAAAACTTGCCTTATCCAAAGGACTCTCTTATTCAAGGGGGGTGGCCTGAAGAAGTAGCAGAAACATATACTGATGGTGGAACTCCGCATCTTGACGGTCGACATACTGTTTTTGGTCAATTAGTTGATGAAGAAAGCTACAAAGTCCTTGATAAAATCGCAGCTGTACGTGTGGGTGCACAAGATAAACCAGTTGACGATGTTGTCATTGAATCAGTTGAGATTATCGAGCCATAAAATGGATAAAAAAAGTCCTAAAATCGGAGATATTGTTGAAGTTGAAATCATTGGAATGCAGGATTATGGTGCATTTGTAAAGTTTTTCCTGCAAAATCCAGAAACCAATGAGAAAATTGAACAAAAAGGTTTGATTCATATTTCTGAAATTCAATCCGGATATGTCAAGAGCATCCATGATATTGCTAAAATTGGGCAAAAAATAATGGCCCAAATCATCGATATTGATGAATACAATAGCAAAATTAGCTTGTCAATCCGAAGTCTTGAAAAAAATCCACAAGTTCATCATATCTACCGAAAAAAACATTTTACTGATTCACGAGACAAGATTGGCTTTAAAACCCTTGCTCACTCTCTACCTAGTTGGATTGAAGAAAATGAGGCCTATCTTAAAGCAAAAAAAATGCCCAAAGTGAGGATTTTCTTTGAATGATAACGTATTAAGATATGTCAAACGAGTTTTTAATGTCATTACCATCTTAGGTTTTGTGGCTACAATTGTCGGCGGAGTTTATCTGTGGCGACTGGGTGCTTTTCAAAATCAAGCCGTCTTGCAACAATTGATTGTCGCCCACCGTTTTTTGGGGCCGCTGATTTTCCTTTGTATGCAAGTTTTACAAGTAATCGTCCCAATCATACCTGGCGGAATCACAATGGCCGCCGGTGTCATGATTTTTGGGCCCGTTTGGGGATTTATTTATAATTACTTTGGAATTGTTGCGGGTTCGTTTTTGCTTTTCCACTTTGGGAAAAAATATGGCTCCTCGCTAGCTAAGACTTTCGTCAAAGAAAAAACATATAATAAATACATGGCTTGGTTAGATAAAGGACAAAAGCGCTTTAATATCGTATTTGCGCTCCTTATTTTATCACCGATTGCCCCAGACGACGCTCTAGTTTTGATTGCTAGTCAAACAAAAATGAGTTGGAAATTCTTCACTTGGATTATCTTATTATGTAAACCATTACCAATTCTTCTCTATTCATATCTTCTTATTTTTGGAGGAGATGTTCTTGGGCACTTTTTATAAAATGCTGAAAGTGTTTTCAGCGTTTTTTTGTCGAAATTTTGATAAAGAACGCCCAAATCATTCGAAAAAATTGTATAATAGAATGGATTTATGATTTTAAAAGAGAAGTCACCTCAATAATAAAGTTGTTTTAGCAGATTAAAAGGGATTTGTGATTTTTTGAAATAAATTTTTTAAGGCTAAAACAATATTAAACTGACTGGAGCTAGTTTTGAACAAAAAGAAAGTAAATAGATTTACATTTGATTCAAGAATTGATTATGGGCTGATATTACCAGCCTTTATGTTAATTTTAATTGGTCTTTACGCACTTTATGTGGCAGTAAGTCACGATCATCCGGCACAAGCCACAACTCTGGTAGTTCAACAAGGAACCTGGGTAATCGTTGGGCTTTTCGTTGCCTTAATAGTCATGCACATGGATTCAAGATTTTTATGGAATTTAACCCCATTTTTCTATCTTTTAGGTCTGATTTTGATGATTTTGCCGATATTCTTCTATGATAGAGCGACTTATGCCTCAACAGGTGCAAAAAACTGGCTTGCTTTTGGTGGACGGAATTTATTTCAGCCCTCAGAGTTTATGAAGCTTTCCTACATTCTATTTTCAGCCCGAATTGTAGTAACTTTCCAAAACAATTTGAAAAAGAGAGTCCTCAAAGACGATTTTCGCTTAATTGGACTTTTGATTCTTGAAACAATTCCTGTCGCAATCTTGTCAGTATTTCAAAAGGACTTTGGGACTTTCTTGGTATTTGCGGCAATCTTTGCTGGGATTGTCTTAGTATCTGGAGTTTCTTGGAAAATACTGGCGCCAGCTTTTCTTTTTGTAGCAGCAGTCGCAGGTGGGATTGTGGCTTTAGTTGCTTCTCCAGAAGGACAGAAGTTTCTTGAAAGTACAAGTTTTGCAAAATATCAAGTCAATCGTTTTATTGCTTGGTTACATCCCTTTGAGTATTCGCAAACCTTCAGTCTTCAACAAGCACGTTCTTTGATTTCTGTCGGAGTGGGAGGACTTTGGGGTAAAGGAATTGGCGTTGCCAATGTTAATGTTCCTGTCCGTGAATCAGATATGATTTTTACAGTTATTGCTGAGGATTTCGGATTTGTTGGTTCAGCATTCTTGATTTTCCTTTACTTCATGTTGATTTATCGAATGATTCGAGTGACTTTTAACTCAAATAATCAGTTCTATACTTATATTTCAACCGGTATTATCATGATGATTCTTTTCCACGTCTTTGAAAATATTGGAGCTGCTATTGGGGTTGTTCCATTAACGGGTATCCCTCTACCATTTATTTCCCAAGGGGGTTCGGCTTTGATGTCCAATATCATTGGATTAGGACTTGTTCTATCGATGAAATATAATCAACTCCCAGAATTCGTCAGAGAACAAAGACAGATTCCAGTCAAGGGAGATAGTCGTAAAAATCGTCGTAGAAATAGAACTTAAAAAATTCTTAGCTTTTTATAAAAAATGAAGATTACTAGCAGAAATGTTAGTAGTTTTTTTATTACCTTAAATATGTCTATAAGTCATATATAGCAAGGTGGAAAACGCTTTAATTTTTTGTAAATTTTTAAAATAAATGATAAAATAAATTTGTGAGAGAAATCTCAAAATTAAATACTATTGATTGCCTGAAACGACAACCATCCTATTCAGAGGAGGCGCTTTTATGCGCGCAGCACGTTTTTATGATCGCGGAGATATTCGCGTTGAAGAAATTAATGAACCAGCAGTAAAAGCTGGTCAAGTAGGTATAGATGTGGCTTGGTGTGGAATCTGTGGTACAGATCTGCACGAATTTTTAGATGGACCAATTTTTTGTCCATCAGCAGAACATCCCAATCCTATTACAGGTGAAGTTCCACCAGTTACTCTCGGACACGAAATGTCTGGTATTGTAAACTTTGTAGGTCAAGGGGTAAGTGGGCTCAAAGTAGGTGACCATGTCGTTGTTGAACCTTATATCGTTCCCGAAGGTACTGATACAAGTGAAACTGGACATTACAATCTCTCAGAAGGATCAAACTTTATTGGTTTGGGCGGAAATGGCGGCGGTCTGGCTGAAAAAATTTCAGTTGATGAACGTTGGGTACATAAAATTCCTGACGATTTACCATTAGATGAAGCAGCACTAATTGAACCACTTTCTGTGGGATATCATGCTGTTGAACGTGCTAATTTGAGTGAAAAGAGTACGGTACTCGTTGTTGGAGCTGGTCCAATCGGACTTTTGACAGCTGCAGTTGCCAAAGCTCAAGGGCATACAGTAATTATTAGTGAGCCTAGTGGTTTGCGTCGTAAAAAAGCTCAAGAAGCAGAAGTTGCTGATTATTTCTTTAATCCAATTGAAGATGATATTCAGGCAAAAGTTCATCAAATTAATGAAAAAGGAGTCGATGCAGCTTTTGAATGTACTTCTGTTCAACCAGGATTTGATGCGTGTTTAGATTCTATTCGCATGGGTGGAACAGTTGTTATCGTTGCAATTTGGGGTAAACCAGCTAGTGTTGACATGGCAAAATTAGTCATTAAAGAAGCTAATCTTTTAGGGACTATTGCTTATAATAATACTCATCCTAAAACAATTGATTTAGTTGCAACTGGTAAGATTAAATTGAATCAATTTATTACAGGTAAAATTGGCTTAGATGACCTGATTGATAAAGGTTTTGATACTTTGATTCATCACAATGAAACAGCAGTTAAGATTTTAGTTTCACCAACTGGAAAAGGTCTATAAATATAAATTTCACTCATTTAAAGGAGAAATAAAGATGTCTAAAGTTGCAGCAGTTACTGGGGCAGGTCAAGGAATTGGCTTTGCTATCGCAAAACGTTTATATAATGATGGGTTTAAAGTCGCAATCATTGATTACAATGAAGAAACAGCTCAACAAGCAGCTAAGGAACTTGGAGGCGAATCATTTGCTCTTAAAGCAGATGTTTCTGACCGTGACCAAGTAGTTGCCGCTTTAGAAGCTGTTGTTGAAAAATTTGGTGATTTGAATGTAGTAGTAAATAATGCAGGAATCGCCCCAACCACTCCGATTGAAACAATTACTCCTGAACAATTTCATCAAGTTTATAATATTAATGTTGGTGGAGTTTTGTGGGGAACACAGACAGCCACAGCACTTTTCCGTAAATTAGGTCATGGTGGTAAGATTATTAATGCAACTTCGCAAGCAGGTGTTGTTGGGAATCCTAACCTAATGCTTTATTCTTCTTCAAAATTCGCTGTTCGTGGAATGACACAAATTGCCGCTCGCGATCTAGCAGAAGAAGGAATTACAGTTAATGCCTATGCACCAGGGATTGTTAAAACACCAATGATGTTTGATATTGCACATCAAGTGGGGAAAAATGCAGGTAAAGATGACGAATGGGGCATGCAAACTTTTGCCAAAGATATTGCGATGAAACGTTTATCTGAGCCTGAGGACGTGGCCAACGTGGTTTCTTTCCTTGCTGGTCCTGATTCTAATTATATTACGGGTCAAACAATTATTGTTGATGGTGGAATGCAATTTCATTAATCAAAAAAGAACTGTCAAGTTTATATCTTGACAGTTCTTTTTGTTTTATGTTATAATTATCTTAAATAAATGAACGAGGTAAGGTCTATTGAAAATCTAAGTTTGGAACTTTAAAAAATATTCGTCAAATCGAGTGTTTTTGTTGCGTTCACAACTTAGAGAAAATAGGCTTTTATTATGCTTCAAATTTGGGCGTTTTGCCAGAATTTGTGTCTTTTAAAGCTCTTTTCACCTAAGTTGTGAGAAGAGCTTTTTATATAAAAGGAGAAAAAATGAATCAAAAACAAAAAGAAATGCAAGCTAGACTAGAACAAATTAAGAAAAATAAACCGCAATTTGCTGAAAAAAATACAAATGGACTGACAGCCGTAAAAGCAACCAAGCAAAATCAGCATGGAGCAAAAATTAATGCTCCACGAAAAGCGGGAATTTGAGATTCAGAGAAATAAGAGAAATTCTCAGCAATACAAATAAATATCTGTTTTACTGAGACATTTCTCCTCAAATTCAATTTCTTAATTCTCACAGATGAGAGGAGAATTAAATGTCAAATATTGAATTTAAAGATTTAACTTTTGGTTATGGAGAAAACCTAATTTTTGACCATGCCCAAATAAATATTGATGACCGCTGGAAATTAGGATTAGTTGGACGAAATGGCCGCGGGAAATCAACACTTTTAAAGCTATTAGAGGGGAAAATAATTACTGATGGCTCGATTATTACTGATAAAAATTTTGTTTACTTTCCACAACTACTGACAGAAGAAGATTTAAATGATGAAAAAATATCATCTGAATCAAGGAATCAAGAGACACTTAAGGGGGATTTTGTAGAAAGTCTGTCAGTAAATATTACTGACAGAAAGTCACAATTAACCTTTTATCTCTTAAATGAATTGGCCGAATTTGAACAATGGGAATTAGAACGTGAATTATCTCTTTTAAAAGTTGATTTAGAGGTATTATGGCGTCCTTTTGAAAGTTTATCTGGTGGAGAGCAAACAAAATGTCTATTGGCAATCTTATTTTTGGACGAAACGAATTTTCCTTTGATTGATGAGCCAACCAATCATTTGGATATGGCTAGTCGAAAAGTCGTTGCTCAGTATCTTAATAAAAAATCAGGATTCATTGTTGTTTCACACGACCGAAATTTTCTTGATGAGGTTTGTGACCATACTTTGGCGATTGAACGTCAACAAGTTATTCTCTATCAAGGAAATTATTCAACTTATGAGCAAGAAAAAAAACTGCGTGATGATTTTGAACTTGCTGAAGATGAAAGATTACGTAAAGATATTTCAAGGCTGAAAAGGACTTCGTTGGAAAAACGAGATTGGTCCAATCAACGTGAAAATGTTGCTGGTGCAACTTTTGTGGATAAAAAAGTTGCCAAGAAACAAAATCAACGAGCAAAAGCAATTGAAAAACGAATGGGACAGGAAGTTGAGAATAAAGAGAAATTACTCAAAAATATCGAAAAAACTGACCCCCTAGTCATGGATTTTCAACCCTCACACCATAGAAGGCTGATACAGTTTGAAAAATTTTCCTTGGCGTTTGACAAAAAAATACTATTTCAACCAATTGATTTTTCCTTGAAAGTAGGAGAAATTGCAGCAATTGTCGGACCAAACGGTCAAGGGAAATCAAGTATTATCAAATATTTATCTGGAAATTTTTCTGGAGAGTACAACGGATTTGTTCAACTTCCGCAAGGAATAAAAATATCATTTGTTCGTCAGATTTATGATAATCGTGGCTATCTAAAAGATTTTGCTACCGAAAATCAATTGGATTATGAATTATTTCTTTCCAACCTCAGAAAGCTAGGCATGGAGCGTAAGCAGTTTACGCAAAAAATAGAAACAATGAGTCAAGGACAACAGAAAAAAGTTGAATTAGCTCGCAGTTTGTCGCAAGAAGCAGAGCTTTATCTTTGGGATGAACCTCTTAATTATCTTGATGTTTTTAATCATGAACAGATTGTCCAACTTCTGGAAAATAGTCAGCCGACAACGCTTTTAGTTGAACATGACCAAGCCTTTGTTGAAAAAGTTTCTAATCAAATTATTAATCTAAAAGATACCTAATTTTAAAAAACAAAAGTAGAGTGATTTTACTCTACTTTTTTAGAATACTATCATATAATAGGAAATGGTAATTTAAAAAATAGGACGATTTTTCTTTAATTTAAAAAATAGGTACTTCAGATAGACAAAAATTTGCTTGACAAAAATTGTTAGTTAACTTCCGTTTGATGCCCATAAAACCTGATGATAAAGCGGTTAGGAGGAAATCATAGTTTAACGATTATAAGCTGAGTATTACTAAAAACTTTGACTAGAAATCAAATATTTTTTCATAGAACTTTTTATGTAGTCAGTTACATTATTGGTTTGTTATAAATGAAATTTATCAACACTTGGGTATTTGACTATAACGATAAAAGAAGTTTATAGTAATAAAGTAATAACATTAATTATAATTTTTATGGAGGTTGTACGATGCGTGCACATGAAATTTTAAACAATCCTTTTTTAAATAAAGGAACAGCTTTTACTATGAAAGAACGTCAAGAATTGGGGTTGATTGGTCTTCTTCCACCAACTGTTCAAACAATTGAGGAACAAGCTGAACAAACTTACGAACAATATTTGACAAAACCATCTGATTTAGAAAAACGTCATTTTTTGATGGAAATTTTCAATACAAACCGTACTTTGTTTTACTACTTATTTAATAAACATATTGTAGAATTTAATCCAGTTGTTTATGATCCAACAATTGCTGATACAATTGAAAACTACAGTCATTTATTTGTAGATCCACAATATGCTGCTTATCTTGATATTAACCACCCTGAAAACATTACTGAAACATTGAAAAATGCAGCGGGTGATAGAGATATTCGCCTTATTGTTGTAACTGATGCTGAAGGAATCCTTGGTATCGGAGACTGGGGAACTCAAGGTGTTGATATCTCAGTTGGTAAATTAATGATTTATACAGCTGCAGCAGGTATTGATCCAGCGTCTGTACTTCCAGTTGTTATTGATGCAGGAACAAATAGAAAAGAACTTTTGGAAGATCATTTGTATCTTGGAAATCACCAAGAACGTATTTACGGTGACCAATACTACAGTTTCGTTGATCAATTTGTAGAAACTGCAGAATCAATTTTCCCTAAATTGTACCTTCACTGGGAAGATTTCGGTCGTTCAAATGCTGCCACAATTTTAAATAACTACAAAACAAAAATCCCTACATTCAATGATGACATTCAAGGAACTGGTATTGTTGTTTTAGGTGGTATTTTTGGATCACTTGACATTACAGGTGAAAAATTAACTGACCAAGTATACCTTTGCTATGGTGGTGGTTCAGCCGGTGCAGGTATTGCTGGTCGTGTTCATGCAGAAATGGTTAGTGAAGGTCTTTCTGAAGAAGAAGCTTACAAACATTTCTTCATGATTGATCAACAAGGTCTACTTTTTGATGATATGGATGACCTTACACCAGCTCAAAAACCATTTGCTAAAAAACGTGCTGATTATAAAGATGCTGGAGATATGACTGATCTTCTTAATATTGTTAAGACAGTAAAACCAACTATTTTAGTAGGAACTTCAACTAATCCAGGTGCCTTTACAAAAGAAGTTGTTGAAGCGATGTGTGCTAATACAGAGCGCCCAGTAATCTTCCCTATCTCAAATCCAACTAAAAAAATGGAAGCTACTGCTGAACAAGTTATTGAGTGGTCTGATGGGAAAGCATTTGTCGCTACTGGTGTTCCTTCAGGAACAATCAACTACAAAGGTGTTGATTATCAAATCGGTCAAGCAAACAACTCACTTATCTACCCAGGTTTGGGCTTAGGAATGTTGGCATCTGAAGCAAAACTTTTGACAGATGAAATGATCGGAGCTGCTGCACACTCATTGAGCGGTTTAGTAGACCCAGGTAAACCAGGAGCTCCTGTTCTTCCTCCTTTTGAATTTGTTGCCGATGTATCAATTAAAGTTGCAGAAGCAGTTGCTAAGAAAGCACAAGAACAAGGTCTTACTGAATCTAAAGAAACTGATATGCCTAAAGCGGTTCGTGATCTTAAATGGTATCCAGAGTACTAAGGGGAATATCTTAAATGAAAAAACTTAAAGAAACGAAAATATCGGGAATTAGTCTTCCCTTGTATGCCTTTTTCGTAGCTGTCATCATAGTCGTAACACTATTGGGAAAACTTCCACTTGATATGGTAGGATTGACTCTCCTACTTGTAACATTAGGTCACCTATTATACTTCATAGGAGAAAAACTACCTATTATGAATTCATACTTAGGTGGGGGCTCTGTTTTCACATTAATTGGTGCCACTTTATTATCTTTCTTCCATATTGTTCCATCTAATGTTATTGGAGCAGTTTCAAATTTTATGGGTGGAAAATTTGGTTTTCTTGATTTCTATATAGCTGCACTTATTTGTGGATCTATTTTAGGCATGAACAGAAATCTATTAGTTAAAGCTTCGAAAAAATTTATTCCAATTGCGTTAATCACAATGGTTATTGGCTTTTTCTCAGTAGGTCTCGTAGGAATGCTCATTGGTAATGGTTTTGCAGATTCTGTAATGTATGTTTCTATGCCAATGATGTCAGGTGGTATGGGAGCCGGAATTACTCCGCTTTCTCAAATCTATGCGGCTGGTTTGGCTCATGGAAATCAGGCAGCTATCTTCTCTCAACTTGCTCCAGCAGTTACTTTTGGTAACATCCTTGCGATTATTGGTGCCTTATCTATCGCTAAAGTATTCAACAAATCTAAATATAACGGACATGGTACCCTTGTTGCAGCAACTAAAGAAGAATTAGCTAAACCTAAAATAAAATTAGATGCTCAACAAATCGGAACAGGAATGCTCTTTGCCTTTGCCCTTCTGATGGCTGGTGACATCTTGAATAAATTCTTCCCTAATATTCATCAATATGCATTTATGATTATTATTGTATTTATCTTAAAAGCTACAAATACTGTTCCTAAAGATTTAGAAGAATCTGTTGTAATGTTTAACCAAGTGATTATGACAAACCTTACTCATGCTGTTTTGGCAGGGATTGGTCTTGCTTTGATTGACTTGAATACTCTTGCTTCAGCATTTACATGGCAATTTGTAGTACTATGTTTGACTAGTGTCGTTGTAATGGGACTTGCTAGTTGGTTCTTGGCTCGTCTCTTTGGACTTTATCCGGTCGAAACTGCCATTGGTGCAGGGATGATCAATAATTCTATGGGGGGGACAGGTAACATTGCTGTCTTGTCTGCTTCAGATCGAATGGAAATGATTGCTTTTGCTCAGATGGCTAATAGACTCTGTGGTGCAATTGTCCTCATATTAGGTGGAATTCTTATACGATTCTTTTATTAAAATAACCATAACCTAAAAAAACATTTTATTTAAAATGTTTTTTTTATATATTTTCACCATAATATTTAGTTTGTATTTAACTTAGTTTTGCTTGAAACTCCTTTAGGGTTAACAATGTAATATATAAAAATATAATGATGATTGAACCCCGTGAAACCCGCTTGATATATGCTATAATATAAAAATGAATGTAAAAAAACAAATTTTTAAAGGCACGCTCTATGCAGTTGTTGCCGGTTGTATGTGGGGAATTTCTGGCATTTTTGGTCAGCTTTTTTTCCGTGACTATCATGGTAGCCCACTTTGGATTACATCAACACGTTTAACGATTGCTGGTATTATTTTACTGGCTATGTCTTATTCGCGAGACCATAAGCGTTTTTTTGATGTCTGGAAATCAAAAAAGAACATGCCAACGCTTTTTTTGTATGTTTTTGGTGGAGTTTTCTCTGTTCAGTATTTTTATTATGTTGCCATTCAATTGTCTAACAGTGCCACGGCGACAATTTTACAATATACAGCACCCGTTTTTATTATGCTTTATTTATTCATTTTCCAAAGACAAGTGCCAAAACCTAAATCGGTCTTATTTGTCATTTTAGCAATGATAGGTGTTTTTTTATTGATTACTAATGGAAATATCAAACATCTTTCAATTAGTCCACTTGCCCTTGTGACAGGCCTTCTTGCGGGTGTTGCGGTCGTAATTTATTCTATCATTCCACGTCCTTTATTGGATAAGTATGGGGCGCTAAATATGACTGGATGGGGAATGATGCTTGCGGGAATTGCTTGCAATATCTTTTATCCAGTTTGGCGGATTAATTTCCGAATTGAACCCCTCTCAATTTTTTACGTTTTGACGATTTCTATTGTGGGAACAGCATTGGCTTTTTTGTTGCTTTTAAGAGCATTCCAGCTAATATCACCTCTTGTTGTTTCGGTTGCAACGGCCACTGAACCACTAACCTCTGTCTTTTTAAGTATTCCCTTATTTGGCTTAAAATTAACACTACTAGAAATGGTGGGGATTGTTATGGTTATTGTTTCAGTTATTCTTTTATCAAAATCAGAACAAGCTTAAAAGAAACCAGTAGGTTTCTTTTTCTTATATACAAGATTTTGACTTTTTTCAGAATATTCTATGATATAATAAATTCAAAGATAGCATTTAACTTCAAAAATAAAATGAATTGAGGAAAATTTATGATTGAGATTAGAGAATTAACAAAGATGTATGGCAAGCAGTATGCTCTAAATCATCTAAGTTTAACAATTCCAGAAGGTCAAATATTCGGTTTTTTAGGGCATAATGGGGCAGGGAAATCCACAACAATAAAATGTCTGACGAGTATTATTGAACCGACAAGTGGACAAGTTTTAGTTGATGGTTTAAATCTTGCTGAACATCATTCAGAAATCAAAAAAAGAATTGGCTATGTTCCTGATACTCCGGATATCTTTTTACAATTATCTCCTAAAGAATATTGGAATTTAATTGCCTCAGCTTTTGCACTTGAAACCTCTGAAAAAGAAAGACAACTAGAAACTCTTACACGACTTTTCGATATTGAAGGGAAAGAATATCAAACAATTGAAAGCTTTTCTCATGGAATGCGTCAAAAAGTAATTGTCATTGGGGCTCTCTTATCGACTCCTGATATTTGGATACTTGACGAACCCTTGCAAGGATTGGACCCTCAAGCAGCTTTTGATTTAAAAAATCTGATGAAAGCACACGCTGCCCAAGGAAAAACGGTTATTTTTTCTACACATGCTTTAGAAGTAGCGCAACAGCTCTGTGATCAACTAGCCATTTTAAAATCTGGCGAACTAATTTATTCGGGAACAGTTGATGCTTTATTAGATTCAGCAAAAGATCAATCTTTGGAATCGGTTTATCTCAAAATGGTAGGTCGTCAGCAAGAAGCGCTAAATAGAGGAGACGATGATGAATCTTCAACAAATTAAAAGTCTTTTTAGTGTCAACCTCCTATATGCCAATCCTCAAGCTACCCAACGTCAAAGAGAAAAAGGTAAAACAAAAAATTTAACCAAATCACTTTTGATTCAATATGGGCTTGTCTCGCTCATCATGTTGCCATTTTTCGGACTGATGATGTTAGCAATTGACTTTCCAAAATATCCGGGATTTTTTACTTTTTATTGTGCTCTGTTTGCCCTGATGACTTTTTCTCAAGCCTTGTCAGCAATTTTAAATATTTTTTATGAGAGCAAAGACTTTCGAGATTATCTGCCTCTCCCTTTTGAAAATGTTAATATTTTTGCTGCTAAATTTTTAGTCGTAATTTTTGTTATCTTACCTTATTTAATGCCTCTTTTGGTGCTTTTTGGAATAACAGGTTTTAGGGCAAACGGAGTGATTGGCCTCTTTCTCGGATTAGTTGGATTTTTTCTGTTTGCTCTATTATTCTTACTGCTTAGTACATGGTTGATTACTTTTTTGGTTCAATCTAAAATATTTCAACGCTATAAAAAGGTTTCCCAGACCATACTATTATTGATTTCAATGGTTGGAATTTTTGCTGGGATTATGTATCTAAATCATACTCAAACGACGATTAGTGCGACAGGTCAGTTGTTGGATAGAGGAACTTTTCTGCCATTTTTACCTTTTTGGAAATGGTTAGTAAATCCGCTCTCTTTCTATAGTTTATTTAGTTTTCTCTTTTTTATAATCTTATTGATTGCTCTTTACTATGTTTTTACACTTCTAGTGGTTCCAAAAATGTTTAAAATTCTCTTGGAAGAGTCAAAAGAAACGAGAATTGTTCAAAAAAGGAAAATAAGAAGAACGAGAAATTTTACCTCACAATTAAGAATTTATAATCTAAGACTAATTAAAAATCCTACCTTATGGATTCAAATGCTGACAGGATCCTTTATTTTTCCGCTTGCTATGCTGCCCGGTCTTTTATCTAGTGGTCTAAATTTGTCAAAATTGGATTTGAAATTTTTTGCTATTTTTCCTATCATCGGAATTAGTTTAGCTTTTCTGACCATTAACAATAGTTCTCTTCCTTCAATGATTATCTCACTTGATCGGGAAAATTTTAATTATTTTAAAAGCTTACCCATGAAGTTGAATTTCTATCTCAGAGTGAAATTTCATTTTGCCTTTTTTATTCAACTAGTTCTTGATTTAATCTTATCTTTAGTGATTGGTATTTTACTGAAAGTTCCTGTTACCTTGCTCTTTGGGCTGTTAATTGGGAATGTTATTGGGGTATATCTGATTTCACTTCATTATTTTGTCAGAGATTGGCATCTCTTAAATTTAAATTGGACTGCGTTGACTCAACTTTTTACAAGAGGTTCTGGGGGATTTCGGGTTTTTATCATTTTCTTTGCTACGCTTTTGGGAGCAGGAGCACTCATTGGAGCAATTATTGCCCTGATTATCTTTATTCCATATCCTTTAGTTGTTAACCTTGCCCTAGTCCTCCTTTTAGGATTTTCGGTAGAAGTGATACTTCATTTTTATCAGAAAAATTTTTGGAATAATCTCTGATAAAAATTAACAATAAAATTACTCTGCTTTAGGAGTAATTTTTTTATAAAAAAAATTAAGAAAGGAAATAAGTGTGTTTTCTTGTTCAGATTAATAAATAAAGTTATAATATAATTAGGGTTTACGAATGTAAACGCACATTTGAACGTGAAATAACAATAGAAAAGAGGCTCTATGTACCAATATCAATCAAAAGTAAGATTAGGTTCAGTCACATTAAATGTTGTTAATTTAGAATTAGAAACACAATATTATCAAGAAGTTTTGGGAATGGATATTTTAAATCAAGATGAAACAGGTGTTGATTTAGGGAGTGAAAAAGCCCAGACTAAACTTATTCGTTTAGAAAAAGTCAAGAGTGATGATACAAAAGCTTATGGTTTATATCATTTGGCATTAGTTTTACCGAGTCGCTCTGATTTGGGAAATTTTTTAAAGCACCTACTAGAGAACGAATTTCCAATTGTTGGTGCTGCAAATCACGGTTACAGCGAGGCAATTTATTTAGAAGACCTAGAGGGAAATGGAATCGAAGTCTATCAGGATAATGACGAGAAGCTTTGGGATAAACAGGCAGATAAAATTATCGGTATAACGGAAAACCTTGATGCAGAAAATCTTTTGACGATAGCTACAGAAAGTGAAAACAAATATAAACTTCCAGCTCAAACTAGAATGGGCCATCTTCATTTGACTGTTGAAAATGTCGTAGAGGCGACAAATTTTTATCAGCAGCTTTTTGAGATGACAGAGAAGTTTGCGGTTCATTCGGCAAGTTGGATTTCTTCGGGAAACTATCATCATCATTTTGCCTTCAATAATTGGGCTGGAGTCAATTTGAATAACCGCACGACAGACTTGCCTGGATTGCTAGAATTCATCATATATGTTGATGATGAAGCATTCTTTAATCAGATAAAAGAGCATGCTAAGCAGATGGCGCGTTTACAATCTGCTGACGAAAATAAACTTATTATTGAAGATTTGAGTGGCAATGAAATAATTGTTAAATTAGAATGAATTCAATAATAAATACATTTATTTAACAGATACATCAGTTCGGTAGGTGTGGTATAATATTTTACATGGACTACGAAAATTATATCTGGGATTTAGGCGGAACTTTGCTAGACAATTATGAAAGTTCTAGCCATGCCTTTGCTGCCACACTATGGTCGATGGCAGAGCGTGTTGTTTTGCGTACTGACGTATATGATGCACTGAAAGTTTCAACTGCTTATGCTGTTGAAAAATTTGCGAGTGATTTACCGGGATTTTTAGAGGAATATAAAAAATTAGAGGCCGAAGAATTAGAGAAGCCAATTCTCTTTTCTGGTGCAAAAAAAGTACTGACAAGTCTGTCAGTAAATGGTAAGAAAAATTTTATGATTTCACATCGTAATCATCAAGTGCTGACAATTCTGTCAGCAGCAGAGATTGACTCATATTTTACAGAAGTCGTTACAGCTGATAATGGTTTTAAACGAAAACCGGCGCCAGAATCAATTAACTATTTGTTGAGCAAGTATAAGCTTAATCCAAAGAAGACAGTGATGATTGGTGACCGCTCATTAGATATTGAAGCTGGAAATGCTGCTGGAGTAGGAACCATTTATTTTGATAGCTCTAATGATTCAATTCAGTCAGTAAAAACATCTAACGCTACAAAGAATGTCTTACTTACTAATGAACCGACCCATATTATTCATGAACTGACAGAGATTCTTTTGTAATCTTTAAAAAATCAATTGATTGTAAGCAAATTTCAGTGGAAATTTGCTTATTTATATCTGAAGAGTTAGAGATGAAAATACCTTAGAAAAGTGCTAAAATCGCCGATTTGTGGTATAATGGTAATAAGTTTTTCATAGAAATGAGAGTTAACTTTGAACGAAGAAAATAAAAATTTAGAAATGCTTGCAGACGAATATGATGCCAGCCAGATTCAGGTCCTTGAAGGTCTTGAAGCTGTACGTATGCGCCCTGGGATGTATATCGGTTCAACATCAAAAGAAGGTTTGCACCATTTGGTCTGGGAGATTGTTGACAATTCAATTGACGAAGCACTTGCTGGATTTGCAAGCCATATTGAGGTTTTTATTGAACCTGATAATTCAATTACAGTTGTTGATGATGGACGGGGAATTCCTGTTGATATTCAAGAAAAAACAGGTCGTCCAGCGGTAGAAACCGTCTTTACCGTTCTACATGCCGGAGGTAAATTTGGCGGAGGCGGTTATAAGGTTTCTGGTGGATTACACGGCGTGGGTTCTTCTGTTGTTAACGCCTTGTCAACGACTTTAGATGTTACCGTCCATAAAGATGGTCAAAAATATTTTCAAGAGTATCACCGCGGTCTCGTTAGAGATGATTTGAAAATTATTGGTGAAACTGATCTTAGAGGAACAACTGTTCACTTTGTACCAGACCCAGAAATTTTTACAGAAACTGTTGAATTTGACTTTGACAAACTCGCAACGCGTGTTCGTGAACTTGCCTTCTTGAATCGTGGTCTTCGTATTTCATTAACAGATAAACGTGAAGGAAATGAAAAAAATGAAGTTCACTTCCATTATGAAGGTGGGATTCAGTCTTATGTTGAATATTTGAATGAAAATAAGACAGTTATTTTTGAACCAGCTATTTTTACTGAAGGTGAAATGGATGGAATCGCTGTTGAAGTTGCTATGCAATATACAGATACCTATCATTCAGTAGTGATGTCTTTTGCGAATAATATCAATACTCATGAAGGTGGAACACATGAACAAGGCTTTAGAACTGCTCTAACTCGTGTCATTAACAACTACGCCAAACAAAATAAAATTCTTAAAGAAAATGAAGACAATTTGACTGGTGACGATGTGCGTGAAGGATTGACTGCCGTTATCTCAGTTAAACACCCTAATCCACAGTTTGAAGGACAAACCAAAACAAAACTCGGAAACTCAGAAGTAACAGGAATTGTCAACAAACTTTTTGCCGAAGCACTGACAACATTTATGTTGGAAAATCCACAAGTTGCTCGTAAAATTGTAGAAAAAGGGATTTTAGCAAGTAAAGCCAGAATTGCAGCTAAACGTGCGCGTGAAGTGACACGTAAAAAATCAGGTCTTGAAATTTCAAATCTTCCTGGTAAATTAGCAGACTGTTCATCGAATAATCCTGAACAAACAGAATTATTTATTGTCGAAGGAGATTCAGCCGGAGGATCTGCTAAATCGGGACGTAATCGTGAATTCCAAGCCATTCTCCCAATTCGTGGTAAGATTTTGAACGTTGAAAAAGCAACAATGGATAAAATTTTAGCCAATGAAGAAATCCGTTCATTATTTACTGCCATGGGAACAGGGTTTGGAGGAGATTATGATTTGTCCAAAGCACGTTATCATAAACTCGTGATCATGACCGATGCCGACGTTGATGGGGCTCATATCCGAACACTACTGCTCACGCTATTCTATCGTTACATGCGTCCAGTTGTAGAAGCAGGCTACGTTTATATTGCTCAACCACCAATTTATGGTATAAAAGTAGGTTCTGAAACTAAAGAATACATTCAACCAGGTGAAAATCAAGAAAAAGATTTACAAGAAGCTTTAGCACGCTGGGCGCAAGGGAGAACAAAACCTACGGTCCAACGTTATAAAGGTCTTGGTGAAATGGACGACCATCAACTTTGGGAAACAACAATGGATCCTGAACATCGTTTGATGGCACGTGTTTCTGTCGAAGATGCAGCAGAAGCAGATAAAATATTTGATATGCTCATGGGAGACCGTGTTGAACCTCGCCGTGAATTTATTGAAAATAATGCTCAATACTCAACGATTGATGCTTAATAAAAAAAATCCAGTTTTATCTGGATTTTTTTTATTAAGCATAATGTTAGCGCTTTAAATTGGTTTGTAATATAATGATTTTAAGAAGGAGGAATGCCTATGCCTGAAATGAATCCAAAATTGAGTGATGAGCAAATGAAGGAACTCGAAGAAGAAACCCTTCGAAATGCAACTGTTGGAACTCAAACAGGAATTCAAGATACATTTGAGAAGACAACAAGTAAAGCAGAAGAACTATTTGGCGAAGCTTCAAAAGCGCTCAAAGAAGTTGAAGAAAAGGAATAGTTATTCTTAAAAGTAGGAAACCCTACTTTTTTTATTAAACTTTATTTTGAATTTTGAGTGACTTTTTATAAGGCATGTGATAGAATGTGTTTATAAATTACAAAATCTTACTTAAACAATTATAAAAGGAGACAAATGAATCAAGGAATTATTGCTCAAAAAATTGTATTTTCCATGTAAATATCTATAAAATCACTAACTATATTTACATGGAGAAAAAAAATGCAACAAAATAAATATGACGATGACCAGTTTTTTAAAAATTATGCAGCAATGCCAAGGTCTAAAGAAGGTTTGAGAGCCGCTGGAGAGTGGTCTGAATTAGAAAAAATACTACCAAACTTTCAAGGAAAGAAAGTTTTAGATTTAGGATGTGGCTATGGTTGGCATTGTAAATATGCGGCTAACCATGGAGCGCTAGAAGTAGTAGGAATAGACCTTTCTCATAAGATGCTCGAAGTGGCAAATAAAATGAATCATGATGCCCGAATTAAATATCAACAGTCTGCAATAGAAGAGATAGATTTTTCAACTGATACTTTTGATATTGTTTTTAGTTCTTTAGCCTTTCATTATATTTCAAATTTTGAGGAGCTAGTGAAGAAAATTTCAAAATGTCTTAAAAAGAATGGTGAATTAATTTTTTCAGTCGAACACCCCTTGTTTACTTCTTCTGGAGAACAAGATTGGTCTTATGATGAGAACGGTAATATCCGTCATTTTCCAGTTGATAATTATTATTATGAAGGTGCGAGGGAAGTCAGTTTTCTAGGAGAGTCAGTGATTAAATATCATAGAACAGTGACAACCTATTTGATGACTTTATTAAATGCAGGATTTGAACTTACTAATGTTATTGAACCTAAACCTCCGATTGAAATGAGAGAACTTGAGGAAATGAAAAATGAAATGAGGCGTCCGATGATGCTTATCATTTCGGCTAAAAAAATTAGTCGCTAATTTCTTGATGTTAAAAGCTCCTAACTGAATCTAGGGGCTTTTATTTATTATATATAGTATTATTAAGATTTGACGATACTTGGCTTTAGTAATCTATAAAAATTAATACTTTTTTATGATATAAATAGTTTTTTTATTACTTTTGAGGTAGAATAAAATTAGGAGAAAATAAATGAAAAGTATATATATGGTTACGATTCTTTTAGTAACGGTATTTGGAATGTCAGCTTGCAGTTCAAAACAATCTAAAGAAGTTTCAAAAACGACTTCTGAAGGTAGCTTCATCTCTCAGCAAAGTTCTACCTCTCAAAATAATTCAAGTACCAAAAGTCAAACTAGTAGTTCAAAAGCAACAACAACTGACGAATCAAGTTCAACGATTCAAACAGAAATAAAATGGAATTCAGAAAAGAAGTTCCGACTTGCAGAGTTTATGAGTGCATGGGGAAAAGAAATGAATCAAAACTATAGTCAATATGATCCTACGCATAACGTTGACTTTTATGGACTCTCTCTTCCATTTTCAGTATTAAATGATAATACAGCTTGGAAAGCGACCATTAATAATCAACCGATTGATTTAAGATGGTCAGAGACAGGAGAAGGAGAAGGAGATTATTTATTAGTTGATGTTTACTCGGATTTTGGGACAAAGAATACATTTGAAAATCATGTCTATTTCTTTGTGCTTAAAGTTGGCCGTCCTCTTGTGCTCTACACTGGTCAAAATCAAGGAAATACCAATCATTATTTACACTTAAAAGAAACAGAGAATAATGAATTAAAGAATGCCTTTGCTCGAATTGTTGGATAAATTTATAAAATTAAAAGTAAGTCTGCAAGCTATTGCAGGCTTTTTTAGAACTCAAAAAATTTTTTTCCTTAAAGAATTTTTATTCTTGACAAAAGATAGCGAACGGATTATAATAGTTAACGTCGTTAATAAATATTACCGTTAGGGAGGAGTGAAAATGGACTACAATAAGGCAGCGGAGGTTTTCCTCACAACTGTTATAAAAAGAGGAAAAGCAGAGATGATGCACCGCTTTAATACCTACTCCCAGGGGGAGCATTTGGTGTTAGGCTATCTTTATAAGGAAGCTGGTAAGCAAATTGTTCCAAGTAAGATTGCAAAATTCACGCATACAAGTACGGCGAGAATAGCAACAATCTTAAATAATCTTGAAAGTAAAAACTTGATTACTCGTGAGATTTCAAGAACAGATCGTCGAAAAATTTTGGTTGCAATTACTGACAAAGGTCGACGTGTCGCAGAAGAAATTAGAGTAGAAGCTTGCTCAAATTTGGCGCGAGTTTTTGAAGAAATGGGTGAAGAACGAACAGAAAGTTTCATTGAAAATTTCAAAATGTTTTTAGAAATTGGCATGAAACTTGCAGAAGAAGATAAAGGTAAAGAGGAGGAAAAAAATGCCTGATACTTATGAAAAAGATTACCATTTAGATATACATGGTAAACACTATAGCCGAATCGGAATGCTTATTTTGATTCTGGTTGGTACATTTGGTGCCATGTTGATGCAAACATCACTTGGAACAGCGATTCCAACATTGATGAATGACTTCAACATCACAATGTCAACAGCACAACAAGCAACAACTTGGTTCTTATTAGCAAACGGGATTATGGTTCCTATTTCAGCTTATTTAGCAACAAAATTTCCTACTCGCTGGCTTTACGTGACAGCATACGCAATTTTATTTTTAGGAATGTTTGTTGCTTACTCTGCACCAACATCAAGTTGGTGGATTTTCCTTGCTGGTCGTATTCTTCAAGCCATTGCGGTTGGGATTACGATGCCATTGATGCAAGTGGCCTTGGTTAATATGTTCCCAGCGAAACAAATGGGAGCGATCATGGGGGTTGCTGGGGTTGTACTCGTTCTTGCTCCAGCTTTAGGACCAACATTTGCAGGCTGGTTAATCACTCATGATTTTAATCTTATCTTCTGGACTTTTGATGCAGGTTGGAGAACTATTTTCCTTATTCCAATGATTGTCGTCGGAATTGTCTTCCTCGTTTCAATTTTTGCCATGCGAGATGTTATTCCAAACCGTCCAATGAAATTAGACTTCTTTTCAGTTATCCTTTCAGTTGCCGGTTTTGGTGCATTCCTTTGGGGATTCACAAACGTTGCAACTGATGGATGGGGTAAATTTAATACTGTAATTGCCCCAATTGTTGGTGGTTTAATTATCATCCTTCTCTTTGGATTGCGTCAACTTAAGATGGACGACCCCTTCCTTGATATCCGTGTCTTTAAGATTCGACAATTTACTCTAGTCACTCTCGCCCTTGCTTTAAGTACAATGGCAATGATGGGTGTTGAAATGATGCTTCCTCTCTATCTTCAAGATGTTCACGGACTTTCTGCCTTCAATTCAGGACTTGTCCTCTTACCTGGTTCATTGATGATGGCTGTTGTAGCACCACTTGCTGGTGGTGTTTATGACCGTATTGGTTCAAAACGTCTCGCCGTTATTGGTTTCCTTGTTTTAGCATTGGGTACTGTACCATTTATGTTCTTCACAGCTACAACTCCTGATCATTTTGTTACTCTTCTTTACGGTTTACGTATGGTTGGTGTAGGTATGGTTATGATGCCATTGACAACAAGCGCAATGAATGCAGTGCCAGTAAATGAAGTTGCTCAAGCTACAGCTTCAAATAATACAGCACGTCAAGTTGCCTCATCAGTTGTCGTTGCCCTCCTTTCTTCAGTAGCCCAAAACGTAATTACGAATAATATGCCTGCTTCATCATTGAAGGCAGCCAATCCATTGCAATTTGCAAATAAAGCTATTGAAGCAATGTTGCAAGGTTACCATGCCTCATTTGCAATTGGACTTGTCTTTGCAATCATCGGTATTTTTGTAGCTCTTTCTTTGAAGAGTGGTCGAATGATTGCTGGCCTACCAGTTGAAGAACAAGAAGTGAAAGGAGAAAATAAATAATGCTGATTATATTATTATTGGTAGTGTTTATGATTGGAACCTTCTTTGGTTTCATGTTCATAAAGAATACAATTGCTCATTGGTTAGTTGGTGGAATCTCCTTTCTATTATTAGCGGGTTCTGTTGCTATGTTGACCATGCATATCAAAGATAACTGGGGAATGAAAGAAGTAACAACTTCAAGTACTCACCAAATCTATACTGCTGGAGATAAAACAGCTCCTTATGGCATGATGATTAAAGCAGAAATCGGAAAAAATACGGACAACTATGTTTTGGTATATCGAAATAGTGAAAAATCTGAAAAAGCTGATACTAATTTCAAACCAAATCAAAAGAATATCGTTGAAGCTGTTAAAAAATCTGCTACTTATAAATTAGTAGACGATACTAAAGCAACAGTTACGACTAAAACAACTAGACGTGTTTGGTCATCTGATTTTTATAAATTACTGTTTAGCGTCGGTGGAGAACAAAATGAATTGGTTAAACAACAATCTGTTGTGTCAGTTCCGAAAGATACTTGGCTCGTTTTAACTCAAGACCAAGTTAAAAAACTAAGTCAAGAAGCTCCAGCTATGCAAAAACAAATGGAAGCACAGCTTAAAGCTGACCCACAAAAAGCAGCACAACTTGCTGCCCTCCAAAAATCAAATCCAACAGAATATGCTAAAATGCAAGTCAAACAAATTAAGCAACTTCTTGGAATTACAGAATAATAATAAAAAGACTTCAAAATTATTTGGAGTCTTTTTATTACATGTAAATTAAGTAAATATAAATAACGTAAAGTAAATGACTTTACGTTATTTTTCTTGACAATAATTAAAGTAAATAATACAATTGACAAATAAAAGAAATTTAATTTTCATACATCACAAAATATCCTTTAAAAGATAACGAATAAAAAATTTAAGCGTTGTAAGGTAAGCCGTTTTTACTAAATATTTAAAATTTTCTTAGATATCTCAAATTTAGAGTGATATAATATGAAAGATTTAATCCAAATTAGACTAGAAAATCATTATAAAGAAAGAGGGGCAAATGTTAAAGAATAATTTTCCAAAAAAAATAATGGTTTCA
Source organism: Lactococcus sp. (assembly GCF_036648155.1). NCBI lineage: Bacteria > Bacillati > Bacillota > Bacilli > Lactobacillales > Streptococcaceae > Lactococcus > Lactococcus sp. The sequence continues at coordinate 2,795 of NZ_JAVXIY010000002.1, read as the reverse complement.
TCACTCATCCTAATCTTTTTTATTTTATTAATAATGGTAGGAAAATACATTTTTGATAAAGAAACTTATGTTCCTCCAACGACCAGTCAACAGGTTACAAAAACTTCTGAATCCAATGGTTATCTTTCTTCAAGTTCTCAGGTATCAAAAAGCCAAAGTTCTACAGAAAAGGCTCAAGCGATTGTTCCAGTAGAAAGTACCGGCGTATCAGATTGGCTTCAAGTAAAATCTCAAGGAAGTGGAGAAAAATTTACAGATCTTTCAACAGGAGATTTTAAAATTTATAAAGTTCATAGTCCGCAAGTTCTAAAAACTGGAACTTCGACTGATAGTCCTGTATTGAGCATGACAGAAGTGGTCAGTAAGTATCCAGATAGCTTAATTATGAATGCTTCTGGCTTTAACATGACAACTGGAAAAATCACGGGTTTTCAAATTAACAACGGAAAGCTGTTCAAAGATTGGAACTCTGACCAAAGAGCCAAATATGCTTTTGTATTCAATAAGGATGGTTCATCAGAGGTTTATGATTCAACTACACCAGCAAGTGAAATATTGAAAAAAGGCGCTGATATGAGTTTTAGTTTTGGCTCCATTCTAATAAAAAATGGGAAAAGTTTACCAAGCGATGGAACTGTTAATTGGGAAATTCATTCTTTTTTAGGAAATGATAAAGACAATAACATCTATCTTATTATCTCAGATACCAATACAGGTTATCCGGCAATTATGTCAGAACTTGAAAGTCTTCATTTAGAAAATGCTCTAGTAATGGATGGGGGCGGCTCCAGTCAAATGTCATTAGACGGGCAAGCAATTTATCCAAGCCAAGATAATCGGTCAGTCAATGACTATATTGTTTTGAAATGACGAAACTAAGCGGCAGTATAATCGTTAAATAATTGTCTGAATAAAATAGATTGGAAATTAAGACAAATGACAAATAATGAAAATAAAAAACTCAAGATAAGAGCTACCAATTTGACCAAAAGGTTTGAAATGCTTGAGACAACTAGTAATAAAATGAAAACTTTATTTGGTTTAAATCGAAGTAAGGGACAAGAATTTTGGGCTTTGAGAAATGTAAGTTTTGAAGTTCGTGATGGTGAAACAATTGGAATCATAGGGCTAAATGGTTCTGGAAAATCTACGATATCAACGCTCATCAGTGGAACAATGACTCCAACAACGGGGGCATTAGAGGTTAATGGAAATGTAAGCATTATTGCTCTAGGAACTGGTCTCATTCCCAATCTTACAGGAAGAGAAAATATTCATGTGGTTGGTCTCATGATGGGGATGACTAAAAAAGAAATAGAAAATAAGCTTGATGACATTATTAACTTTTCAGAACTCGGACCATTTATTGACCAACCATTAAAAACCTATTCTTCTGGGATGAAAGCAAAATTAAGTTTTTCAATTGCTGCTTATCAAAATCCTGATATTCTTATTATTGATGAAGTACTTTCAGTTGGAGATGGAACTTTTGGACAAAAATCAGCAGATAAAATGTTTGAGTTTCGTGAGCAAGGTAAAACGATTTTACTTATTTCTCACGACATGATGGCAATTGAAAAATGGTGTGACAAGGTGCTTTGGTTGCATTATGGTGAAGTTAAAGGATACGGACCTACGGAAGAAATATTACCTCAATATATTAATTTCGTTCAGTGGTTTATTCGTCTTACCCCAGAGGAACAAGATGAGTATAAAGAAAAAGTAAGAAGAGAACAACTGACTTATTCTATTGAAATGCTTAAAGAGGAACTTGAAGAAGAATATAATAAAAGCCCGAATAGTTACTCTCGAAAGGGTCCCCAAGATCAATTGGACTTTGTGAGAAATAATAAATTATCAATAACGACAAAAGTATTTCTTGTTTTACTTGCATTTATTTGTTTTATTGGCATAGTTTTTTATACAAGCAGTGCTACAAGTATCGAAGCATTAACTAATCCACGAAATTTTTTAACTCAGCACCTTTTTCAAGCTAGGCCCTCTTTCTCAGAGAAACTTAATAATGAAGTAATTAGTATGAGTATAAGTGAAAGAGAGAAAGAAGAGGAAAAAATTGCTAAAAATATGCACAAATCTACAACGACTAAATCATCCAACAAGTTGACAAGTAGTGAAAGCAAGCTGAAAAAAAAGTCACTTCCCACCAAATCTTCTCAAAGTAGCACAGAGCAATCTTCTTCAAATGCGGGAACTCAAACTTATACAGTTAAATCAGGAGATACTTTAGGAGAAATCGCAGAATTTTATAATACGACAACCACAGAGATTCAAGAGCTAAACCCAGGGATAAACCTTAGTCTAATTAGTCCAGGGCAAATCATTAACCTCCCCTCTAATAATAGTACGGAAAGTCAATAAAACAATAAATGAAAGATTTATACCAATATTTAAAACCCGAATTGCTAGTTAATTTCATTGGAAAATAAATAAGTCGTGCTATCCTAATCTTAAACCACTAAGCATTAGAAAGCGCACGACTTATATGACTTATAATAGCACACTTCCAAAAGTTTTTGTTTATTTACTGACAACCATTGAGACGCTTTATCAAACGAGTGTTCCCCTTGAGGTTCAAAACCGAAAGAACGTCCATCTCGCAACATCAGATTGCTTAGTTATCGCTTGTTACCTCTGGGGCGTACTGCATTTTAGTGAAACGCTTAAAGCTAAGCACCAATTGGCTCAAAGTTTATTTCCTAATTTCCTAGAATATTCTCGCTTTGTCCGCCGTTGTAATGCCCTCTTACCGAGTATCCAAGTCATTCGCCAAGCAC